>JBLNDP010000026.1:0-29454 GCA_050261755.1 Clostridia bacterium
ACGCGGTGTTCCGCCTCGCGGACCGCATCTCGGTGCTCGTCTATGGCCGCGTCATCGCCACCGGCACTCCCGAGGAGATCCGCGCGAATGCCGACGTGCGCTCCGCCTACCTTGGAGAGGCTGCCTGATGCTCGACGTGCAGCGCCTCGAGACGGCCTACGGCACGAGCCAGGTGCTGTTCGGCGTCTCGCTTGCCGTCGAGGCCAGGCAGATCGTCAGCCTGCTGGGGCGCAACGGGATGGGAAAGACCACGACCGTGCGTTCCATCATGGGCATCGTGAGGGCGCGCACGGGCACGATCGCCTTCCGCGGCCGCGAGATGCGCGGCGCGCCGTCGTATCGGGTCGCGCAGGCCGGCATTGGCCTCGTCCCCGAGGGGCGGCAGGTCTTTCCCAACCTCACCGTGCGCGAGAACCTAGTCGCCACCGCGGCGAACCGCTCCGGCAGCGCGGAGCCGTGGACGCTCGAGAAGGTGTTCGAGTTCTTCCCGAACCTCAAGGCGCGCAGCGCCAACTACGGCAACCAGCTCTCCGGCGGCGAGCAGCAGATGCTCGCCATCGGCCGCGCGCTCATGACGAATCCGCACCTGCTCATCCTCGACGAGGCGACCGAGGGCCTGGCGCCGCGCGTGCGGGAGGACATCTACGCCTCCATCGCCCGGCTGAAGGCGTCCGGGCTGTCGATCCTCATCATCGACAAGGACGTGCGCGCGCTCAACCGCGTAGCGGACCGCCACTACGTGCTCGAGAAAGGCCGCGTGGTCTGGAGCGGCTCGCCGGCCGAGCTCGCCGCGCAACCGGAGCTGCAGCATCGCTACCTCGGCGTCTAAGGCCGGCCGCCGCCGCGGCCCTCCGGTGGCGCGCTGCGGGTGGTGCGGCACCGACCCGCTCTACGTGCGCTACCACGACACGGAATGGGGCGTGCCGGTGCACGACGACCGCAAGCTCTTCGAGTTCCTCATCCTCGAGGGCGCGCAGGCCGGCCTGAGCTGGATCACGATCCTGAGGAAGCGGGAGAATTACCGCCGCGCCTTCGCCGGGTTCGATCCACGCAAGGTTGCCCGCTTTTCGTCTTCCAAGCTGAATTCCCTGATGAAAGACGAGGGCATCATTCGCAACAGGGCGAAAATCCTGGCGGCCGTGAGCAATGCCAGGGCGTTCCTCGCCGTGCAGAAGGAATTTGGCACCTTCGACCGCTACCTCTGGGGCTTTACGAAAAATAGAACCATCGTGAACCGGAGGAAGTCGCTGAAGGACATCCCGGCGACCTCGCCGGAGTCCGACGCGATGAGCGCGGACCTCAAGCGCCGCGGCTTCAAGTTCGTCGGCTCGACGATCTGCTACGCTCACATGCAGGCGACGGGCATGGTGAACGACCACGTCGCCTCCTGCTTCCGCTACAAGCGCGCCCGCCGCCGATGATCAGCGCCGAACAGAACGAGCTCATGACCCGCGTCGGCCCCGGCACGCCGGCCGGCCGCCTCCTGCGCCAGTACTGGCAACCCGTCGCCCTCGTGGACGAGTTTCGCGACGCCACGCGGCCTGTAAAGGCCGTCCGCCTCCTTGGCGAAGACTTGGTTCTTTATCGCGCAGGAAAGGTTTTTTCTCTCATTCAAAGAAACTGTCCGCATCGCGGCGCCGACCTGGTCTATGGGCGGATCGAGCCCGATGGGTTGCGCTGCTCCTTCCACGGCTGGAAGTTCGGCGAGTCCGGCCGCTGCATCGAGACGCCCGCCGAGCCCGAAGGCAGCCGCTTGTGCGAGCACATCAAGACCGTCTCGTATCCGGTAGTCGAGAGGAGCGGCATCCTCTTCGCCTACCTCGGCGCGGGCGAGCCGCCCGCCTTCCCGCGCTTCGACTGCTTCATCGCGCCCGAGGCCTACACGTTCGCATTCAAGGGCTACTGGGACTGCAACTGGCTGCAGGCGCTCGAGGTCGGCATCGATCCGGCGCACGCCTCATGGCTGCACAAGTACTTCGAGGACGAGGACCCGGCGCAGAGCTACGGCAAGCAGTTCCGCGGCACGCCGGCGGACTCGGGCCTGCCCATCAGCCAGGTCCTCCGGGAGTACGACCGTCCGGAAATCCGCATCGAGAAGACCGCGTACGGCATGCGCCTGCAGACGCTGCGCAGGATCAGCGACGCGCAGACGCACATCCGCGTCACGAACATCCTCTTCCCGCAGGCCTTCGTCATCCCCATGAACGCGGAGATGACCATCACGCAATTCCACGTGCCGGTCGACGACTACGGCTGCTACTGGTACTCGATCTTCACGAGCTTCGCCGGCCCCGTGGACAAGGACACCATGCGCGCACAGCGGCTGAAGACCTATCCCGCGCCGGACTACAAGCCCATCTTCAACCGAGCGAACGCTTGGGGATTCGACGCGGAGGAGCAGCGGGCGAAGACCTTCACCGGCATGGGCTTCGATATCAACATCCACGACCAGTTCGCCTGCGAGTCGCCCGGTCGCATCGCCGACCGCACGAAGGAAAACCTCGGCACCACGGATAAAGGAATTGTTTTATTCAGAAGAATCTTGATTGATTCAATTCGCAAGAACGAGGCCGGAGAGCGCCCCCTCGGCCTGGAGAAGCCGGCGGAATTTACCGGCCCGCCGGCGATCGACGGCGTAGGGCCCACCGCGTCCATGGACGACTACTGGAAGCAGGCGGACGCCGAGCGGCGGCGGAAGTCGCAATGGAAGTCCTGAAGGAGATCGCCGCCCGCGGCCTGCAGGCGGTCCGCTTCTCCTTCGCAGACCAGCACGGCGTGCTGCGCGGCAAGACGCTCGCCGCGTCCGAATGCGAAGCCGCCTTCCGGCGCGGCGTCACCGTGACGAGCACGTTGCTCCTCAAGGACACCTCGCACAAGACGGTCTTCCCGGCCTTCACGCCGGGCGGCGGCGTGGGAATGAGCGAGTTACAGGACGCCGCCGACATCCTCATGGTCCCGGACCCGGAGACCTTCCGCGTCCTGCCCTGGGCGCCGGACACCGGCTGGGTCCTGTGCGAGCTGGCCTTCCAGGACGGCCGTCCGGTGCCGTTCTGCTCCAGAACGCTTTTGAAGGAAAATCTTTCCCGCTTGAAGACGAAGGGCTTCGACTTCATCAGCGGCCTCGAAGTCGAGTTCCATGTCTTCCGCATCGCCGATGCCCGCCTGAAGCCGTCGGACGCCGGCCAGCCCGGCACGCCGCCGGAAGTGAAGGACCTCGAGCTCGTCTCGACGGGCTACCAGTATCTCACCGAGCAACGCTACGACCTGGTCGATCCCATCGTCGAGATCTTCAGGAAGAACCTCTCCGGGCTCGGCCTGCCGCTGCGCTCGTTCGAGATCGAGTTCGGCCCCAGCCAGCTGGAGTTCACGCTGAAGCCGCTCCCCGGCCATGCTTCGGCGGACGCCATGATCCTCTTCCGCAGCGCCGTGAAGCAGGTCGCGCGCCGCCATGGCTACCACGCCACCTTCATGTGCCGGCCCCGCCTTCCGAACGTCATGTCCAGCGGCTGGCACCTTCATCAGTCTCTTCTGAACGCTTCGGGCGACAATGCCTTTACCGCGCAGAAGGAAGATCTTTCCGATATCGGCCAGCGATGGCTGGCCGGACTACTGGCGCATGCCCGCGCCTGCTGCGCGCTCGCCGCGCCGACCATCAACGGCTACAAGCGCTACCGGCCCTACTCCCTCGCTCCAGACCGCGTCATCTGGGGCAAGGAGAACCGCGGCGCCATGCTGCGCGTGATCGGCGCGCCCGGCGATCCGGCGACGCGCATCGAGAACCGCATCGGCGAGCCGGCGGCGAATCCATACCTTTATTTCGCCTCGCAGGTCGTCGCCGGCCTCGACGGCCTCGAGCGCAAGCTGCCGCTCCCGCCTTCGGCCGACACACCTTACGAAACCAAGGCGGAGATGCTGCCGGGGACGCTCGCCGAGGCCCTGGACGCGCTTTCCCGGGATGAAGCGCTCTGCAAGGGGCTGGGCGAGCCCTTCGTCCGCTATTTCCGCCACATCAAGGAGGCGGAGATCGCGCGCTTCAACCTCGAGGTAAGCGAGTGGGAGCAGCGCGAGTACTTCGACCTCTTCTGAGGCCGGTCGCGTCCTAGTCAACGATGAAGAGCTTCGCGCCCATGTCGGTGCGCGAGCGGTGCGGCTGGGCATTGTCGGCGACCTGGTAGCTCATTCCCGGGCGCAGGACAAAGGTGCGGCCGTCCTCGAGCTCGGTGTGCAGCTCGCCCTCCAGGCACAGCAGCACGTGCCCTTTCACGCACCAGTGGTCGGCGAGGTAGCCCGGCGTGTACTCGACCATCCGCACGCGAATCGCGCCGAAGTGCCGGGTGCGCCAGTACGCCGTGCCCCGCTCGCCCTTGTGCTCGGTCCGCTCGATTCCGGACCAGTCGGTGGTGCCGAAGGGGATCTGCGACATCTGCATGGGCGTCCCTAGACGGTGATCTCGAGGTTGTCGATGAGGCGAGTGGCGCCGAGCTTGGCCGCGCCGAGGACGACGAGGTCCCGATCGCCGGGCTCCGGCGGCAGCAGGTCGGCCTGGCGGCGCACGGCGACGTAGTCCGGCTTCCAGCCGCGCGCGGCCAGCGCCGCCATGCCCTCGAGCTCGATGCGCACGAAGTCGCGCTTGCCGGAGACGATCTCTTCGCGGGCGTGGCGAAGCGTCTTGTACAGGTTGACCGCCTCGGCGCGCTCCGCGGCGGACAGGTAGCCGTTGCGCGACGAAAGCGCGAGGCCATCGGGCGCGCGCACCGTCTCGGCGAGGATGATGTCGATCGGCAGGGCGAGCTGGCGCACCATGTTCTTCAGCACGATGCACTGCTGGTAGTCCTTCTTGCCGAAGATCGCCGCCTTGGGCCGCACCATGTTGAAGAGCTTGAGGACCACGGTCGCCACGCCGCGGAAGTGCCCGGGCCGGACGGCGCCGTCCAGGATGTGCTGCAGCTCCGCCGGCGGCTCGACCGCGTAGCCCTGCGGCTCCGGGTAGATCTCCGCCTCGTCCGGCGCGAACACCACGTCGCAGCCGGCGGCCTCCAGCTTGTCGCAGTCCGCCTTCAGCGTGCGCGGGTAGCGGTCGAAGTCCTCGCGCGGGCCGAACTGCATGCGGTTCACGAAGATGCTCACGACGGTGCAGGCGCCGCGCGGCCGGGCGTCGTGCACGAGCTGGATGTGCCCGTCGTGGAGGTTTCCCATGGTCGGCACGAACACGTTGTTCGGCTCCCGGGAAAGGCGCTCGCGCAGCTCGCCTACGGAATGGATCACCTGCATGGCCGTAACAATCCGTTGCAAATCGGGCGGGGCCGCATGTTAACCCTTTTGCCGCGCCGCCTCGTTTAACGGTTCACGAACACCAACAACGAGGAGTACCAGATGAAACGCAAGGCCATTTGCGCCGCCGTCGCGGCAGCGCTGCTCGCGGGCTGCACGGCGGAAGCGGCGATTCCCGAGCGCGCCAGCACGCTCTCGGACCAGCAGTCGGTCGCGGTCACGATCTACAACGAGAACCTCGCCCTCATCAAGGACGCGCGCAAGGTGGCGCTCGACGGCGGCGAGAACCGCCTGGCGCTGCGTGAAGTGAGCGCGCAGATGCGCCCGGAGACCGCGCTCCTCCGCAGCCTCTCGCATCCGGGGTCCGTCTCGGTCCTGGAGCAGAACTTCGACTTCGACCTGCTCACGCCCGCGAAGCTCCTGGAGAAGAACGTCGGCCGGGACGTCCGGATCATCCGGACGAATCCCGCCACAGGGGCGGAGACGAGCGAGGTCGCCCGCGTGCTTGCCGCCAACGGCGGCGTCGTGCTCAAGATCGGCGACCGCATCGAGACAGGCCTCCCCGGCCGCATCGTCTTCGACGGCGTGCCGCCCAACCTGCGCGACCGCCCTACCCTCGTCACGGACCTGAGCAGCGCGCGCAGCGGACCCGAGAACCTGGAGCTTTCCTACCTCACGGGCGGGCTCGCGTGGAAGGCGGACTACGTGGCGGAGCTGAATGCCAAGGATGACGCCATCGACCTGAACGGCTGGGTGACGCTGACCAACCGCAGCGGCACGGCGTACCCCAATGCCCGGCTGCAGCTCGTCGCCGGCGACGTGAACCGCGTGCACGACGAGATGCGCATGGCGGCGAAGATGGCGCGCAACATGGCCGCGGAGGCCGCCGCCCCGCGCGCCGACATGCGCGAGGAGTCGCTCTTCGAGTACCACCTCTACACGCTGCAGCGCCCGACGACGCTCGCGGACAACCAGACGAAACAGGTGGCGCTCCTCGGCGCGACCTCCATTCCCGCGCAGAAAGAGCTGCTGCTCCAGGGAAGCGACTACTACTACCGCTCGAGCGTCGGCGGCATCGGCCAGAAGATGAAGGTCGGCGTATTCGTGCAGTTCGAGAACCGCGAGAGCTCGCGCCTCGGCGTGCCCATGCCCAAGGGCGTGGTGCGCGTCTACAAGAAGGATGGCGCCGGCAACGCCCAGTTCGTCGGCGAGGACGCGATCGACCACACGCCGAAGAACGAGAAGGTGCGCCTGAAGCTCGGCGAGGCCTTCGACGTCACCGCGGACAAGAAACAGACCGACTTCAAGCGCCGCGACGCGCCCAACCCGTGGCACTACAGCTTCGAGAGCGCCTACGAGATCGTGCTGAAGAACGCGAAGAAGGAGCGCGTCACGGTGGTGGTCCGCGAGCCGGTGCCGGGCGACTGGACCATGCTCGAGCAGACGCACAAGCACGAGAAATCGGCGGCGCACACTGCCGAGTGGAAGATCGACGTGCCGCCCGAGGGCAGCACCACGCTGAAGTACCGCGTGCTGGTGCGCTACTAGCCGCCCTTGCGCGTCCAGCGCCCCGGGCGCTTCTCGGCAAACGACGCCAGGCCCTCCGCGGCTTCCGCACTGCGGCGCTTGGCGGCGTGCTGGCGCACGAGGCGCTCGAACGTCTCCTCGCCCGGCACGCCCCAGGCGAACTCCAGGGCAACCGCCTTGGTCTCGGCGTTCGCTTCCGGCGCGTTCTGCAGCAGCTCGCCGACGATGCGCTCGCCGGCGGCCTGCAGCTCGGCAAGGGGCACGACCAGGTGGACGAGGCCGATGCGACGCGCTTCTTCCGCCCCGAAGCGCTCGCCCGTCAGCGCGTAGCGGCGCACCTGGCGCACGCCGATGGCGTCGGCGAGCTGCGGCAGGATGATTCCGGCCATCAGGCCCCAGCGCGTCTCGGCGATCGAGAACATCGCGTTGTCCGCGGCCACGACCACGTCGCAGGCGGCCACTACGCCCGTCCCGCCGCCGAAGCAGCCGCCCTGCACCAGCGCGACGACCGGCACCGGAAGCGCGTTCAGCCGCCTCACTGCCAGGGCCGTCGCGCGCGAGGCCCTCTCGTTTTCTTCCTGGGAAAGGCGCGCAACCGCGGCGATCCACTTCAGGTCCGCGCCGGCCTGGAAGTGCCGCCCTTCCCCGCGCAGCAGCACGACGCGAAGGTCGGGCCTCGCGCCGAGCGCGTCCATCGCATCGAGGAGGCCCTGGATCAGCCCCTCGTCATAGGCGTTGTTAACCTGCGGCCGGTTCAGCGTCACCGTGGCGACGCCGCGAGCGTCGACCGACCAGAGGACCGGGCTGCCCATCAGCCCTCCACCGGAAGCGTACGGATGGCGTAGCGGTGGCCGATCTTCCTCTTCAGGACCGGATCTTCCAGCTCCATCTCGAAGCGCGTCGACGGGCGGATGCCGCCCTTGGCCGCGAAGGTGCCGCCGAACATGGCGTAGCCGATCGGCAGGCCGCCGAACCTCGAGATCAGGTCCTCCGGAGAGCGCATGGCAGCGACCTCGCCCTCCTGGTAGAGCTTTTTCTGGTCGCCCTCGGCGATCCAGGAACGCAGGATGAGCCGGCCCCAGTGCTCCTTCACCTCGTCGTAGCGCCACGCGTCGCGGGCGGTCGGCTTTGCGCAAAGCTGCTTGGAAAGCGCCACGCCGGCCGCCTCGGCCTTGCGATCGGTGTGGTCGGAGCCGACGGTGACCCACAGGCCGTCGGGCTTCGAGAGCAGCACGAACTCCACCTCGCCGCTCGTGTCCTCGCCCAGGACTTGTATCTCATCCGAGAAGACAAGCAGGGACGCCGAGACCCGGTAGAAGATCGGCGTCGTCTTCGGCGGCTTCACGCCGAGCGCCTCGAGCTCGCGGATGTGCTTCTTCAGGGCGGCTTCGTCGCGTCCGGTCCAGCCCGCGATCACCAGCTCATCGACTTGGAAGGTCATAGGAATTCATCAGGTCGTCGACCACCTTGTGGAAATGGTCCCACGGCGTCTCGCGGAAATTGTGGTTGCGGATGATGAAGGAAGCGCCGGCGTAGAACTTCTCGTACTGCAGGTGGCGCCCGGCGAACTCCGAGCCGATGAGGTCCCAGGCGAGCTTGTAGAGCTTCATGCGCTCGGCGGCCCCCATCTGCGGCGTCTGCCAGTACTGCTCGAACTGCGCGCGCAGCTTCGGGTCCTGCATCACCGAGATGTCGGCCGGCATCTGGAAGACGCCGCCGCCGCAGAGCTCGCGCAGCGCGTCGATGATCGAGGAATGGCTTTCGGTGCACCAGTTCAGCGCCGCGTACATGTAGCGGCGGTTGAAGGTCTTGAATCCCGCGGGCCAGTCTTCGGCGTCCTGGATCTGGCCGGCGATCATGCCGCCCAGCGCCGCCTCGAGCGCCGAGAAGCGGCCCAGGACTTCGCGCACCGCCGGGATCTCGTCGGCGCCGGAGGCCTTGGCGATCTTGCTCGCCAACCCGACGATGAGCTGCATCTTGGCGTGGAAGCGCACGTTCGACTGGTGGTTGCCGTAGCAGTGCCCGGGCGTGCGGATGTAGACCTCGCGCGCGAGCACCGCGTCGTTGTGCACGAAGACGCGCTCCCAGGGCACCTTGACCTGGTCGCACATCACCATGGAGTCGGTCTCGTCGAATCGCCAGGTGAGCGGGTTGTCGAACTCGTTGGGCGCGTGCCGCTCGAACGGCTTGCGCGACCAGAGCGAAAGCCCCTTCGCGTTCACCGGCACCGCGCAGGTCACCGACTCGGGCAGCTGGTTCGGCGCGAGCGGGATCAGGTTGCCGATCCAGATCTCGTCGGCGAAGACGGCGCCGGTGGCGAGCATCTTCATGCCGGAGATCACCACCCCGTCGTCCTCCTCGCGCACCACGCGCAGCGTCGGGATGGGCAGGTTCTGCTTGACGTAGAACTCGGGATTGCGCGCCGCCTGCGGCGGCACCACGGCATAGGCGGCGTAGATATCGTTACGCCGCATGTGGTCGTAGTAGTTTTTCAGGTTTTCTTCATGTTTTCCAAATACCCCGGGATTCATCGCCATGCCGGTTACGAAACTTGCAACGTGGTCGGGCGAGCGGCCGAGCAGGCCATGGCTCATCGTCGCGATGGCGCGGTGCAGCTCGGTGCGCTTCGAGAGGTCCTCCCTGCTTTTCGCCTTGAGGAAGTAGTTGCTGAAGCGCTCGCCGCCTTCCTCGAAGCTGAGCTTCGGGTCGGCGCCCTTCAGGTCGTAGAGCGCCGCCATCGAGCGCGCCGCGTTGCGGAACGCGGGATGCGCGGTGACGTCCTCGACCTTCTCGGAGCCGATGTAGACGGTGCGCCCGTCGCGCAGCCCTCTCAGGTGCTCGGCCCCGCTCTTCAGCATCTACTTCCGCCCCGAGGTCTCGTAGTAGTGGATCTCGTGCAGGACGCAGCCGCCGCGGGAGGTGAACGGCCCGTGCTTCACCCCGGGCGGCCGGCAGGCGTACGTGGGCGCGAACGCCTGCTGCCCTCCCTTGCCCTCGCGGTCGTTGCCGACGACGAGGTCGCCCTGCACGACGTAGACCTCTTCCCAGTGGTCGTGCACGAAAGGCTCCGTCGAGAACGCGCCGGCGTCGATGCGCAGGAGACGCGTGCGGCTGCCGCGCTTCTTCTCCTCGTCGAGGTCGGAGGCGAGGATCTTCTGCCAGAAGCCGGGCGGGTAGCCCGGCGGCCGCTCCCAGCCGGACTTCAGGTCGACGGAGACGAACTCGAGGTGCTGCTTCGGCGTGCCCATGGCCGGGCGATTGTCGGGCCTCGCCCGCGCAGCGTCAATCGGCGCGGGCGAGCATCGCCGCCAGATCCGTTGCCGGCATCGGCCGCGCGAAGAAGTAGCCCTGTGCCTGGTCGCAGGAGAGGCCGCGCAGGAAGGCGACCTGCCCTTCCGTCTCCACGCCCTCGGCGACGACGGTGAAGCCGAGCGTGTGCGCCATGTCGACGATGGCGCGCACGATGGCCGCCGCGGCCTGGTCGCTCAGCACGTTGGCGACGAAGGAGCGGTCGATCTTGAGCGACGACATGGCGAAGCGCGTGAGGTAGGAAAGGCTCGAATAGCCGGTGCCGAAATCGTCGAGCGCGATGCGAATGCCCGCCTCGTGCAGCGTGCGCACGATGCGCATCGCCCGGTCCGGGTCGTGCATCAGCTGGCTCTCGGTGATCTCCAGCTCGATCAGCGCCGGCGAGACCCCTGCCTCGCGCACGAGCGTCTGGATGCGCGCATCGAGGTCCTGCTGGCGGAACTGGCGCGCGGAAAGGTTCACGGCGACCGGCAAGGGCTGCACGCCGGCCTCCTCCCAGGCCTTGAGGTCGCGGCAGGCGCGCGCGAGGACCCATTCCCCCACCGGCACGATGAGGCCGCTCTCCTCCAGCACCGGGATGAAGTCCACCGGCGGCACCATCACGCCGTCCGGGCGCCGCCAGCGCAGCAACGCCTCCGCCGCGCAGGGCTTGCCGGTGCGCAGGTCGAACTTCGGCTGGTAGGCGAGCGCGAACTCCTCGCGCTCGAGCGCCCGCCGCAGATCGGCCGCAAGCTGCGCCCGCGCGCGCGTGCGCTGGTTGATCTCGCTCGTGAAGAACTGGAAGCCGTTGCGGCCCGACTGCTTGGCGCGATACATGGCCGCATCGGCCGCGCCGATGAGCGCATCGGCATCGCCGCCGTCGGCCGGGAAAACGGCGATGCCGATGCTCGCCGACACGAACACCTCCTGGCCGCCGACCGGCAGGGGCGCCGCGAGCGCGTCGATGATCTTCTGCGCGACGAGCGCCGCGTCCTCGGAGCGCGCGAGGTCGTTCAGGATGACCGCGAACTCGTCGCCCGCGATGCGCGCCACCGTGTCGCCCGGGCGCACGGCGGCCTGCAGCCGCCGGCCCGTCGCCTTCAGGAGCTCGTCCCCCGCGGCGTGGCCGAGCGTGTCGTTCACCACCTTGAAGCCGTCGAGGTCGATGAAGAGGACGCCGAGCCGCGCGCCGCGGCGGCGCGCCTGCACGAGGAGCTGGCCCAGCCGGTCGACGAGCAGCGCGCGGTTCGGCAGGCCGGTGAGCGGGTCGAATTGCGCGAGGAACGCGAGCCGCGCCTCGCTCTCGATGCGGCGCAGGCCCGCGGAGACCACGCTCGCCGCCGTCACGAGGAACTGGCATTCGTCGATCCCGGGCGTCTGCGCCTGGCGAGCGAGCAGGCACAGGACGCCGAGCGGCTTGGACTCCCCGTGCACGGGCGCATACGCCGCATTGGCGAAGTCCTTGGCCCAGGCGAAGGGAAGGACGGGCCCGGCGCCGTCGTACAGGGCGAGCTCGCCGTGCTGCAGGGCGAGCGAGAGCGCCGCCCCCGCGCCCGCGCCGATGTCCCGCTCGGGGATCGCCAGGCCGGCGGCGGCGCGCACGATCACCTCCCCCGCTCGCTGGCCGGGCTCGACGTAGACGATCGCGTCGGCCCGCAGCGCCTCGAAGCTCGTCTCCACCGCCTCCGCGATCAGCGCCTGCGGATCGCGCTTCTCGAGGGCGAGCGCACCGAAACGCGCGATCTGCTCCTGGTGGCGGACGTAGACGCCCTGGCGCTGCTCCAGGAGGTTGCGCTCCGTGAGGTCGCGGGCGTTCACCACGAGGACCGGCCCGTCCGGCGAGTCGATGACGCGCCGCAGGACCTCCGCCTCGAATACGTGGCCGTCCTTGCGGCGGAAGCGCCGCGCGAGCGAATCCGCCCGGCCGGGGGCGCGCAGCAGCTCGTCGAAGCTCTCGCGCAGCCCGGCGGCGCTCACGTCGGCCAGGTAGACGTCCGGGGGCTTGCCGAGCAGCTCGTCGCGCTGGTAGCCGAGGTACGAGGCGGCCGTGCCGTTCAGGTCGACCAGCTTGAGGGTCCGCAGGTCGACCAGGAACACCATGTCCGCCGAGCCGTCGAGCGCGGCGCGGAAACGGCGCAGCGCATCCTCCGCGGCCTTGCGCTCGGTGATGTCGTCGAAGATCGCGACCTCGTACGCCGGCCCTTCCGCCTTTTCGGAGACGAGCGCAATGGTGACCCGCGACCACAGCGTGCTGCCGTCCTTTCGGAGGTAGCGCTTCTCCATGCGGGCGGACCCCATGTCGCCGTTGAGCAGCGCCGCGCGCGGCTCGTCAACCACGTCCACGTCGTCGGGGTGCGAGAACGACTTCACCGGCCGGCCGACCAGCTCCGCCTCCTCGTAGCCGAGCATCTCGCACAGCTGCCGGTTGACCCGGATGAACGTGCGCTCGAGCGAGACGTGCGCGATTCCCAGGGCAGCAAGCTCGAACGTGCCGCGGAAGCGCGCCTCGCTCTCGCGCACGTCCTCCTCGGCCCGCTTGCGCTTGAGGAACTGGCCCACCTGGGCCCCGATCACGCCGACCGACTGCAACAGCCGCTCGTCCGGCGGGCGGATGACCTTGCTCGTGAAGGACAGCACCCCGAGCGTCTTGCCGTCCGCGCGGACCGGGAACATGAAGCCTGCCCGCATGCCGTGCTCCGCGGACATCGCCCGCATCATGACCCGGGCATCGTTCGACAGGTCGGCCACCCAGATCGGCTCGAAAGCGGCGCGGCCGACGATGCCCTGCCCCGGCTGGAAGACCCTGTCTTTCGAATACTCGATGAAGGCGGCAATCGCCGGATCGGGGACATGCCAGGTGTCGGCGAAGCGGAAGTCGTGCGTCTCCTGGTCCAGATGGAAAAAGCGACCGCACTGCCAGCCCTTCGTCTCGCATACCGCGCGCATGACCTCGCGAAGGCCGGCCTGGGCGTCGCGCGCCTCGGAGAGCGCGCGGGTGATCCGGTGCTCCAGATCGAGCATCTCCTGCGCGTTCTTCGCCGCGGTGATGTCCTTGCCCACTCCGCGATAGCCGAGAAAGCCGCCCGCGGAATCGAACACCGGCTCCCCGGTCAGCGATATGTGGCGCTCGCGACCGGTGTCGTCGAGCCGCGCGATCTCGAAGTCCTTGAACGGCAGGTGGGCATCGAGGGTGGCGCGGTGCCGCGCCCATCCGGCCGCGTCCGGCCGGGTCGAAGGCACCTCCCAGCGCGCCTGGCCCACCCGGGTGCGCCAGGGCAGCGCGCCGTCCTCCTCGCCCTCCCGTGCGTTGCGCACGATGCGATGTTCCGAGTCGGTCTCCCAGTAGAAGTCGGAAGAGAGGCGGGTCAGGCTGCGGAAGCGCTCCTCGCTCTCGCGCAACACGCTCTCCGCGTCCTCCTTCTCGTTCACCGCAAATTGGCCTCGGGCGTTCATGGGCGTCCTACATGGTGAGGCCCCGGCCGAGGCCGCGCCATAGGGGAAATCCTGAAGTTACAAAACCTTACGGTAAGATAGCCGCCCCTCGAAAAGGAGAAAAGAAATGCAAAAGGTCGCCCTCGTCACCGGCGCCGGCACCGGCATCGGCAAGTCCGCCTCGCTCGCGCTGCTGAAGGATGGCTACTGCGTAGGGCTGGTCGGCCGGCGGCGCGAGCTGCTCGAGAAGACCGCCGACGAGTCCGGCGCCAAGGACCGGGCGCTCGTCCTCGCCTCCGACATCACCAACCCGGCCAACGTGAAGGACGTGTTCGCCCGCCTGAAGGCCAAGTGGGGCCGCCTGGACGTGCTCTTCAACAACGCCGGCATGGGGCTTCCCGCCGTGCCGATGGAGGACCTGACGGTCGAGCAGTGGCGCTCGGTGGTCGACATCAACCTGAATGCGATGTTCTGGTGCACGCAGGAAGCGATCCGGATCATGAAGGCGCAGAACCCCAAGGGCGGCCGCATCATCAACAACGGCTCGATCTCCGCCCACGCGCCGCGGCCCTACTCCGTCGGCTACACGGCGACGAAGCACGCCGTGACCGGCCTCACCAAGTGCATCTCGCTCGACGGCCGCAAGGACGACATCGCCGCGAGCCAGCTCGACGTCGGCAACGCCGCCACCGAGATGACCGAGCGCATGACGAAGGGCGTGCCGCAGGCGAACGGGACGACGATGGTCGAGCCGCGCATGGACGTGAAGCACTGCGGCAGCGCGGTGCTCTACATGGCGAACCTGCCGCTCGACGCGAACGTCCAGTTCATGACCATCATGGCCACGAAGATGCCCTTCGTGGGACGGGGCTAACCCCCGCTCGCTTCGCTCACGACCCCCTTCTCAGGGGTCAAAGCAACGCTCTCATCCATTCGGCGGTGCGCACCGCGCCGCCGAAGCTGAAGAGGTGCAAGCCGACGACGTTGCTGCGATCGCGCGTGGCCGAATAGCGCGCCACCGCGCGCGCCTGCTCGCCCGGGTCGGTATGCGTGACCAGCTTGGCGATCCCCGTGCCGAGGTTCTTTAGCGCGCGCAGCGACGCGCTTACGCCGCAGCGCTGCGCATACCGCGCGAGCGCCGCGGGATCGGTCGGCCCGGCGATGCCCACGTAGACGGGCACGGACGGATGGCGGCGCTCCAGGTCGGCGCAGAACTCGACGACCCGCGCCGGGTTGAAGGAGAACTGCGTGACCACGTAGAGCCCGATCCCCTGCTCCTTCGCTTTCTGGACCTTGCTGGAGAGCGCTCGCTCGAGCAGGGCCGCGGGAATGCGCGGATGCCCCTCCGGATAGCCGGCGACGCCGATCTCCCGGATGCCGCACGAAGGCAGCACGCCCTCCTCCAGGATCTGCAATGCATCGAGGTACGGCCCCTTGGGCTGCGGCTCGTCGCCGCCGATGACGAGGACGCGATGAACGCCGAACTCCTCGACCGCCCGCTTCAGGAAGACGCGGAATTCCGCCGCATCGACGATGCGCCGGGCGGAGACGTGGGGCACCGGGTCGAGGCCCGCGGCGCGAATGGCGCCGATGGCCTCGAGCGTCCGCGCGAGCGGCAAGCCCGGCAGGGACGGAATGTAGACGCAGGTGCCGGCAGGCAGCCGCGCCGCGACGTCCGCGGCGCGGTGCAGCTCGCGCGGCGACATCTCGAGCGAGCTGGCGGCGAGGAGCTCGCGCAGCGCGCGCTCCGTGGAAGCAAAGTCAATCGCGCTTGCGGGAGACGACATAGGACTCATCCAGGAACCAGAGGCTGCCATGCTTGTGCAGGACCTCGCGCGTGGCCTCGAGGTAGCGCTTGTCGCCGAGGGCCTCGGCGAGCCGGGCGTCGTCGATCTGGGCCACGTAGATCGCCGCATTCCACGCCGCGAAAAGCGTCGAGGTGCCGATGCTCTGCGAGATCTCGCTCGGCAGCGTGTGCATGTCGTAGCGGAAGAGCGCCCGCGCATCGGCGTAGGCGTTGAAGTTGTACCGGCGCGCGTCGCGGCCGAGCGCCGCCTTCGTCGCGCGCAGCAGCTCGTGGCGCCCGCCGCCGCCGAACGGATCCTCCCCGGGCCATACGCCCTGGACGATCTCGAGGCCGGGGTCGCGGCCGTACGAGTGGATGCCGAGGAGGCGCCCGCCCTGCCCGAGAGCGCGCACGAGCGGCGCGACCACCCTCTCCGCCTTGAATTCCAGCGGCGCGCGCGCGCGGTAGGGCTGCGACGCGATCACCATGTCGTAGTCCGCGCGTCCCTCGCCGCGGCGCGGAATCACCTTGTCGAGGAGGAAGCGATAGTCGTCGCGATAGAGGACGAGCGCCGCCGGATGATCGTAGATCGGGTTGCCGGTCTTCGGGCTGTGGCGCGCCTGCCAGTTCTTGACGAGGAAAGGCTCGAGCGCGGCGATCTGCTCGCCGAACTCGTGCGCGGTATTGCCGGCGAGCGGCAGCTCGTGCCAGACCATCGACGTGGCCGCGGCCACCTCACGCGGCGTGAGCCACGGCGCCTCGGTGTAGTACATGTTCGTCACGACCAGGACCGTGGCGGGGTGCTCGAAGAAGCGGTCGGCCATGCGCCTGAGCGACAGGCGCACGTCCTCGAGGCTGATCTCCTTGCCGACGATGTAGAACGGCATCGTCGGGAAGCGGCGATGCATCTCGCGCATCACCGAGGCGAGCACCGTGCCGTCGCCCATGCCGGCATCGAACAGGCGCACCGCGGGCGGCTGCGGGTGGATATGCGAGAGCTCGAGGCCGACGCGCTGCGCCACCACGTCCTTCTCGCTGCACGTGTTCACGAACAGCAGGTATTTCTGCCGGTTGTCGAAGAAGCGGAAGCCGCGGTCGGGTGCCTGGGGCGTCTGTGCGGGAAGCTTCTTCTGGGGAATCGCCCCCGGAATAAGGGCGAGCAGCTCAGGCGGTGCGGCAATGGCGACGGCGCCGCCGTTGCGCGAGATGAATTCGTTCACGCGCTGGAGCGTCTCGGGCGTGACTCGCGCGCCGTCGCGCAGGCGCGCGACGAACTTGCCGTCGTTCACGGCGCGGCGGCCGAACGTGGATTCCGCCATGCCGGTCTGCTGGCAGAAGCTCGAGATGCTGCCCAGTAGCGTGCCGCCGGTTTCCACGCGAGAATCTTCCGCGCCGGGCGGGTGGGAAAGCAACCACGCGTCTCGCACTGCAAAAGATGGGGCGCATCCCACATCGTAGAATCAAGGAGTTAGGAGGCGGCATGTTTCGAATAGGCCTACTCATCGCCCTGCTGGTCACCCTCCCGGCTTCCGCGCAGGACGCCTTCCCCTCGCGCCCGATCCGGATCCTCGTGGGCTATTCGGCCGGCGGCGGCAACGACCTGATCGTGCGGCTCATCGCGCCGAAGATGAGCGAGTCGCTCGGGCAGGCGGTCGTCGTGGAGAACAAGCCCGGCGCGCAAAGCATCATCGCTTGCGAGCTGGTGGCGAAGTCGACGCCCGACGGCTACACGCTCCTCCTCGGCCCGAGCGGGCCGATGACGATGAACCCTGCCACGTACGCGAGGCTTCCCTACTCTCCGACGCGCGACTTCGCGCCGGTGTCGATGATCGGCTCGTTTCCGCTCATCCTGACCGTCTCCGCCGCGTCGCCCCTGCGCTCGGTGCAGGACCTCGTCGCCTATGCCAAGGCGAACCCGGGAAAGTCGAGCTACGCCGCGAGCGCGGCGCCCTTCCAGATCGCCTCCGAGCTCTTCAAGCAGAAGACCGGGACCGATTTCCTCCATGTCCCGTACAAGGGAAGCGGCGAGTCCGTGCAGTCGGTCGTCGCGGGCCAGGTGACGATGACCTTCGCCGATGCGGCCCCGGTCATGGGCCCGATACGCGGCGGCACGGCGCGCGCGCTCGCCGTGAGCTCGCCGCAGCGGCACCCGACGCTGCCCGACGTGCCGACCTTCACCGAGGCCGGGCTTGCCGACATGGACATCCTGCTCTGGACCGCGCTTTTCGCGCCGGCCGGCACCCCGCAGCCGGTGGTCGCCCGCCTGCAGTCCGAAGTGGCGCGCGTGGTGCGCCTCCCGGAGGTGCGCGAAGGCCTCGCCAAGCTCGGCGTGGACCCGGTCGGCGGCACCTCGGACGAGCTCGCGCGCACCGTGCAGCGCGACATCGACCGCTGGTCCGCCGTAGCGAAGGCGGCCGGAATCCGGAACAACTGATGCACGCCCTTCCGGTCCGGACGATGAAGTTCGACGTTCCGAAGCCGGAGGCGTTTCATCCGCTCTACATCGCCGGCAATGCGCCGCTCTCGTACAACCATTCGGCTTTCGGCCTCTACGTCGCCCTCCTCGAGCCGTTCGCCGTGAAGTCGTTTCGGCGCGTCCTCGATCGCATCCGTGACGACGAGCTGCGCGAGCGCGTCGACCGCTTCTCGCGCCAGGAGGCGCAGCACTACCAGCGCCACGCCGACTTCAACAAGGCGATCCTGGCGCACGGCTATCCCGGCCTTGAAGAGCGCATCGAGCGCCTGCGGCGGGACCTCGACAGCCTCCTCGGCGACGCCGGAGACCAGTATTGCCTCGGGTACATCGAGGGATTCGAGTCCTACACGACTCAGTTCTCGCTGCGCATGATGACGAGCGGCCTGTACGACCACAAGCGCACGGATCCGGCCTTTGGCAGCCTCTTCAAGTGGCACCTGCTGGAGGAGATCGAGCACCGCACCGTGGCGTTCGACCTCTATCGGCATCTCTTCGGCAACGACTGGTGGCACCGCGCGCAGCTCTGCTGGCGCTCGCAGGGCCACATGCTGCGCTTCCTCAACGAATGCGCCGAGCTCATGTCGCGCGTGGACGTGAAGCGCCACGGCGAGCGCTGCCGCATCCGCCCGCGGCAGAGGCTTCAGCTGCGCCTCTTCCCGCTCGGCATGCGCCTGCGCTCCATGCTGCCTGCGTACACGCCGCATGATTACGTCGTGCCGGAGGGCATCGCGCAGCTCTCCGCGCACTTCACCGCCCTGGCGGAAAGCGTCCGCTAGAAAACCGGTGGACGTCCCCGATTATTTGCGGCCGTCGATGAGGACGAAGGCGATGCGGCAGGTCTTGCTCGAGCGGTTCGCCCAGGCGTGGTTGGTGCCGCGCTGGACGAGGACGTCGCCGGCCTTGAGGAGCGTCTCGCCGACGTCCATCACGGCCCAGATCTCGCCCTCCAGCACGATCGCGTAGTCGACCGTCTCGGTCTCGTGCATGCCGGGATGGCGAGCCGCCTTGTCGTGCTTCGCGTCGTCGTAGATGCCGTTGAAGGTGGCGTGCAGCCGGCGCTTCAGCTCCTCGGGGTCCTTCGGTTCCGGCGGGAAGTCGATGATCCGCAGGATGGTGCCGTTCTTCGGCGGCAGGACGCCGTGGTGCGCGGCCGTGCCGTCTTCGGCCGCAATGCGCGCAGGGGTCTCGGTGGTGCGCCAGACGTTCACGGCCCGGTATCCCGGGCGCTCCTTCACGGTGCGGATGGACGTGGCGGGGGCATCCTCGACGATGCGCGCCTTCCCGTCGGGCCCGTGGCCCGTGATCACGCGGCGGATGGCCGGCAGGCCGTCGCTCATCTCAACTCTCCTCTACTCGACCTTGGCGCCCGTTTCCTTGACGACGCGCGCCCACTTGGCGACTTCCGTCTTCAGGTAAGCGGCAAAAGCCTCGGGCGTGCCGCCCACCGGCTCGAAGCCGAGCGCCGCCAGCCGGTCGCGCGTTTCCGGCAGCGCGAGGAACGCATTCACGTCGACGTTGATCTTGTTCACGATGGCGGGCGAGGTGCCCGCAGGCACGAAGAGCCCGATCCAGGTGTCGTCCTCGAAGCCGGGGAAGCCCGCCTCCTCGACCGTCGGCACGTCCGGGAGCGCCGCGACGCGCCTGCGGCTCGTCACCGCGAGCCCTCGCAGCCTTCCCGACTTGATGGCCGACACGGCAGTCGGCATCGCGACGCAGACCGCCGGAACCTCGTTCGCGAGGGCGGCGTTCACGGCCGGGCCGGCGCCTTTGTAGGGGACGTGCATCGTCTTCAGCCCGGCGAGGTTCTTGAACAGGTATTCGGCGCTGAGGTGCGGGGTCGTGCCGGTGCCCGCGGAGCCGTAGATGATGCCGTCCTTGCGCGAGCTCTCGATCAGCTCCTTGAGCGAGCGAGCGCCCGACTCGTGCACGACGATCATGTTCGGGCTCGAGGCGGCATCGATGACCGGGACGAAGTCCTTGCCGACGTCGTAGCCGGGATTGGGCGTGAGGCTCGCGTTCACCGCGATCGACGTCGTCGTCACCAGCACCGTGTAGCCGTCGGCCGGCGCCTTCGCCGCGGCCTGCACGCCGATGTTGCCACCGGCCCCGGCGCGGTTGTCGACGATGATGCTCTGCCGCCAGACGTCGTCGAGGCGCTGCGCGATCATGCGCGCGAGGATGTCGGTGGGGCCGGCGGGCGCGAAGGGAACGACGAAGCGCACCGGCTTGGTCGGCCATGCGGCGACCTGGGCCAGGGCTGCGGTGCTGCACAGGCTGAAAATTGCGGCTGCTAGGGCTCTTTTCAAATCATCTGGCGCGCCACGCGTCGGCGAGCTTCGCGCATGTCGTCGCCGCGAACCTCGCGCAGCGCGTAGCCGACGAATTCCGCGGTGACCTCCTTGCGCCAGTATAAGTCGAGATCCGCGTTGTCCATCGGCTTTGCGCGCGACGCGGCCAGGCGCGCCGCCTCGGCGACGGCCTCGTCGTCGAGCTTCCTGCCCCGTAGGAATTCACCCGCCTTTTCAGCGAGGAACGGCCGCGAGGCCACCGCGCCGAGCGCAATCCTCGCCTTTTCAACGACATCGCCGTCCATGCGCACGGCGACCGCGACGCCCAGCACCGGGAAATCGAACGAGCCGCGCCGGCGCAGCTTCCAGTAGGCGCTGCGCAGCCCCGGCTCGAAGCGCACTTCGGCGATGATCTCATCGGCCCGGCGGGACAGGTAATCCATCCCATCGTTCAGGTAGAGCTCGTGCAGTGGGAGATCGCGCTCGGCGGAAGCGGAGACCAGCTTCACCGACCCGCCCAGCGCGAGGAGCGCCGGCGCGCAATCGCTGGATGAGACCGCGACGCAGCGCTTGCTCGCCGTGGCGACCCAGCACACCGACCCGTCCTTCTTCATGCAGAAGTCGATCGCCTTGCGCCACTCGTAGGTCTGGTTGTAATAGGTGCAGCGCGTGTCGACGCACAGGTTGCCGCCCAGCGTGCCCATGTTGCGGAGATGCGGCGTCGCCACCTGCCCTGCGGCCTGCCGCAGCGCGGCCGGGAGGGACGGCTTCCCGGCGATCTCGCTCAGGGTCAATGCCGCGCCCAGGGCGTCCCCGTTTCGCTTGAGCTCCGGAACGTCCTTCAAGGAAACCAGGACCGACGGGGCCATCTGCCGGCGCTTCATGTTCGGCAGCAGGTCGGTGCCGCCGGCAATCAGCATCGCGTTCGGCCCCTCGCCGGCCAGGATAGATGCCGCCTCGGCAAGCGAGCGCGGCGCCCGATGCTCAAACCACGGCAGCCGTAGCATCGCGCTTGATCTCGTGGCCGTCGCCGCCCTCCCAGGGCGGCAGGACGAAGGTGGGACGCGGATAGGGCACCGCGGGGAACGACGAAGGGCCGACGCGGCCTTCCTTGCCCGATTTCTTTTCGTGCAGGGCCTTGAGGATCTTGTCCGGCGTGATCGGCACTTCATCCACCCGCACGCCGACGGCGTTGTAGATGGCGTTCGCCACCGCCGGCATCACCGGCAGCAACGGCCCCTGCCCGACCTCCTTCGCGCCGTAAGGACAGTTCGGATCGGGATCCTCGATGAGCGCCACCTCGACCTCCGGCATGTCGAGCGCCGTGAGGCTCTTGTAGTCGAGCATGGAAGGGCCACGGTGCACGAGCGCGCCCGAGAGCTTCTCCGGCAGGCGGCGGAAGGACTGCTCCTCCATCAGCGCCTCGCCGAGCCCCATGTACACGCCGCCGATGACCTGCCCGCGCGCGAGCACGGGGTTGAGCGCCCGGCCGATGTCATGCGCGATCCAGATCTTCGGCACGTGCACCCAGGCCGTCCGCTCGTCCACCTCGGTCTCGACGACGCAGGCGCTGAAGCTGTAGGCGGGCGAAGGGCCGACGCCGGCGCCCTTGTACCGGCCCGGCGGCTTGGGCGGCGAATAGGAGCCCACCGCGGAAAGCGTGCCGAGCTGCGCCTCCGCCGCCTGCACCGCCTCGACGAAGGACATGGCCGCCGACGGATTGTCGGAGGCGAACACGCGCCCGCCGGAAAACGCGACGCGGTCCGGGAGCGTCCCGAGCGTTTCGCACACCGTCGCCGCGATGCTCGCGCGCAGCCGCTCCGCTGCCTGCAAGGCCGCGTTGCCCATCATGATGGTCACGCGGCTGGAATACGAGCCGAGATCTACCGGCGTGATGCCGGTGTCGCCGGTGACGCAGCGCACGACATCGGGATGGACACCGAGCGCCTCGGACACTAGCCCGGCAAGCACGTCGTCCGAACCCTGGCCGATCTCCGTCGCGCCGCAGTAGACGATCACGCTCCCCGAGCGGTCGAGCAGGATCTGCACGCCCGAGTGCGGCATCTTGTTCCAGTAGATCGCAACGCCCGCCCCGCACATATACGTGCTGCAGGCGAGGCCGAGGCCATGGCCCTTGGGCAGCTTGCCGCGGCGCTCCTTCCAGCCGGACATCTCCGTCACCTTCCGGATGCATTCCTCCAGGCCGGTCGAGCCGACGCGCAGCCAGCTGGCAGTCAGCGAATCCTTTTTCGTCAAGTTCCTCAGTCGCAACTCGGCCGGATCGATCGCCAGCTTCTCGGCGATCTTGTCGAGCTGGACCTCCTGGCCAAAGCGCGGCTGCGGCGTGCCATGGCCTCGCTTGGGCCCGCACGCGGGCTTGTTCGTGAAGACGCGGCAGGCCTCGAACTTGAAGCGCGGATAGTGATAGGTCACCGGCGTCAGCACGCCGGTGTAGAAGGTGCTCGCCGGGCCATGCGAGCCGTAGCCGCCGCCGTCGAGCAGCGTCTGCAGGTGCATGCCGGTCAGCTTGCCGTCCTTCGTCACGCCGGTACGCATCTTCATCAGCACCGGATGGCGGCCGCGGTGCACGTAGAACACTTCCTCGCGCGTGAGGCCGATCTTGATGGGACGGCCCAGGACCAGCGCGGCCTTGCTCACGACGAACTCATGGCCGCCGGGGTCGCACTTGCCGCCGAAGCCGCCGCCATTCGGCGTGGCGACCACGCGGATGCGCGCCTCCGGGACCTGCAGCACCCGCGCGAGCTGGCGATGCAGGTAATGCGGGTTCTGCGTGCTCGAGGCGATCTGCAGCTTGCCTTCGGTGTCGATGAAGGCGAGCGACGCCTGCTGCTCCATCGGCAGGTGCGTATTGCCTTCGTAGAAGAACGTGTCCTCGAACACCAGGTCCGACTTGTCCAGCGCTTGAGCGACATCGCCGAACTCGTACGACTGGTTGCGGTGGATGTTGCCCTGCTCGCCGTAGTCGTGGATGCGCGGCTCGGGGTTTTTCAGTCCTTCCTCGGGACTCGAGACAGGAGGAAGAATCTTGTACCGCACCTCGATGAGGTGCAGCGCTTCCGTTGCAGTCTGCTCATCCTTCGCGATTACCGCGGCAACCGGATCGCCGACATACCGCACGCGCTCGCGCGCAAGCGGGTACTCGTCAAGGGACACGGGCATGATGCCGAAAGGAATCGGGAAGTCCTGTCCGGTGAGGACGAGATGCACGCCCGGATGGCTTCTGGCCTTTTCGACCTCTATCTTTTCGATCACCGCATGCGGATGCGGAGAGCGCAGAAGCTTCGCATGCAGCATGCGCGGCATCGAAAGGTCGTCCGCGAAGCGCAGTTGGCCGGTGACCTTGGCCCGCCCGTCGACGCGGCGGCGCGGCTTGCCGACGACATCGAAGCGCTTCTTCACCGGGCCTCCTTGCGAAGGACCTCGGCGGCGCCCTCGATGGCTTCGACGATCTGCTGGTAGCCGGTGCAGCGGCAGAGGTTGCCCGCGGTCGCCTGCTTGATTTCTTCCTTGGTGGGGTTGGGATTGGCCGCGAGGAGCGCCTTGGCCGTCATGATGACGCCCGGCGTGCAGTAGCCGCACTGGGAGCCGCCGAAGTCGGCGAACGCGGCCTGCAGCGGATGCAGCTCCGGGCCGCGCGCGAGGCCCTCGATCGTCTCGACGGAGCGCCCGCCGCATTCCAGCGCGAGGGTGAGGCAGGAGAGCTGCGGCTCGCCGTCGACGAGCACCGCGCAGGCGCCGCACTCGCCGAGCTCGCAGCCGTGCTTGGTGCCCGTGAGGCCGAGGTCCTCGCGCAGCACCTCGAGCAGGGTCTTGTAGGGCGCGAAGGAGACCTCCTGCGCCTCGCCATTCACCGTCAGGGTCCGCTGCACCTTCGCCCGCATTGTTTGGCCCCCAAACAAATAAGCTTATGACGCCGCGTACTTTACGCCAAAGGCAGGGTGGCGGAAAGGGCCATTCCGGCGCTAGGATTTCTTCTTTCATAGGAGAACGGCCATGTCCCTGCGCATCGGCGACGAAGCCCCCAACTTCCGCGCCCAGACCACCGAGGGGGAGATCGACTTCCACCAGTGGATCGGCGACAAGTGGGCGGTCCTCTTCTCGCACCCCAAGGATTTCACCCCCGTCTGCACGACCGAGCTCGGCGCGATGGCGAAGCTCAAGGCGGAGTTCGACAAGCGCAACACCAAGATCATCGGCCTCTCGGCCGATCCCGTGGACGACCACAAGCGCTGGGCGAAGGACATCGAGGAGACCCAGGGCGCCGCCGTCAACTACCCGATGATCGGCGACCCGGAGCTCAAGGTGGCGAAGCTCTACGACATGCTGCCCGCGGACGCCTCCGGCGATCCCAAGAGCCGCACGGCGGCGAACAATGCCACGGTGCGCACGGTCTTCGTCATCGGGCCCGACAAGAAGGTCAAGCTCATGCTGTTCTACCCCATGACGACGGGGCGCAACTTCAACGAGATCCTGCGCGTGCTCGATTCCATCCAGCTCACCTCGAGGCACAAGGTGGCGACGCCGGCCGACTGGAAGCAGGGCCAGGACGTCATCATCTCGGGCTCGGTCAGCGACGACGACGCGAAGAAGCAGTACCCTGCCGGCTGGAAGGCGCCCAAGCCCTACCTGCGGATCGTGCCGCAGCCGAAGTAATCTCTTGTAACAACTGGTTACCCCTCCCTTGGATCGCGGGCTTTATCCTGCGGTCCAAGGTATGGAGGTTGCTATGAAAAAGCCGATGAAAACCGCCCTCGCAGCCTTGGCACTTGCCGCTGGCGCGCTCACTGCCAGCTCCGCTTTCGCCTGGGGCCACCATGGCGGTGGCAGGGTCTTCTTGGGATTCAACTTCGGGGTGCCCGTCTACGCTCCTTACTACTACTATCCTGGGCCGGTTTACTACCCGGCGCCCGTAGTCGTGCAGCAGCAGCCGATGGTCTACAGCGAGCGCTCCGACCTCGCCGCGGCGCCGGCCGCGCCGCAAGAAAACTACTGGTACTACTGCGCCGCGAGCCGCGGCTACTACCCATACGTGCAGGAATGTCCGTCCGGGTGGCAGCGCGTGCCGGCCGCGCCGGCGCGCTGAGAGATCATGAAAAAGGCCCTCTACTTCGTCCCGCTCGTCGTCCTCGCCGGCTGCGCCTCGGCGCCGCCCACGGGCCCGAGCGTGATGGTGCTTCCCGGCACCGGCAAGACCTTCGACCAGTTCAAGTTCGACGACTATGAATGCCGGCAGTACGCGTCGCAGCAGATCGGCGGCGCGACGGCCGAGCAGGCGTCGAACGATGCCGGTGCGCGTAGCGCGGCGCTCGGCGCCGCGGTCGGCGGCCTCGCCGGAGCAGCGCTGGGCGGCAACAGCCACGCGGCCGTAGCGGGTGCGGCACTCGGCACCGCCGGTGGCGCGATCGCCGGCACCGGCACCGGCGCGGCGTCGGGCCGCACGGTCCAGCAGCGCTACGACGTGGGCTACCAGCAGTGCATGTACTCGAAGGGCCACCAGATTCCGATGGCGCAGCGCTACGACCGCGGCTATGCCGCGCCGGCGCGGCCCTACGCTCCCCCGCCGCCCCCGCCGCCGCCTTCCGGCACGCCGCCACCGCCGCCCAAGGCGGGCTGAAACGGCTCATTGGGTTGTGGGTCGGCTGACTAGAATCGGCCGATGACTTCCGTCGCCGTAGACATCCACAACCACGTAGTCCCCGAGCAGTTCCCCAAGTACGCCGGCAAGGGCCGCGACGTGCCGTGGCCGTCCATGGCGGACGCGCACGCCTGCCACAAGCACGTGATGATTTCCGGCAAGGTGTACCGGACGGTCTCCGACGGCTGCTGGAGCGTGCCGCGGCGCATCGAGGCGATGAACGAGACTGGCATCGGCCGGCAGGCGATCTCGCCTATGCCGGAGCTGCTCTCCTACTGGCTGCCGCTCGACGACGCGAAGGCGCTGATCCGCTTCCTGAACGAGGAAATCGCGCGGATGATCTCGCTCGCGCCCGACCGGTTCATCGGCCTGGGGTGCGTGCCGCTGCAGGACGTCGACGCCGCGATTTCCGAATTGGAATTTTGCCTGAAGAACCTGCGCTTCGCGGGCGTGGAGATCGCCAGCCACGTGAACGGCACGTCCATCGGCGACCCGCGCTTCGAACCGTTCTTCGCGGCCTGCGAGAAGATGGGCGCCGCGGTGTTCGTGCACGCGCTGCGGCCGGCGGGCCAGGACCGCATCGTCGGCCCGTTCATCGAGCAGGCGGTCTGCTTCCCGGGTGACATCGCCCTCGCCTGCGCCTCGATGATCACCGGCGGCATCGGCGGCCGGCATCCGAACCTGCGCATTGCGTTCAGCCACGGCGGCGGCACCATGCCCGTGCTCGTCCACCGCCTCACGCACGCCTGGAAGATGTTCCCGAAGGCGAAGGAGGTGCTGCCGGAGTCGCCCTACGAGACGGCGAAGCGCTTCTACTACGACGACCTGCTCTTCGACCCGCGCGCCGTGCGCCACCTCGTCGAGATCTTCGGCGCCTCGCAGGTGGTGGTGGGGACCGACTACCCCTTCGCCATGGGCGAGAAGGACCCGCTCGGCGAGCTGAAGAAGACGGGGCTCGACGCCGCGACCGTCGCGGCGATCACTGAAGCAAACGCGCTCCGCTTCCTCGGCCTGAAACGATAGCGGGCAGCACTTCGCTGATCGAGCCGCCGAGCACGGCGTCCGCCACATCGTCGAACGGCGTCGGCTCGGCGTTGACGATCACCACCTTGGCGCCCGCGTTGCGCGCGATCTCGACCGCGCCCGCCACCGGGTAGACCTGCAGGCTGGTGCCGACGGAAAGGAAGAGCTCCGCCTCGGCCGCCGCCTGCATCGCGCGGTCGATTACTTCGGGAACGAGCTGCTGGCCGAACGAGATCGTGTCGCTCTTCAGGATGCCGCCGCAGTCCCGGCAGCGCGGGTCGGGCTCTCCGGCGCGCACGCGCTGCAGGACGAGCTGCATGGGGCCGCGCATGCCGCATCCCCAGCACATGAACTTGCGCATCGTGCCGTGCACCTCGATGACCAGCTCGGGCGAGTTGCCGGCGATCTGGTGCAGCTCGTCGATATTCTGCGTGATGAGCGCATGCAGCTTGTTTTTCTTTTCCAGGTCCACCAGCGCGAGGTGCCCCGCGTTCGGCTGCGCGCTCCACGCGGGGCTCGAGAGGCGGTTCTGCCAGGAAAGCTTCCGCACCTCGGGGTCGGCAAGGTAGTAGTGGATGTTCGACATCTTCTCGGCGAGCGGATTCTTCGTCCACACGCCTTGCGGCCCGCGGAAATCGGGGATTCCCGAGTCGGTGGAGATGCCCGCACCCGACAGGACGACGACGCGCTCGGCCGCGTCGATCCATTTCCTGACTTCTTCTATCAAGGCATTTGAATCTTGCCGCCGGGGCCGCCCATGCCGGGTACCGGGCCCTGCGGCACGACGATCGACGAGGCCGCCTGCCGGCGCAGCTCCTGCAGCTCCTTCACCGTGCGCTCGATCGCCTCGCGCGCGAGCTGGCCGAACTTCTCCGCGGCCTCCTCGAGCGATCCCGCGCCGATGTCGAAGCCGATCGGCAGAGCGCCAGCCGGGGTGAGGACCTGCGTCTCGCCGATGTAGAGCACGGCGCGCGCCTGGTCACGCTCGCCGTCCTTGCCCACCGGCGTCAGGCGGCGGATGGTGCCAACGCGCCGGTCGGTGAACACTTCCTCGAGGTAGAGCTGGGTCGGGTCGACTTTCAGCTCGGTGGTGGGATCGGATCGTGAGTCGGGTCGGGTAGCCATGTTCATCCTGAAGGGGTTGGCAGTACGCGTTGCCAGCCGCCGGGGCAGTCCTGCACGTACGGGTAGTACGCACGGGCAGAAGCGCAGTAGTACCAGTATTGCTGCGGCGGCGGCGCCTCCACATAGGCCGGAGGCGGCGGCGCATAGTACACGGGCGCCGGGGCGTAGTAGTACGGATAGGCCGCAAAGGGCGCCACGACGAGCGGAGCGCCGATGAAGATGCGCGTGTGCACGCCGCTGTGGAAACCGGGATGGAAGTGGCCGCCCGAGTGCGCGAATCCGTGCGATCGGCCGCCTGCGGCGGCCTCATCGGGCAACCCGAGCAAGATTCCGGCCGCGATGAGCGCGCCAAGCGCGAGCGAGCGCATGAAACAAGGATACACCCGCCCTGCCGCCGGTTCTTGCGCTAGCGCAGCTTGAAGCGCTGGATCTTGCCGGTCGCGGTCTTGGGGAGCTCGGGGAGGAACTCGACCCAGCGCGGGTACTTGTACGGCGCCAGGCGATCCTTCACGTGCTGCTGCAGCGCGGCCTTGAGCTTCTCGTCGGCGGAATGGCCCGGCTTCAATACCACGAAGGCCTTCGGCTTGACGAGCCTTTGCTCGTCGTCGTGGCCCACGACGGCGGCCTCGAGAACCGCTTCGTGCGAGACGAGCGCCGCCTCCACTTCCGCCGGCGAAACCCAGATGCCGGAGACCTTGAGCATGTCGTCCGAGCGCCCGCCGTAGGTGTAGTAGCCGTCTGCGTCCTGGCTGTACTTGTCGCCGCTCTTGGTCCAGCCGCCGACGAAGGTGGAAAAGCTCTTGTCGCGGTTGTTCCAGTAGCACTGCGCGTGCGTCGGCCCCTTGATCTGCAGCTCGCCGAGCTCGCCTTGCTTCACCGCCTGGCCCTGCTCGTCCACGAGGCGCAGCTCGTAGCCGGGCACCGCCTTGCCGGTCGTGCCGTAGCGCACGTCGCCGGGCCGGTTGGAGAGGAAGATGTGCAGCATCTCGGTCGAGCCGATGCCATCGAGGATGTCGATGCCGGTGCGCTCCTTGAACGTCTTGGCGATCTGCTCCGGCAGCGCTTCGCCCGCGGACACGCACGCGCGCAAGGCCATCTGCTCCTTCTTCGGGAATTGCGGCGAGGCAAGCATTGCCGCGTACAGCGTCGGGACGCCGAAAAAGATGGTCGGCTTCCTTTCCGTCAACCGCTTGAAGACGGAATCGGGCGTCGGCCGCTCGGCCATCAGCACCGCGGTCGCGCCGGCGTGCAGCACGAAGCTCAGCGAGTTGCCCAGGCCGTAGGCGAAGAAGAGCTTCGCGGCCGAGAAGACGACGTCCGTCTCCTTCATGCCGAGAACGCCTTGCGCGTACAGCTCCGCCGTGAGCGCCATGCTCGAGTGCACGTGCACCGTGCCCTTGGGCATGCCCGTAGAGCCGGACGAATAGAGCCAGAAGCAGGCGGCGTCGCGGGTGGTGGGCGCGGCAGGCAGATTGCCTTTACCCGAAGAAAGTACCTGCTGGAAAGAAAGATGGGCCTTCGGGTCCTTGCCCGAAACGATCACGTGCTTGAGGAAGGGACACTTCTCGAGGATCGGCGCGAA
>JBLNDP010000027.1:0-3013 GCA_050261755.1 Clostridia bacterium
GCGTCGCCGAAAAGGCGATCCGCCGTGCGCTTCATGTGCAGCACGTCCTCGGGATGCGGCCCGATGCCGCCGCGGATGCCGAACACCGACTGGATGAAGAGCGGCGGCTTGATGAGCTTGCGGTCGAGGAAATGTGCGGCCGTGTAGAGGTGGCCAATGTCGTAGCACTCGATCTCGAAGCGGGTGTCGTTCGCCGAGCACGACTGCAGGATGTAGGCGATGTCCTTGAAGGTGTTCTTGAAGATGCGATCGTCGGAGCCGGCGAGGTAGGGCTTCTCCCAGTCGTGCTTGAACTCCTTGTAGCGGCCGAGCATCTCGTAGAGACCGAAGTTCATCGACCCCATGTTGAGCGAGGCGACCTCGGGGGCAAGCTTGAGCGCGGGCTGCAGGCGCTCCTCCACGCCCATGGTCGGGGCGCCGCCCGTCGTGAGGTTGATGACGCAGTCGGAGGCGGCCTTGATCTTCGGAAGGAACTGGCGGAAGACCTCGGGGTCCTGCGTCGGCCGGCCGTCCTTCGCGTCGCGCGCGTGCAGGTGGACGATCGCGGCGCCCGCCTTCGCCGCGCCGATCGCCGCCTCGGCGATCTCGTCGGGCGTGATGGGCAGGTACGGCGACATGGTCGGCGTATGGATCGCGCCGGTGACGGCGCACGTGATGATGACTTTGCCCTGCGCTGCTGCCATGGCTTTTCTTCCTATACGAGGTAACGGACGCCGGCATCCACGGCCAGCGCCTGGCCGGTGATATGCCTTCCGGGGCCGGTCGCGAGGAAAAGCGCCATGTCGGCGATCTCCTGCGCGCTGACCGTCGAGCGCATGCTGGTGGTCTCGAGGAATTTCTCGCGGAAGGCCTCGCGGCCGATTCCGAGCGCCTTGGCCTTGGCCTCCACCACGCGCTCGATGCGCTCGCCTTCGACGATGCCCGGACAGATGCAGTTCACGCGCACCTTGTCCGGCCCCGCCTCGATCGCGAGGCTCTTGGTAAAGCCGACCACGCCCCACTTCGCCGCGCTGTAGGGCGAACGCTGGGGGAAGCCGTGCAGGCCGGCGGCGGACGACAGGTTGATGATGCTTCCGCCGCCCGCCGCCTTGATCATCGGCATCGCCTTCCGGGTGCAATAGAACATGCCGTTCAGGTCGATGGCGATGCACCGCTCCCAATCCTCGGGACGGATGTCCTCGACCTTGGCCGTCGGGCCGGCGATGCCGGCGTTGTTCACCAGCACGTCGAGCCCGCCCAGCGCCTTCTTCACCTCTTCGAAGAGGCGGTCGACCTGGGAAACGTCGGAGACGTCCGCCCGCGTTTTTCCAAAATCCTTTATCTCTTGAAGGGCCGCGGCGTCCACGTCGCAGACATGCACCTTGGCGCCGTGCTCGTGGAACGTCTGCGCGATGGCGCGGCCGATGCCGCCCGCGCCCGCCGTGACGAGGACGCGCAGTCCCTTTGCGGAAGTTTCCAAGCCGGCGATGATAGCGCTACGGCGGAGCGCTTTCCTACAGTTTCAGTTCCCAGAACTCGCTGACGGCCGTCGGGCCGAAGGTGTCGTGCGATTCGGTCTTGCGCAGCCTCTTGAATCCAGTGCCGCGGTAGATGGCTCGCGCCGCAGCAAGGTGCGCGTGCGTCCAGAGGACCACCTTGCGATAGCCCTTGGCCCGAGCGAAGGCGATGCACTCCTCCACCAGCCGCCGGCCCAGGCCGGTGCCGCGGGCGGAGGGCTCGACGATGAGCAGGCGCAGCCGTGCCGCGCCCTTTCCGTCGTTCACCAGGAACACGCATCCCAGCCGCTCGCCGTCGCGCTCCGCGATCCAGCAGCGCTCGCGCTCGGCGTCGAATTTCTCCAGGAAATCCTTGACGATGCCGGCGATGAGCGCCTCGAATGGCGCGCCCCAGCCGTCCTGCTCGTAGTACAGCACGGCGTGGCGCTCGACGACCCAGCCCATGTCGCCGGGACGGTGCTCGCGCAGGACGATCTCGCCTCGCGGCGCCTCGCCCGCCTCCTTCTCGTCGCCAAGCAGCCGGCGCACCGTTCCCATGGCGCCGACGAGCTGCGCGCGCTGCGCGGCGGAGAGCGACTCCAGCAGATCGTCCGCCTTCTCGCGCGAGCGGGCATTGAGCTGCAGGAAGGCCTTGCGCCCCTTCTCGGTCAATGAGAGGGAGGCACGCCGCGCGTCTTCGGCGGAGCGTTTCGCCTGCACGTAGCCGCGGCGCTTGAGGCCCTGGAGCACGCGGCTCAGGTAGCCGAGATCGATATCGAGGGTGCTGCCGAGCGTGCTGGCCGAGATGCCGGGCGCGCGGCCGATCTCGAACACCAGGCGCGCCTCCGGCAGCGCGAACGGGCTGCCGAGGTAGTCCTTGCGCAGCACGTCGATGCGCCGGGTATAAAAGCGGTTGAACTCGCGCAGCGCCTCGGCGTGGGCCATGGCCGCATGCTCCGCCAAACTACTTGCTTTTGTCAAGTAATGCATAATCGGCGCATGCAAGCCTTCGACCTCAAGGGCCGCGCCGCCCTCGTCACCGGCGGCAACGGCGGCATCGGCCTCGGCATGGCCAAAGGCCTCGCGCAAGCCGGCGCCTCCATCGCCATCGCTGGCCGCGATACCAAGAAGAACGAAGAAGCGACAGCGGCGCTCAGGAATCTCGGGATCACGGCGATTGCCGTGAAAGCGGATGTCAAGGACGAAAAGTCCTGCCGCCGCATGGTCGACGAAGCGGCGGAAAAGCTCGGCCGGCTCGACATCCTCGTCAACAACGCCGGCATGAACATCCGCAAGGCGCCGCAGGACCTGCCCTTCGAGAGCTGGCGCGAAGTGCTGGCGGTGAACCTGGACAGCGCCTTCGTCGCCTCGCAGGCCGCCTATCCGCACCTCAAGCGTGCGGCCGCGGGAGGAACCACAGCTAAGATCATCAACACCGGTTCCATGATGTCGATCTTCGGCGCCGCCTACCTCTCCGCCTACGCGGCGAGCAAGGCCGGCATCGTGCAGCTCACCAAGGCGCTCGCCTGCGCCTGGGC
>JBLNDP010000028.1:0-18032 GCA_050261755.1 Clostridia bacterium
GGAGATGAGATCCATCCTCCGCCGCAGCCGCGCGGCAGCCTCGGCGTCGCCCGCATCCGTTGCCCGCTTCGCCTGCACGCCGAGCCATGCGAGGAGCGGCCTGCGCCAGCCCTGCGCCGAAGCGATGTCCACGGCCTTGGAAAAATCCACGGCCCCAATGTCGCCGCGCCGAAGAGCGACCGCGCGGGCGACGAGCTGCGACAACGGCTCGTCGGAAGCGGCGTGGGTCCCTTTGCCGGCGAGATACTCGGCGTACGCGGCATCGGCCGGCGCCGCGCCGGAACGCAGGGCTTCGAATCCGGGACAGTCGTCGAACTCGAGCGCCGCGGCGCGCACAGCGCACCGCATGAGTTGCGCGTGGGCGAGCAGGTCCTCCCGGCCGGTGCGCTTGAGCTGGTTCAACGCGAGGAGGAAATCCCGGTCCGCGGCCGCGCTGTCGCCGACGAGGTAATCCTGCTGGAAGGCGGCCATCGCCTGCGCGGCGTTCATCTGCCAGTCGGGAACCGGCGGTCCTCCGGCGCATCCGGCCAGCAGGAGAAAGGCGATGGGCCCGAGGCGCCTCACGGCAGCTTGATTTCCGCGTCGCGCTTGAAGGGCCACTTGCGGTTGATCTCGTCGATCATGCCGTTGATCTTGCGCAGGCTCGCGTCCACCTCCGCGCGCAGCGCGCCGAGATCCTGGGTCGCCGCCTTGGCGTTGCCGCTCACTTCCTGCGCGTCCTTCAGCACCTGGTCGACCTTCTTGAGGCTCTCGCGCACCTCGCCCAGCAGCGCGTTCGCCTGCGCCACCGCCTGCTGCGTGCCGTCCATCACGCCGCCCTGGGCGAAGACGCGCTGGTCGGTCTTGGCGAGGATGCCGTCCAGCCGCTCGCTCACTCCGGCGAGCTTGGCGAGAAGCGCATTCGTACGGTCGATCGCCACGATGACCTTCTTCGCCTCCTCCTCCCCGCCGAGCGTCGCCGCCAGCACGCCGCCCTTGCCGGCGAGGCGGTCGGTGGCGGTGCGCAAGTTGGCGAGGCTCGCCTGCAGGCTGCCGCCCGGCCCGGTGATCTGGTCGACGTTATCCAGCACGGTGCGCAGCGTTGCGACCAGGCGCGGGATCTCCTGCGCCGTATCGCCGCGCAGCACGGGGCGCTCGGCGCGGTCCTCCAAGGGCGGCGCCGAGAGATCGGGCGAGAACACGCGCAGCTTCGCCGCCCCCACCAGCGGCACGTCGATCACGAAGACGCTCGAGGTGCGCAGCCACTTCGCCTCGCTCGCGCGCACTCGAACGGCGATCCGCACCTTGCCGTCCTCCTGCAGGCGGATGTTGCGCACCTTGCCGATCGGGAAGCCGGAAAACATGAGGTCGGTGCCGATGCCGATCCCCTCGGCATTTTCGGCGATGAGGCGCACGCGCTGCGTGTCCTCGAAGACGCCGCGCGAGTAGAGCACGTAGGCCACGAAGCCGGCGATCAGCATGATGGTGAAGGCGAGCAGCATCCCCACCTTGACGCCTATGCTGCGCGGCAGGAGAACCTGCGCGAAGCCCGAGCGCCTGCTGGAGTCGTCCGCCGTGCGGTCCCGCTCGTCAGCCATCTCAGGTGTATTTCACCACCAAAGTCACCGCCTCGATGGCGAGGATGGCGAAGAAGAGCTTGAGCAGGCCGGCGAGCACCGCGGCCGGCACGGAGGCGAGCACGTCGCGCTCCGCTTCCAGCGCCGCGGCGGCGGGGATGATCGCCACGGCGAGGCCGAAGAGCAGGCACTTCAGCATGAAAAGCGCGAGTTCGGGGCCGTCGAAGACGTTGACGACGATGTTGGAGAACTCCTCCAGGCCCACGGAGCGAAAGCCGTAGAACACCGTGTAGGCCATCCAGATCGTCACCGCGCACCCGAGCGTGGTGAGCGCGGCGACGCCGAGCGCGGAGCCGGCGACGCGCGGCACGAGCTCGGCGTGCAGCGGGCTCTTGCCCGCCTCTTCCTCGTCCCGCAGCTCGCCGCGAACGCTCATGAGCGCGATCTCGGCGCCGATCGCCGCGCCCGAGCGCAAGGCGACGAAAAGCGCCGTGAGCAGCGGCACCAGCTCGAGCACCAGCACGGAGAGCACGAGCTCGAGCGAGAAGCGCTCGATGCCGTACTTGCGCGCCCAAACCATGACCACCTCGATCAGCAGCAGCGCGAGCACGGCCGTGGCGGCGATGTACCCCGGGATCACCTGCCAGGCGGTGTAGTACACCTGCCGCACCGCCTGCTCGCGCGCCTCCTGCGTATAGGTCGACGGGGAGAGCGCGGCCACGAGCGCGAAGCCGGCGAAGCGAAGGACGCGTCGCCAGCTGCGCGGCCGGAAGAAAAAGACGCCGGCCGAGGTTCGCTCAGCTCCCGCGCTAGTTGCCATCGGCGAGCCGGTCCACGGCCGCCGGATCGAGCTTCAGCTTGGCCGCGGCGGCGCGGATGTCGCGCCAGGTCGTGTCGTCCACCGGGATGCCTTCGCGCTCGCGGCGCGCGCGCGTCTCGCGCTCGGGCTCGCCGGCGATGCGCAGCTTGTCGAAGCCCGGCGCGACCGGCGACTGGCGCAGCGACTCCAGGAACGCCTTCGCCTCGTCGACGAACGCGCTCCGGTGCGGCAAGGCGGCCGGGTCGATCAGGATCGTGAGCATGCCGTTCCACACCCGCTTTTTCGAGCGGTCGCCGCCCTGGTGTTCGGTGCCGCCACCGGTCAGCGCGCCGCCGAGCAGCTCGCAGGCGAGCGCAAGGCCGTAGCCCTTGTAGGTGCCGAACGTGCGCAGGGCGCCGAGCGGGTCGACGACGCCGTAGCGCGGCTCGTCGGTCGGGCGGCCCTGGTCGTCGATCAGCCACTCGGAGGAGACCTTCTCGCCCTTGTTGTACGCGACGCGGATCTTGCCCTGCGCGACGGCGCTCGTCGCCATGTCGAGCAGGAACGGCGGCTCGCCGGCGAGCGGAATGGCGATGCACACCGGGTTGGTGCCGAAGCGCGCATCGCCGCCCGCGTACGGCGCGACGATGGCGCGCGAGATCACGTTCACGAAGTGGATCGAGACCAGGCCCTGCGACGCCGCCTGCTCGCCCCAGTGGCCGATGCGGCCCAGGTGATGCGCGCGGCCGAGCGCCATGATGCAGCTGCCGTGCTTCTTCGCCCGCTCGATGCCCATCGCCATCGCCTCGTAGCCCACCACCTGGCCGTAGCCCTGGCAGCCGTCCAGCGAGAGAAGCGTGCCCGCGTCAAGCGTGGCGCGGGGATGCTGGTTGACCCGCAGGCCGCCTTCGAGCAGGGATTCGACGTAGCGCGGGATCATGCCGATGCCGTGCGAGTCGTGGCCGAGCAGGTTGGCGGTCACGAGGTTCTCGGCGACCATGCGCGCCTCGCGCGCCTCGCTGCCGCCCGCGGCGACCACTGCCTCGATCGCGCGAGTGAGCGGCTCTTTCTTGAAAATCGTTGCCATTGGCGAATGATATATTGGCCGTTCCGCCCGGGCCGCATCCTGGACCGGCGCGCCCGGAGGAAAAAACTATGCGAAACGTCGTCTTCGCCCTTGCGCTCGCAGTGAGCTTCTCTGCCGCGGCGCAGACGTACCCTTCCAAGCCCGTCCGCCTCATCGTTCCCTACGCGGCGGGGGGCACCTCGGACATCCTGGCGCGGCAGATCGGCCCAAAGCTCACCGAGTCCTGGGGCCAGCCGGTCATCGTCGAGAACAAGACCGGCGCCAACGGAAACGTCGGCGCCGACTTCGTCGCGAAGAGCGCGCCCGATGGCTACACGCTGCTCATCACCGACCTCGGCGGCCTCGTCATCAGCGCGAGCGTCTACAAGCTCGCCTTCGACCCCTCGAAGGATTTCTCGCCGGTCGTCATGGTCTCGTACTCGCCTCACGTCCTCGCCGTGCATCCCTCGGTACCGGTCAAGACCGTGAAGGAGCTCGTGGACTACGCGAAGCACAACCCCGGGAAGCTCAACTTCGCCGTCTCGGGCATCGGCGGCGCGCCGCACCTCGCGGGCATCGACTTCGCCCAGCGCATGGGCGTGCAGTGGACTTACATTCCCTACAAGGGCGGCTCCGACGCGGTGTCGGCCGTGGCCGCCGGCCAGGCCGAGGTCCTCTTCAACGGCATGCTCGCCACCTGGCCGACCGTCACGAGCGGCCGGTTGCGGGCACTCGCCATCTCGGCGGCGCAGCGCGTTCCCTCCGCGCCCGAGACGCCGACGGTGGCCGAGCAAGGGCTGCCGGGCTTCGAGACCGGGTCCTTCCAGGGCATCGTCGGCCCGGCCGGCATCGCCAAGGACGTCGTCGGCCGCCTGAACGCGGACCTGGTCAAGGTGCTCAACACGGCGGACATGAAGGAGCGCTTTGCCAAGCTGGGCACGGAGGTCCGCACCGGCACGCCGGATTCGCTCGGCCAATGGCTGCACACGGAGCAGGCCCGCTGGGCGAAGGTGGTGAAGGAATCGGGAGCGAAGTTTGACTAAGCGAAAAAAGCCGGAAGATCTCCGCAGCCACCGCTGGTACGGCGTGGACGACATGCGCTCGTTCGGCCATCGCTCGCGCACCGCGCAGATGGGCTACGACCGCAAGGAGTACGCCGGGAAGCCCGTGATCGGCATCATCAACACCTGGTCGGACGCCAACACCTGCCACACGCATTTCAAGCAGCGCGTGGAGGAAATCAAGCGCGGGGTCTGGCAGGCAGGCGGCTATCCGATGGAGATGCCGGCCATGTCCCTCGGCGAGCAGCTGCAGAAGCCCACCACCATGCTCTACCGCAACTTCCTCGCCATGGAGACGGAGGAGCTGCTGCGCTCCTATCCCGCCGACGGCGCCGTGGTCATGGGCGGCTGCGACAAGACGACGCCCGCGCTCCTCATGGGCGCGACGAGCATGAACATCCCGACCATCTATCTACCCGCCGGGCCCATGCTTTCCGCGCACTGGCGCAACCAGACGCTGGGCTCCGGCTCCGATACGTGGAAGTACTGGGCCGAGCTGCGCGCGGGAAACATCACCCGCCGGGACTGGCACGAGATCGAGGACAGCATCGCGCGCTCGCCCGGCACGTGCATGACCATGGGCACGGCGGCCACGATGATGTCGCTCGCGGAGGTGCTCGGCTTCTCGCTCCCCGGCGCCGCGTCCATTCCCGCGCCCGACTCGAACCATGCGCGCCTCGCCGCCCTGACCGGCATGCGCGCCGTCGAGATGGTGTGGGAGGACCTGAAGCCGCGCGATTTCCTGAGGAAGGAGTCGTTCGACAACGCCGTCGTCACGCTGATGGCGATGGGCGGGTCCACCAACGCGCTCATCCACCTCGTCGCCATGGCCGGGCGCGCGGGCATCAAGCTGCCGCTCGAGCGCTTCAACGAGTTCTCGGCGAAGACGCCGCTCCTCGCCAACGTCCGTCCTTCGGGCGACAAGTACCTGATGGAGGACTTCTATTACGCGGGAGGCCTTCGAGCGCTTTTGAGTGAATTGAAAGATTTGTTGAACCTCGACTGCGGAACCGTTAATGGCAAGACGCTGGGCGAGAACTTGGAAGGCGCGCAGATCCACAACGAGGACGTCATCCGGAAGAGAAGCAACCCGCTGAAGGCTTCCGGCGGGCTGGTGGTGCTGCGCGGGAACCTCGCGCCCGGCGGCGCGGTGATCAAGGCTTCCGCAGCCGAGCCTCGTCTCCTGAAGCACATAGGGAAGGCCGTGGTGTTCGAGGACTACAACGACATGGCGGCGCGCATCGACCGCGACGACCTGGACGTGGACGCCGACTCGGTGCTCGTGCTGCGCAACGCGGGGCCGCTCGGCGGCCCCGGCATGCCCGAATGGGGCATGCTGCCGGTGCCGAAGAAGCTCCTGAAGCAGGGGGTGCGCGACATGGTGCGTCTCTCGGACGCGCGCATGAGCGGCACGAGCTACGGCGCCTGCATCCTGCACGTCGCGCCGGAGTCCTTCGTCGGCGGCCCGCTCGCGTTCGTGAGGACCGGTGATCTCATCGAGCTGGACGTCGAGAAGCGCGAATTGAACCTCAAGGTTCCCGCCCAAGAGATGGAGAAGCGGAGAAGCGCCTGGAAGCCTCCGGTACGGAAATACGAGCGCGGCTACGGCGCCATCTTCTCGCGCCATGTGAAACAGGCGGACGAAGGCTGCGATTTCGATTTTCTCGAAGGGACCGCTCCCACCGCCGAGCCCGAGATACACTAGCGCCCGCACTGCCGGCCACTGGAGGGACCGGCAGGTCAAACAACCTTCGATCCCACTGATGGCTGCCGTCACTCTCAAGGGCGTTCGCAAGTCTTTCGGCTCCACCGAGGTCGTCCACGGCGTGGACGTGACCATCGAGGATGGAGAGTTCTGCGTGCTGGTCGGCCCCTCGGGCTGCGGCAAGTCGACGCTGCTGCGCATGATCGCCGGGCTGGAGGAGATCAGCGGCGGCGAGATCAGCATCGGCGGGCGCGTCGTGAACCGGCTGCCGCCGAAGGAGCGCGACATCGCCATGGTGTTCCAGAACTACGCGCTCTACCCGCACATGACGGTGTACGACAACATGGCCTTCAGCCTGAAGCTTGCCGGCGTGGCCGGCGCAGAGGCGAAGAAGCGCGTGCAGGACGCGGCCCAGATCCTCGGCCTTATGGAATACCTCGAGCGCTACCCGCGGCAGCTCTCCGGCGGCCAGCGCCAGCGCGTGGCGATGGGCCGCGCCATCGTGCGCAATCCGCAGGTCTTCCTCTTCGACGAGCCGCTCTCCAACCTCGACGCGAAGCTGCGCGTCGCCATGCGCACCGAGATCAAGGCGCTGCACCAGCGCCTCACCACCACCTCGGTGTACGTGACGCACGACCAGATCGAGGCCATGACCATGGCCGACAAGATCGTCGTCATGAACGGCGGCAAGGTCGAGCAGATCGGCTCGCCGCTCGAGCTCTACGACAACCCGGCGAACCTCTTCGTCGCCGGCTTCATCGGCTCGCCGGCGATGAACTTCATCCCCGAGAAGCGGAGCGGCCGGGACGTCCTGGTGGGCATCCGCCCGGAGCACCTGTCGGTCGCCAACGAGGGACTCGATGCGGAAGTCGTCGTGGTCGAGCCCACCGGCGCCGACACGCTCATCTTCTGCAAGGTGAACGGCAGCGACGTCACGGCGGTCGTGCGCGAGCGCCACGAGTTCCATCCCGGCGAGCGCGTGCGCCTGAAGCCGCAGCAGACCTACCTTTTCGACCCGTCGAGCGGCGCTCGACTTTGACTGGAGGAGCCATGAGCAACAAACGCAGGCAGATACTGAAGGCAGGCGCGGGCGTCGCCGCAGCGACGACGCTCCCCATGATCTGGGTGAAGGACGCGTACGCCCAGTGGAACAACACGCCGGAGAAGGGCGCCAAGCTGCGCGTGCTGCGCTGGAGCCGCTTCGTGCAGGGCGACATCGACCAGTACATGAAGAACGTCGAGGCGTTCACCAAGAAGACCGGCATCGAGGTGCGGGTCGACAACGAGAGCTGGGAAGATGTGCGCCCGAAGGCCGCGGTGGCGGCGAACACCGGCGCCGGCCCGGACATCATCCTGAGCACGAACGACGACGCGAACCTCTATCCCGAGAAGCTCGTCGACGTCACCGACCTGTGCACCTACCTCGGCAAGAAGTACGGCGGCTGGTATCCCGTGTGCGAGCAGTACCTCCGCCCGGACGGCAAGAAGTGGATCGGCGTGCCGCTCGGCGCGGCCGGCAGCATGATCGTCTACCGCGAGAGCATGCTGAAGGCGGCCGGCTACAGCGCCTTCCCGAAGACCACCGACGACTTCCTCAAGATGATGCAGGCCCTCAAGGCGAAGGGCACGCCGGGCGGCTTCGCCCTCGGCCACGCCACGGGCGACGCGAACACCTGGTGCTACTGGCTGCTGTGGGCCTTCGGCGGCAAGATGGCCGACAAGTCGAACAAGGTGGTCCTCAACAGCCCCGAGACCGTCAAGGCGCTCGAGTACGCGAAGGAGCTCTATGCCACCTTCGCGCCCGGCACCCTCACCTGGCTCGACCCGAGCAACAACAAGGCGTTCCTCGACGGCCAGATCTCGGTGACCAACAACGGCATCTCGATCTACTACGCCACCAAGACGTCCAAGGAGCCGAAGCTCAACGAGATGGCGAAGGACATCCAGCACGCCCTCTACCCGGCAGGCCCCGCCGGCGGCCAGCAGGCGTTCCAGCTGTTCTTCAACCAGATGATCATGAAGTACACGAAGTACCCGAAGGCCGCGAAGGAGTTCCTCCGCTTCATGATGGAGGAGGAGCAGTTCGGCCAGTGGATGCAGGCGAGCATCGGCTACGTCGCGCACCCGCTGAAGGCCTACGAGAAGAACCCGATCTGGACCGTGGACCCCAAGCACACGCCCTACCGCGACGTGCTGCGCGACACGCGCCCGGCGGGCTACGACGGCAAGCTGGGCTATGCCTCGGCCGCGGCGCTCGGCGACTTCATCGTCGTCGACATGTTCGCGGAGGCCGCCTCGGGCGACAAGTCGCCCAAGGAAGCCGCCGAGCGGGCGCAGAAGCGCGCCGAGCGCTACTACAAAGTCTGAGCTCGCCGCAGTAGATGCACCGCTGGCTCGACAGCAGGAACGTCCTCGGGGGCCTGTTCATGGTCCCCGCGGCGCTCCTGCTGCTCGTCTTCCTCACCTACCCGCTTGGCCTCGGCACGTGGCTCGGCTTCACCGACGCCAAGGTCGGCCGCCCCGGCGAATGGATCGGCTTCGAGAATTTCGAGTACCTGGTCGGCGACTCGGTCGCGCGCCTGTCGCTCTTCAACACGCTCTTCTACACCATCGTCGCAAGCGTCCTGAAGTTCATGCTCGGGCTCTGGCTTGCGCTGCTCCTCAACCGCGCCATCCCGTTCAAGTCGATGGTGCGGGCGATCGTGCTCCTGCCCTTCATCGTGCCGACCGCCCTCTCGGCGATCGCGTTCTGGTGGATGTACGACTCGCAGTTCTCGGTGCTGAGCTGGGTGCTCACGCGCATGGGGCTCATCCACGAGTACGTCGACTTCCTCGGCGATCCCTGGAACGCGCGCCTCTCCGCGGTCGCCGCCAACGTCTGGCGCGGCGTGCCGTTCGTCGCCATCTCGCTCCTCGCCGGCCTGCAGACGATCTCGCCTTCCCTCTACGAGGCGGCCGCCATCGACGGCGCCCGCCCCTGGCAGCAGTTCTGGTACGTGACGCTCCCGCTCCTGACGCCCATCATCGCCGTGGTGATGACCTTCAGCGTCCTCTTCACGTTCACCGACTTCCAGCTGATCTACGTGCTGACGCGCGGCGGACCGCTCAATGCCACCCACCTCATGGCGACGCTTTCGTTCCAGCGCGCCATCCCGAGCGGCGCGCTCGGCGAGGGCGCGGCGCTCGCGACGCTCATGGTCCCGTTCCTCCTCGCGGCGATCCTGTTTTCCTACTTCGGATTGCAGCGAAGGGCGTGGCAGCAAGGAGGAGCGGACAAGTGAGCCAGGAAACGACCGACAGCAAGGGCATGGACTACCTGCAGTCGCTGCCGCGGCGGTGGGTGACGCTGTACGTGCCGCTGCTCGTGTTCCTGTTCGTCCTGCTCTTCCCGTTCTACTGGATGGTGATGACCTCCTTCAAGTCGAACCAGGAGCTCATCTCCCGGGACGCGAACCCGTTCTGGCTGGTCCATCCGACGCTCGAGCACTTCGAGAAGCTGCTCTTCAAGACCGACTACCCGCAGTGGCTGTGGAACACCATGCTGGTGTCTGTGGTGGCGACCTTCCTCTCGCTCTTCGCCGCGGTGCTCGCGGCCTACGCGATCGAGCGCCTGCGCTTCAAGGGCTCGCGCCAGGTCGGGCTGTCGATCTTCTTCGCCTACCTGGTGCCGCCGTCCATCCTGTTCATCCCGCTCGCGCTCATCGTCTTCAAGCTCGGGCTCTTCGACTCGATCTGGGCGCTCATCCTCACCTACCCCACGTTCCTCGTGCCGTTCTGCACGTGGCTGCTGATGGGCTACTTCCGCACCATCCCGTACGAGCTGGAAGAGTGCGCGCTGATCGACGGCGCCACGCGCTGGCAGATCCTCGTGAAGATCATGCTGCCGCTCGCCGTGCCGGGCCTCATCTCGGCCGGCATCTTCGCGTTCACGCTCTCGTGGAACGAGTTCATCTACGCCCTGACCTTCATCTCGTCCTCGGAGAACAAGACCGTGCCGGTGGCGGTGGTCACCGAGCTCGTCGAGGGCGACGTCTACCATTGGGGCTCGCTGATGGCGGGGGCGCTGCTCGGCTCCCTGCCGGTGGCGATCCTCTACTCTTTCTTCGTCGAGTACTACGTGTCCGGCATGACCGGAGCAGTCAAGGAATAGGGCCTTGGACCTTCCACAAAACACCTTCAAGCGGGCCCTCCGGGCCGGAAAACCGCAGATCGGCCTCTGGTCGAGCCTGTCTTCCAACTACACCGTCGAGGTCATCGCCGGCGCCGGCTTCGACTGGATCCTGCTCGATTGCGAGCATTCGCCGAACGACCTGGAGAGCCTGCTGACGCAGCTGCAGGCCGCCGCGCCCTATCCGACGACGCCCATCGTGCGCGTTCCCTGGAACGACATGGTGACGATCAAGCGCGTGCTCGACATCGGCGCCCAGTCGCTGCTCGTTCCCTACGTCTCCACCGCCGAGGAGGCGCGCGCCGCCGTCTCCTATACCCGTTACCCGCAGGCGGGCGCGCGGGGCGTGGCGGGAACGACCCGCGCCACGCGCTTCGGGCGGATCAAGGACTACGCGAAGCGGGCGCACGAGGAGCTCTGCCTGCTCGTGCAGGTGGAGACCGAGGCGGCCGTCGCGAACATCGAGTCGATCTGCGCGGTCGACGGCATCGACGGCGTCTTCATCGGCCCGGCGGACCTGCACGCCTCCATGGGATACCCCGGCGAGGTCGCCAATCCCAAGGTGAAGCCGCTCATCGACGAGGCGATCAAGCGGATCCGCAAGGCCGGCCGCGCGCCGGGCATCCTCACGCCGAGCGAGGCCGATGCGAAGCACTGGCTGGGCTGCGGCGCGCTCTTCGTCGCGGTGGGCGCCGACGTCGGCATCCTCGCTCGCGGCGCCGAGGCTTTGGCGGCAAAATTCAAGTCATGAAAACCGAGATCCTTTTCACCGGCAAAGGCCACGCGGCGACGCAGGCGACCCTCGAGGCGGAGTACGCCGTCCACAAGCTCTTCGAGGCCTCGGACCCGGCCGCTTTCCTGAGGGAAAAAGGAAAGAACGTTCGCGCCATCGCCAGCTTCGGCGCCACCCCCGTCGACGGCAAGCTCATGGACGCGCTGCCGAAGCTCGAGATCGTCTCAAACTTCGGAGTCGGCGTGGACCAGATCAACCTCGACGACGCGAAGAAACACAACATCGTCGTCACCAACACCCCCGACGTGCTCAACGAGTGCGTGGCCGATACGGCGTTGGCCCTGATCTTGTCGACGTTGCGCAAGCTTCCCCAATGCGACGCCTACCTTCGCACCGGCGCCTGGGTTTCCAAGGGGCCCTACCCGCTCACCACCTCGCTGGGGGGAAAAACGCTGGGCATCCTCGGCCTCGGCCGCATCGGCGACGCGATCGCAAAGCGTGCGCAGGCCTGCGGCATGAAGATCCGCTACCACAACCGCCGCAAGAAGGACTCGCCGTTCGCCTACGACCCTGATCCGGTCACCTTGGCGAAGAACAGCGACGTGCTGATGGTCGTAACGCCGGGCGGCACGGAGACGGCGAAGCTCGTCAACGCCCAGGTCCTCGACGCGCTCGGGCCCAAGGGCTACCTGTGCAACATCGCCCGCGGCTCGGTGGTCGACGAGCCGGTGCTCCTTCGCTACCTGCAGGAGGGCCGGATCGCGGGCGCCGGCCTCGACGTCTTCGTCGACGAGCCGCGAGTGCCGGAGGCGTTCTTCAAGCTCGACAACGCCGTGCTCTTCCCGCACGTGGGCAGCGCCACCGTCGAGACGCGCAAGGCCATGGGCGACCTGCAGATCGAGAACCTTCGGCTGCACTTCGCCGGCAAGCCGGTCCGCACGCGCGTCGCGTAACGGCGTGCCATAAGTCACGACGCTTTTACCCGACGTCGACGCCGCGCGTGCGTATGAACCTGCGAATCGCGACAGCAACCAGCGGGACGCGGCGATAGCCCCGCGACCGCAGCAGGGCGACAATCCTTCCCGAGGCTTGGAAATGAAAGAGGGCAAGGCCGGTAGCCTTGCCCTCCGGTGAAGCCTCAAGCGGTGATCCGGCAGTCGCTACACGTTGTTTGGCTCTGCTGTTCGGACCCTAAATCCCCGGGCGGTCGGGGTCCGACGTGGAGCTGGTAACAGTGTGTCGGTGACTGGCGTGTAGGTATCTTGCGACTTCCCCCTCGATTCTTCTTGCGCGCGGCGTAGTCCCGGCGGACTACGCCTTGGCCGTCCGCGCGCGCTCGAGCACCGTCATCGCCGTCGCCACGAAGCCGCCGATGTCGGCGGCATTCCCCGGAATAATCAGCGTGTTGGACTGCTTGGCGAGGTTCGCGAAGGCATCGACGTATTGCTGGGCCACCTTCAGGTTCGCGGCCTCGAGGCCGCCCTTGTCGCCGATCGCTTCCGCTACCGCCCGCACGCCGGCCGCCGTCGCCTCCGCGATGACACGGATAGCGGTGGCCTCGCCCTGCGCCTTGTTGATCGCCGCCTGCTTGTCGCCCTCGGACTTGAGCACGGCCGCCTGCTTCTCGCCGTCGGCGAGGTTGATCTCCTGCTGGCGCTGGCCCTCGGACTTGGCGATAAGCGCCCGCTTCTCGCGCTCGGCCGTGATCTGCGCCTGCATGGCCCGCAGGATGGTCTCGGGCGGCGTGAGGCTCTTGATTTCGTAGCGCAGCACCTTGATGCCCCAGTTGCGGCCGGCCTCGTCGAGCTCGGCGACGATGTGGCGGTTGATGTCCTCGCGCGACTCGAAGGTCTTGTCGAGCTCCATCTTGCCGATCACGCTCCGCAGGGTCGTCTGGGCGAGCTGGCTGATCGCGGCGATGTAGTTCGCCGAGCCGTAGGAGGCGAGGCGCGGGTCGGTCACCTGGTAGTAGAGGATCCCGTCGACGGCGAGCTGGGTGTTGTCCTTGGTGATGCAGACCTGCTCGGGCACGTCCAGGGGCACTTCCTTCAGCACGTGCTGGTAGGCGATGCGGTCGAGGAACGGGATGATGAGGTTCAGGCCCGGCTGCAGCACCTCGTGGAACTTGCCCAGGCGCTCGACGACGAAGGCGTGCTGCTGCGGCACGATGCGCACGCCCTCGATGACGAAGGCGACGATGACGCCGAAGAAGAGGATCCAGCCCGAGAAAGCGCGCGTTTCGGGGATGAGATAGGACGCGACCGCGAGCGCGACGACGATGATCAGCTTGCCGAACATGGAAATTCCTCCCCTTGGAATGAGCGTCGCCGCCGCGCCCCGGGCAAGCCCCTCCAGGAGCTCGCCCGGCTCAGGCGGGCGGCCTTGCGGCGACCTTGAGCGTGTTGCCATCGGCTTCCCGTACGTACACGCGCGCGCCGGGCTGCGGCAGCTCGCTGCCCTCCACGCGCGCTTCCCACGGCGCGCCGCGGTAGACGACGCGCGCCACGCGCGCCGGCTCGTCGATCCAGCGCTCGAACACCGCCGGGTTGCCGGCGTCGATGGATGGCATCTGCTCACCGCGGTTGCGCGCGCGATAGACATGAACGCCGTAGCAGCCGATGGCTGCGACGAGGGCGAAGACGATCATCTGCGGGCCGAAGCCGAGGGCCAGCCATGCCGCCGCGGCGCCGCCAAAAGCGGCGACGCCGAGCATGAGCAGGTAGAACGTCCCGGTGAGGAGCTCCGCGATGACGAGCCCGAGGCCCAGGATCGCCCAGGCGAGCGAATGGTCCATGCGGCTAATACTACAATCGGCCGGATGGGACAGGTTGAACTGCAGGACTCCCTGATTTCCTTGCACGAAAACGCGCGGTTGGCGCCGCCCTTCACCGCCGCGCAGCCCGCCCTCACCCCTGCGGCGGCGTACGAGGCCGCCCGGGCGCTGCACCGGCACCGCATCGCCGCAGGCTGGAAGCCGGTCGGCCGCAAGATCGGCTTCACCAACCGCACCATCTGGCCCCGCTACGGCGTGTACGAGCCCATCTGGGGCACGGTTTACGACCGCACCCTGGAGCCGAGCCCGCGCTCGTTCTCGCTGCGAGGGCTCGCGCAGCCGCGCATCGAGCCCGAGATCTGCTTCGGCCTGAAGAAAGCGCCGCCCGTCACGCGCGATCCCGCGCAACTACTCGAATGCATCGAGTGGGTGGCCCACTCCATCGAGATCGTGCAGTGCCACCACCCGGACTGGAAGATGCAGCTCGCCGACTGCTGCGCCGACAATGGGCTGCACGGCCGCCTCTATGTCGGCCCGCGCGTGCCGGTCTCCGAAATTCCGGGGCTGGCCGGGCTGCTTCCGAAAGTGAAGGCAACGCTGAAGAAGGGCGGCGAAGTCGTCGACCAGGGCATCGGCGCCAACGTGCTCGACAGCCCGCTCCTCGCGCTCGCCTACTTCATCGAAGTGCTCTCGAAGCAGCCGGGCGCCGAGCCGCTGCGGCCGGGCGAGCTGGTCACGACCGGCACGATCACCGACGCGCACCCGGTTGCGCCGGGCGAGACCTGGAGCACCGTCATCGAAGGGCTGCCGCTCCCGGGCAATACGGTGACGTTCACGTGAGGCCGCTCGACGGCATTACCGTCGTCGCGCTCGAGCAGGTGATCGCCGGGCCGTTCGCCACGCGCCAGCTCGCCGAGCTGGGGGCCCGCGTCATCAAGATCGAGCGCCCGGACGGCGGCGACGCTTCCCGCGGCTACGACAAGACCGTGAAGGGCCTCTCCTCGCACTTCGTCTGGGTGAACCGCTCGAAGGAAAGCCTCACGCTGGATGTGAAGCGCCCGGAGGCACAAGAGGTTCTTCAGCGCCTCTTGGCGAAGGCGGACGTATTCCTGCAGAACCTTGCGCCGGGCGCGGCCGATCGCCTTGGCCTGGGTTCTTCTTTACGAGAAAGACATCCTCGGCTGATTTGGTGCGGCATCTCCGGCTACGGCCCCGCCGGGCCGTATGCGAGCAAGAAGGCCTACGACCTGCTCGTGCAGTGCGAGGCGGGCCTGCTCTCGGTCACGGGCACGCCCGAGGCGCCCTCCAAGGCGGGGATCCCGGTCGCGGACATCGCTGCGGGCATGTACGCGTTCTCCTCCATCCTCGCGGCGCTCCTGCGCCGCCAGCAGACCGGCGAAGGCGCCACGCTGGACATCACCATGTTCGAATCGCTCGGCGAATGGATGGGCTTCCCCGCCTACTTCGGCCATTACGGCGGCACGCCCCCGCCCCGGTCGGGCGCGTATCACGCGACGATCGTGCCCTACGGTCCCTTCAAGGCGGGAGACGGCGGCACGGTGTTCTTCAGCATCCAGAACGAGCGCGAGTTCTCGCGCTTCTGCTCCATGGTGTTGCAGGAGGAAAGCCTGGCCAAGGACGCCCGCTTCGCCACCGGCCCCGCGCGCCTGCAGAACAAGGCGGCGATGCATGCCGCCATCGATGCCGTGTTCCGCAAATTGAGCTCGGCAGAGGTCGTCGAAAGGCTCGAGCGGGCGGACATCGCGAACGCTCGCCTGAACGACATGGAGCAGTTCTGGAGCCACCCGCAGCTGCATGCGCGCGGGCGCTGGACAAAGGTGGGCTCGCCGGCCGGCGAGCTCGATGCGCTCAAGCCGCCGTTCAACCTCGACGGCATGGAGCCGCGCATGGATGCGGTGCCGGCCCTCGGCCAGCACACGCAGGGGATCCTCGAGGAGCTGGGCTTTACGGCCGCCGAGATCTCGCGGCTCGGCTAGCCGCCTACTTCTTGGCGGCCTCGATGCCCGCCGCCTTGGCGAGCTCGCGATGGATGCGCGCGACGCGCTCGACCTCGCCCTTCGCGGGGAAGCGCTCGTAGAAGCCCTCGTCGCGGAACTGGCGCGCCATATCCGCCCACGGCGAAAGACGCTGCTCCCAGCGCTGCAGCCGGCCCGACTCCTGGTCGCCGTCCTCGCGCGCGAGGTCGGCGCAAACCCGCACCATCGCCTTGATGCTGACCGGCTTGGTGACCATGTAGTTGTCCTTGCCCCAGACCGCGTCGCCGAAGACCGCGCGCGCCGCCTTGAAGAAGTCGCGGATCATGCCGTAATAGCGCGGCACTTCCTTGGAGCTCCCGCCGGCGAGCTGGATCGAGCGCCAGCGGCCGCGCACCCAGCGGTGCAGCTCGTTGAAGAGCTCCGCCTGGAGGACCCACTTGTCGCGCTGGCTGCGGCCGCCGAGGCGGTTGATGCGATAGCGCAGTGGGCTGTCGCCCTCGCTGTAGAGCTTCTCCACCAGGCGAGCGGCGAACTTGCGGTCGGGCGCGGCGAAGGAGACGTGCTCGTAGAGGTCGACGAGGTGGCTCTTGTTGATGCGCGTCGGCGTCGAATTGATGATGACGAACATCTCGGTCGCGAAATCCTCGCTCCGGCCGTCGAAGATGATGCACGGCACGTTGATGCTCGCGCCCTCGTCCGGGCGCTCGTGCAGGTAGAAGCGCAGCGCGGCGAGCCGGTGCTGGCCATCGATGATCAGGAACTTCTGCGACGGCTCGCTGATGGAGCCCTGGCCGCCGCTGCCGCCGTCGGAGCGGAAATTGAGGCGCTCGGGCGTGAAGAGGAGAACCGTGCCCGGGATAGGGGGCTGCGAGACCGCAGTCTCGTAGAAGTTCTTGAGCTGGCGCACCTTGCCGCGCGACACGGAACGCTGGAAGGCCTGGTCGCTGCGCTCGATCCGGGAGATGAACTGGGCGATGTCATCGTCCTCGGCTACGCGGCTGGGGGCGATCTGCTCCCCCTCCCCATAGAAGCGGCTGATGAAGCGTACCCGGCTCAGCAGTTCCTTGGCCGGGTAACTGACGAAGTAGAAGACGCCGTCCTTCTGGCGAATCTGCGTCGCTTGCATGTCGCTCCCTCCAGACCTCCGGGGGGGTACCCCCCGATAAGTACTTGAGGGCGCGAATATACCCGAGGCGGCCGGAAAACCGAAACGACCACTAACCTTTCCCGGGCCGGCCGTGCACGGAATCAGGGCTGCAAGCCGGCAGCATCAAGGCCTGCAGGACCTCCAGGGTGCGGCGGTCCTGGACGAACGCGGCCACCCCGGAATGCCCGGGGACGGCCTTGGGCAGGAGCGGGATGGACCGCTTCTCGGCGTGCTTGCCAGCCGCCCCGAGCTCGAACGGCCCCAGCCATTCGAGGACGACGTAGTCATGCTTCAGGGTACTGCCCCGGTTCTCGCCGGCAGTGACCTGGCTGCTGAGCTTGCTCTCGAACGCGGCCAGGTACAGTGCCGCATCGGGGCGGCGTGCCGGGTCGGGCACCTCCGCCAGGGCCTCGACGTCCAGCGCTCCCGCCCGCGCCGACCCGATCTCCAGCCGCAGCCGCGCGCGCGCCGGCTGCGCGTTGATGCGCGCCAGCGCCGCGTCGAACTCCGGCCCTCGCCAGCCACGGAAATCGTGCCCCTGGAGCATCACCTGGGGCGTATAGACGAAGGAAAGCCGCTGCAGCTGGGTGAGCTTGCGCTGGCGCCCCGAGAAGCGCTGCTGGGCATAGGGGTCCTTCCAGCCGATGTAGTCCCAATAGTCGACGTGCAGGGAGAGCGGAACTACCCGGCCCGGCGCATATCCCCTAGCGCCGAGGCTCGAGAGCCAGCGATCGGCGGGCGGGCAGCTGTCACAGCCCTCGGACGTATAGAGCTCGACCAGAGCCGCCGTCTGGGCGCCCGATTCGGCGGTACAGGAAGCGGCGCCGGCGCCGGGAGCGATGGCCATGGCGAGGACGAGGCAAAGGGTTCGCATGGCCCTTGGTCGGCCCGGCAAGCAGCGCCTTACGCAGCCCGCCAAGGCAGGCTCCTATGCGGCCTTGAACATGCCCGGCTCGAGCGAGTGGCGCTCGAGCAGGCGGTAGAACTCGGTGCGGTTGCGGCCCGCCAGGCGCGCCGCCTTGGTCAC
>JBLNDP010000029.1:0-16125 GCA_050261755.1 Clostridia bacterium
GTGCACGTGCGCGACCATGGGCAGGAGGATGCGCACGCGCCCGTAGTGCGAGGCGCGCAGGATGGCGCGCAGCTGCGTGAGGAAGATGTGCGGCTCCGACAGGCAATCGCGGATGGCGCGCAGGCCCATGGCCGGGTTGGGCTTCGTGTGGCCGGCTTCGCCCGCCATGGCCTTGTCCGCGCCGATGTCGAGGGTGCGCAGCACGACGGGCAGACCTTGCATCGCCTCGGCCACCTGGCGATACGCGGCGAACTGCTCTTCTTCGCCCGGGAGGTCGTCGCGATTGAGGAACAGGAACTCGGTGCGGAAGAGGCCGACGCCCTGCGCGCCGGCCTCCACCACCTGCGCCATGTCCTCGGGCAGCTCGATGTTGGCATAGAGGTCCACCGGCGTGCCGTCGCGCGTGGCCGCCGGCGTCGACTTGAGCTCGCGCAGCTTGCGGCGCTCCTCGCCGAGCTGCGACTGGCGCAGGCGGTATTCCGAGAGAACCGCCGGGTCGGGATTGACGATCAGCACGCCGCGCTGGCCGTCGACGATGAGCAGCTCCCCCTCGCTGATCGCCTGGTAGGCATGGTGCAGGCCGACGAGCGCCGGGATGCCGAGCGAACGCGCGACGATCGCCGTGTGCGAGGTGACGCCGCCCAGGTCGGTGACGAAGCCGCCGAAGTGATGGCGCTTGAAGAGGATCATGTCGGCGGGCGAGAGGTCGTGCGCCACGACGATCAGCCGCTCCTCCTCGGTGAGCGCCGCCTCGGGAAGGCTATGCGCGCCCATGAGCGCCTTCAGCACGCGCTCCACGGCCTGCTGCACGTCGGCCTTGCGCTCGCGCAGGTAGGCGTCTTCGATCTCGTCGAAGCGCTCGGTGAGCTTGTCCATCTGCTGCACGAGCGCCCACTCGGCGTTGCAGCGGCGGCTGCGGATCAGCTGGCGCGGCGCCTCGGCGATGGACGTGTCCTCGAGGATCAGGCGGTGCAGATCGAGGAAGGCGCCGAATTCCGCCGGCGAGCCGGGCGGGATCTGCGTCTTCAGCCCCGCCAGCTCGTCGCGGGCGGCGACGAGCGCCGCGTCGAAGCGGGCGATCTCCGGCTCGAGGTCCTCCGCCGGCACCTCGTAGTGCGCGACCTCCAGGCGGGCGGTCGACACGAGGTGGGCATAGCCGATCGTGATGCCGCTCGAGACCGCGTGCCCGTGGAGGACGAAGTTCACGCCAGCGCTCTTCTTATTCCCCTTCCCCGAACTTGTCGGAGATGAGCTTGAGGAGGGCCTCGAGCGCCTGCTCGGCGTCCGGGCCCTCCGCCTCCACGAGCACCGTCGCGCCCTTGCCGGCGGCCAGCATCATCACGCCCATGATGCTCTTCGCATTCACGCGCCGGCCGCTGCGCGAGAGCCAGACGTTGGACTGGTAGGCGCTCGCCACCTGCGTGAGCTTGGCCGACGCGCGCGCGTGCAGGCCGAGCTTGTTGACGATCTCGGCTTCCCTACTTGGCATCGCAGCACCGGTCCGTGTTCATGTGCACGAGGCCCTCGGCGCCACCCGAGAGCGCGCGCTGCACGGCGGCCCGCAGCGCTTCCGGCCCGGATCGGTCGCGGCTGGTCAGCACGCGAAGAAGCATCGGCAGCGACAGGCCGGAGACGCCCTCGACGCGCCCGTCCTCGAGCAGGCGCGCGATCACGTTGCCCGGCGTCGCCCCGAAGATGTCGGTGAGGATCAGCACGCCGTCGCCCTCGTCGAGCTGCTTGACCAGGCGGCGCGCGCGCAGCGCAAGGTCGTCCGGATCGTCGACGCGCGAGACGCCGAGGGTGGCGGCGAGGCGCGGCGCCTTGTCGATGATCTGCGCCGCGCTCTCCAGCAGCGAGGCGCCGATCTGCCCGTGGGTGACGAGGAGGACGCCGATCATGCGGCCTTGCGCTCCAGCGCCTCGAGGAACATGCCGGCGACGTCGAAGCCCGTCTGGTCCTGGATCTCGCGGAAGCAGGTCGGGCTCGTCACGTTCACTTCCGTCAGCCAGTCGCCGATCACGTCCAGGCCGACGAGGAGCAGGTTCCTGCCGGCGAGGACCGGGCCGAGCGCCCCCGCGATCTCCTTGTGCCGCGCGCTCAGGGGCTGCGCGACGCCGCGCGCGCCGGCGGCGAGGTTGCCGCGCGTCTCGCCCGGCTTGGGGATGCGCGCGAGGCAGTAGGGCACGACCACGCCGTCGATCAGCAGCACGCGCTTGTCCCCCTGCGAGATCTCGGGGATGAAGCGCTGCGCCATGACGGTGCGCGCGCCGCCCTGCGCCATGATCTCGACGATCACGTTGCGGTTGGGGTCGTCGCTGCGCACGCGGAACACGTTCTCGCCGCCCATCACGTCCAGGCGCTTCACGACCGTGTCGCCGTGCTCGTCGATGAATGCCTGGATGCGCGCCGGCTCCCGCGTGACCAGCGTCGGCGCGGTGAAGCGGGCGAACTCGGCGATGGCGAGCTTCTCGTTGTGGTCGCGCACGGCATCCGGCGCGTTGAAGATGCGCGCGCCGTGGCGCGCCGCGGCCGAGAGCAGCCAGGTGGTGGCGACGTATTCGAGGTCGAAGGGCGGGTCCTTGCGCATCAGCACCGCGTCGAAGGCCTCGAGCGGCTGCTCCAGCTCCTCGTGCGCGCGGTACCAGTCGTCGTCGTTGTCGGTGGTGGAGATGCGCAGCGCCGCCGTGGCGACGCGGTGCTTCGACCAATGCAGGTTTTCCTGCCGGGAAACGAAGACCTCGTGATGGCGCGCCTGCGCGGCGCGCATCATGGCGACGCTCGAGTCCTTGTACGCCTTGAGCGAATCCGGCGGGTCGATGATGAAGAGCAGCTTCATGCCGACCCGCCCGCCGCGCTTACTTCTTGGCCGCGGCGGCAGGCTTGGCGGCGGCAGCGGGCTCCTTGAGGTTTTGCCCCGAGTGATTGGCCATGTAGACGATCGCCCGCGCGAGCTCCTCCTCGGTGAGGTCGGCCGCGCCGCCCTTCGGCGGCATGGCGCCCTTGCCCTTCGTCGCCACGGCCAGCAGGCCTTGCAGCCCCTTGGCCTGCGCCACGCGCTTGCCCCACTCGGCGTTGTCGCCGATCTTCGGCGCGCCGGCGACGCCGGCCTGGTGGCACGCTCCGCAGACGCCCTTGACGATGTCTTCGCCGCTGCGCGCGCCGGGTGCCGCCTGCGGCGCTCCGAACTCGACCTTGCCCACGGGCTGCAGCCGCTCGGCCACCTTCTCGGGTGCCATGGCGGAAGGATCCGCGTGCGGCTTGTGCAGGACGAGCTGGATGATGAGCGTGATGCCGAGGATCGGCACGAGGAACGCGAGCAGGAGGACGGTGATCAGCTGCTGCGGCGTCTTGATGAACGAGGAGTGCTCGTCGTGCGCGGTCTCGGACATGCTCGGCTTCGCCTGGGAGAGAGATAAAGGTATGATTTTAGCTTGAAAGCGCCCGTAGCTCAGCGGATCAGAGTATTGGCCTCCGAAGCCAAGGGTCGTGGGTTCGAATCCCGCCGGGCGCGCCACTTGACCAGGGTCGGACCGTAACCGACGGCCGTCCCCGGCAATACATAAGCTCAATTTCGGGACGTTCCTTTCTTATTGGATGGAGGAGAAATGAAGATTCGCATGCTCGCGACGGCGGCTCTCGCCCTCGCCGCCACGGCCGCGCATGGCCAGCAGTACCCCACGAAGTCCGTGACGATGCTGGTGCCCTTTGCGGCCGGCGGGCCGACCGACACCGTGGCGCGCGTCGTCGCCCAGTCGATGGCGAAGCCCCTCGGCCAGACGGTCATCGTCGAGAACAAGCCGAGCGCCGGCGGCATCCTCGCGCCGGAACAGACCAAGAACGCGAAGGCCGACGGCTACACGATCCTCATACATCACATCGGCATGTCGACGATCCCGTCGCTCTACCGCACGCTGCGCTTCAACGTGCTGACGGACTTCGACTACATCGGCCTGGTCAACGACGTGCCGATGACGATCATCGCCAAGCCGGCGATGCAGGCGAAGGACTTCAAGGAGTTCCTCGCCTACATCAAGGCGAACAAGGAAAAGGTCACCTACGCGAACGCCGGCATCGGCGCCGCCTCGCACCTATGCGGCATGCTCTTCATGAGCGCGATCCAGACCGACTTCCTCACGGTGCCGTACAAGGGGACGGGGCCGGCCATGAACGACCTGCTGGGCAACACCGTCGATTTCATGTGCGACCAGACCACGAGCACGACTTCGCAGATCAAGGCCGGCAAGGTCAAGGTCTACGGCGTGACCTCGCCTAAGCGGGTGGCGTCGCTGCCGGAGATCCCGACGCTCGAAGAGCAGGGCCTGAAAGGCTTCGAGGTCGGCATCTGGCATGGCCTGTACGCGCCCAAGGGGCTGCCGAAGCCCGTGCAGGACAAGCTCGTGCACGCGCTGCAGGAGACGCTCAAGGACGACGCGGTGAAGAAGCGCTTCGCCGAGCTCGGCGCGACGACCTATCCGCCGGAGCTGGCGAACCCGGCCGCGCTCGAGAAGAAGCTGAAGTCCGAGATCGCCAAGTGGGACCCGCTCATCAAGAAGGCGGGCGTGTACGCAGACTAGATTTAGAGCCGTGCAAAAACAAAAGGCCGCCCGCGGGCGGCCTTTTTGTTGGCGATTGCCGCCTACTTCTTGAGCGTGGCGGCGAAGAGCTTGTCCGCCTCGGCCTTCGCTTCCTTGTTCGCCTTGGCGTCGTAGGCGAGCGGCAGGTTGAACTTCTTGCCGAGCGCCGTGGCTTCCGGATTCGTGAAAGCGTGGACCGCGCCAGGGTACTCGACCACGCGATAGTCGGCGTTCGCCGCCTCCATCTCCTTCTTGAGGGTCGCATACTGCTCGGGCTTCACGAACGGGTCATTGGCGCCGTTCAGGACCAGCACCTTGGCCTTCACCGCTCCGGGCGCAGGGGCCGGCGTGTTGAGGCCCAGCGAGGCATGGAAGCCGGCGACCGCGGCAAGATCCGCCCCGGCGCGCGCCATGTTGATCACCACCGCGCCGCCGAAGCAGTATCCGGAGGCGCCGATGCGGGCCGGATCGACGCTCGCTTGCTTCGCGAGCTCATCGCGCGCGGCGTTGAAGCGGGCCTCCATGACTTTCGGATCCTTCATCACCGAGCCGGCAAGCGCGCCCGCGTCCTTGGGGTTGTCCGCGGTCTTCGCGTCGCCATACATGTCGGCGATCAGGACCGTATAGCCCTCGCGCGCGAAGCGGCGCGCTTCGTTGTGCATGTGCTTGGTGATGCCCCACCACTCGTGCACGAGGACGATGCCGGGCTGCTTGCCCTTCTTCGCATCGTCGCGCACGACGAAGCCCTTCAGCGTCGTGTCGCCGGCCTTGTAGGTCACCGGTTTTTCCTTGACCGCCGCCTGGGCGCCCGCAACCAGCCCGAGCGCGAGTACTGCGCTTCCGAGAATCTTCAGCATGCCGCCTCCTTGGGGGATGGCCTTTAGAATACAACAGCCATGAGCGCGAAACCGATCAGCCGCTATCCCGTTCCCGAGCTGCGCGACCTGCCCGAGGACATCCGCGCCCGGATCGTCGCCGTGCAGGAGAAGTCGGGGTTCGTGCCGAACGTGTTCCTCGCGCTCGCGCACCGGCCCGACGAGTTCCGGGCCTTCTTCGCCTACCACGACGCGCTGATGGAGAAGCCGGGCGGCCTGAGCAAGGCGGAGCGCGAGATGATCGTCGTCGCGACCTCCGGCGCCAACGAATGCCAGTACTGCGTCGTGGCGCACGGGGCGATCCTGCGCATCCGGGCGAAGAACCCGCTCGTCGCCGACCAGGTGGCGGTGAATTACCGCAAGGCCGATATCAGCCCGCGGGAGCGCGCCATGCTCGACTTCGCGATGAAGGTCGCGCTCGAGCCCGGCCGCGTCGGCGACGCCGACTTCGCGCCGCTGCGCGCGCAGGGGTTCTCCGACGAGGACATCTGGGACATCGCCGCGATCTCCGCCTTCTTCGGCCTGTCGAACCGCATGGCGAACGTCACCAACATGCGGCCGAACGACGAGTTCTACCTGATGGGGCGGGTGCCGAAGGCCTAGCGCAGCAATTCGTACTTTCCGCCACGCTCGAGGGCGCGAAGGTACGCGGGCCGAGCGTGAATCCTTTCGAGCCAGCCCATCAGGCGCGGCCGTTTTTCATCGAGGCCGCCGCGCGCACGCGCCGCCTCGAGCGGAAAGCTCATCTGGATGTCGGCGGCGCTGAACGCCGCTCCCGCGAACCACTCGGCCTTGCCGAGCTCGCCTTCCATGAAGTCCAGGTTGCGCTGGATGTTCGGCAGCACGAAGGAGCCGAGCGCACGATCGGCGATGGCGCGCGCAACCGGCCGGACGAAGAACGGCATCGGCCCGGTCTTCATGCGGTCGAAGATCAGCTTCAAGAGGAGCGGCGGCATCGCCGAGCCCTCGGCGAAGTGCATCCAGTACGTATAGCGCACGCGCTCCGGCGTGCCGGGCGCCGGCGAGAGCCGGCCCTGACCGTACCGATCCGCCAGGTATTCGACGATCGCCCCTGATTCGGCGAGCGTGAGCGGGCGCTCGCCGCTGTCATCCTGGAGCACGGGAGACTTGCCGAGCGGGTGCACGGCGCGCAGCTCCGGCGGCGCGAGCATGGTGTTGGCGTCGCGCTGGTATGGCTTGATCTCGTAGGGCAGGCCAAGCTCCTCGAGAAGCCAGAGCACGCGCTGCGAGCGCGAGTTGTTCAGGTGATGGACGACGATCATGCGGGCACCCTCGACTTGGCCGCTGGCGGCCACCGGTTGTTGGCAAGCACGACGGAGGTTTCGATCTGGCGCTCGGGGATGCTCCAGAAACGGCGCAGGAGCCGCCCTGTTTCTTCGCGCGAAAGCAGGCGGTAGCCGTGCTTCTCGTAGAACCGGACGGCCCAGGTGGCCGCCGCCCACGTGCCGATCAGGATCGGCTTCGTGCTCTCCCTTTCCAGGTGGGCGAGCAGGCGCGCGCCGATTCCGTGCCTGCGCGCCGAGGTCCTCACGTAGGCATGCCGGATAAGGTCCACCTCGCCACGATCCTGGATGCCCATGACGCCCACGAGCCGCCCGGCGTCCTCGCAGCCGGCGAAGCGCACGCCCGCGCGAATCTCGTCCTCGAGGTCCTCGAGCGGCATGTAGGGCTCGTGCCAGCGATCGGCGGGAATGATGCCCCGGTAGGCCTGCGCGGCGTCATTGATGATCTCGCACATCGCCGCGACGTCCGCGGCGCCGCAGGCGCGCAGCTTCACGCGGCCGGCAGCGCCTCGAGCGCGGCGCGGTATACCGCCCCGGCCTGGTCGTAGGCGTCCACGGTGGTGCCGAGGTCGCGCAGGCGGCCATCCTGGATGCCATAGATCCAGCCGTGCACCGTCAGCGGCTGGCCGCGCTCCCAGGCATCGCGCGCGATGGTCGTCTGGCAGACGTTCGCCACCTGCTCGACCACGTTCAGCTCGCACAGCCGCATCCCGGGCTCCTTGGCGCGGGCGAGCCGCGCGGCGTGCTTCTCGTGGACGTCCTGCACGTGCCGAAGCCAGTTGTCGGAAAGCCCCAGGCGCTGGCCCTGCAGCGCGGCGTTCACGCCGCTGCAGCCGTAGTGCCCGCAGACGATGACATGGCGCACCTTGAGAAGGTCCACGGCGAACTGCAGCACCGAGAGGCAATTGAGGTCCGTGTGCACGACGAGGTTGGCGACATTGCGGTGCACGAAGAGCTCGCCGGGAAGCAGGCCGACGATCTGGTTGGCCGGGACGCGGCTGTCGGCGCAGCCGATCCAGAGGTATTCGGGCGATTGCTGCTGCGCCAGCTTGTCGAAAAATGCGCGGTCCTGCTCGCGGATCTTTTCCGCCCAGGCGCGGTTGTTCTCGAAGAGATGGGGAAGGCTTTTCATGCGGCCACCGCCGGACGGCGCTTCCAGCACTGCGTGGCCTGCTCGAAGGCGTGCGCGAGCTGCAGCACGCCGAGGTCGTCGCGATAGCGGCCGACGATCTGGATGCCGACCGGCAGGCCGTCGGCGGTGAACCCGGCGGGGACGGAGATCGCGGGATGGCCGGTCACGGTGATGTAGTAGCAGCTCTTCATCCAGTCCAGGTAGTTTCCCATTTTTACGCCGGCGATCTCGCGCGGCCATTCCACGTCGATCGGGTAGGGCGGCAGCTGGTTCACCGGGCAGACGAGGAACTCGTAGCGCTCGAGGAAGCGCCGCATCCGGTGGAAGAGCTCCGTGCGCAGGCCCTCGGCGCGGGCGATCTGCTCGGACGTGCGCTTGAGCCCCTCCTCGATGTTCCAGATGACCGTGTCCTTGAGGAGCTCGCGCTTCGTCTTGAGGAATCCGCCGAAGCGGTTGAGGAAGGAGACGGCGCGCAGCGTCTCGAACGACTCGGTCGCCCCGGCGAAGTCCGGCTCGCCCTCCTCGATGGAGCAGCCGAGGGCGCGAAAGACCTTGCGTTGCGGCTCGAGCACGGCGGTGACGCGCGGGTCCATCGGCAGGCCGCCCAGGTCGCGGGACCATGCAATGCGGACCTTGGAAAATTTCCGATCCAGCTTTCCATTGAAACGCGAGCCGGGTTCGTCGATGGAGATCGGCACGCGGGGATCGGGCCCGGCCATCGCCGAGAAGAGCAAGGCCGCGTCCTCGACCGTGCGCGCCATCGGGCCGAGCACCGGCAACGTGTCCCACGCATTGGCGGCCGGCCAGTTTGGCACGCGCCCGGGCGTCGGCCGGAAGCCGACGACGTTGCAGTAGTTCCCCGGGTTGCGAAGGCTGGCGGCGAGGTCGGAGCCGTCGGCGAAGGGAAGCATGCCGCAGGCCACCGCGACGCCGGCGCCGCCGGAAGATCCGCCGCAGGTCTTGCCCAGGTCGTAGGGGTTGCGCGTCGCGCCGAAGACCGCGTTGAAGGTCTGGCTGCCCGCGCCGAATTCCGGCGTGTTGGTCTTGCCGATGAGGAGGGCGCCGGCGGCGGAGAGGCGCTCCACGAGGGCGTGATCCTCCGCCGGCACGTTGTCCCGGTAAATGGGCGAGCCGAGCGTCGTGCGCACGCCCTTCGTATTGACGAGGTCCTTGTAGGCGATGGGCAGGCCAGCGAGCGGCTTGTCCTTCCACGCCCGCCAGCTGCGGTCCTGCTTCTTCGCCGCCTCGATCGCGCGCTCGGGGAGGAACGTGACGATGGCGTTCACCCTGGGGTTCACGCGCTCGATCTGCGCGATGAAGGCGCGCGTGGCCTCGAGCGCCGACACCTTGCGCGCGCGCAGGAGGCGCGCCAGCTGGCGCGCGGGCATGAAGCAGAGGTCGGTCACATCAGAACGATATCAAACTGCTCCTGCGTATAGCTCGACTCGACCTGCAGGGACACGGGCTTGCCGATGAAGTCGGAGAGCATCGCCACCGAGCCCGACTCCTCCTCGAGCAGCAGGTCGATCACCGGCTGGGAGGCGAGCACGCGGAATTCCTTCGCCTGGAAGGCGCGCGACTCGCGCAGGATTTCCCGCAGGACCTCGTAGCACACCGTGCGCGCCGTCTTGACCTCGCCCCGGCCCGCGCAGGTCGGGCACGGCTCGCACAGCACGTGCGCGAGCGATTCGCGCGTGCGCTTGCGCGTCATCTCCACCAGCCCGAGGGCGGTGAAGCCGTTGACCGTCACCCGCGTGCGGTCGCGCGCAAGCGCCCGGCGCAGCTCCTCCAGCACCGCCTCGCGGTGCTCCGGCGAATCCATGTCGATGAAGTCGACGATGATGATGCCGCCGAGGTTGCGCAGGCGCAGCTGGCGCGCGATGGCCTGCGCGGCCTCGAGGTTGGTCTTGAAGATCGTGTCGTCGAAGGTGCGGGTGCCGACGAAGCCGCCGGTATTCACGTCGATCGTGGTCAGCGCCTCGGTCTGGTCGATGATGAGGTAGCCGCCCGACTTCAGGTCGACGCGGCGGGAGAGCGCCTTCTCGATCTCGGGCTCGACGTTGTGCAGCTCGAAGAGCGGGCGCTCGCCGGTGTAGTGCTCGAGCTTGCCGGCCACCGCCGGCATGTAGCTCTGCGCGAACGCGGACAGGCGCTGGAAGGTGTCGCGCGAGTCGACCACCACGCGCGCGGTGTCCGCGGTCACCATGTCGCGCAGCACGCGCTGCGCGAGCGACAGGTCCTGGTAGAGCCGCTCCGGGGGGCGCGCGGCGAGCGAGCGCTCGTGGATCGCCGCCCACAGCGCCCGCAAGTAGGCGAGGTCGCTGCGCAGCTCCTCGTCCGAGGCGGCCCCCGCGAGCGTGCGCACGATGAAGCCGCCCTTCTCGGCGGGCGGCACGAGCTCGCGCAGCCGCTCGCGTAGGAGCTGGCGGCCGCCCTCGTCCTCGATCTTTTGCGAGATGCCGATGTGCGCGCCGTCCTGACCCCCGTCCGCGGGCAGGTAGACGAGCAGGCGCCCGGCCAGGGAGGCGTGCGTGGACAGGCGCGCGCCCTTCGTGCCGATCGGGTCCTTCACCACCTGCACGAGCAGCGGCTGTCCCTCGGCGAGGAGCCGCTCGATCGGCCTCGCTTCCTCGCCATTGCGCCGGTGCTCGCGCAGGTCGGCGACATGCAGGAACGCGGCGCGCTCGAGGCCGATGTCGACGAACGCGGATTGCATGCCCGGCAGCACGCGCGACACGCGTCCCATGTAGATGTTGCCGACGAGGCCGCGGTTCGCTTCCCGCTCGACGAGCAGCTCCTGCACCACGCCCGCGGCGGTGACCGCCACGCGCGTCTCTTGCGGCGTGACGTTGACCAGCACGTCCTCGTTCATGGTCGCTGCGGTCGCGGCGGTGCCGCGAGGCGCTCGAGGAGCGATGCGGTTTCGTAGAGCGGAAGCCCCATGACGCCGGAGTAGCTGCCGCGCAGCTCGACGATGAAGCGTGCCGCCCGCCCCTGGATCGCGTACGCGCCGGCCTTGTCGTCCGGCTCTCCGGTGGCCACGTAGTCGCGGATCTCCGCCGATGTAAGCTCCTTGAAGCGCACCTCGGAGCGCGACAGCGCGCTCTCCAGGCGCTCGCCATTCTTCAGGGCGATGCCGGTGAGGACTTCGTGCACGCGCCCGGACAGGGTGGAGAGCATGTCGGCCGCTTCGCCGCGATCGGCCGGCTTGGCGAAGATCCGTCCCTCGAGCGCCACGGTGGTGTCGGCGGCAAGCACCGGCGCAGGCGGCAGGTTCCGCTGCAGCATGCGCTGCCAGCCGAGCTCCGCCTTTTCCCGCGCCAGTCGCTCCACGTAGGCCTCCGGCGTCTCGCCGGAGAGGGGCGTCTCGTCCAGCTCCGGCTGCGCGCCGCTCGGCTGCGCGCGCTCGCGGAAGAGCAGCAGGTGGAAACGCACGCCGATCTGCGTGAGGAGCTCGCGCCGGCGCGGGCTGCGCGACGCGAGATAGATGCCGCGCTCGGGAAGGGCCACCATCGGAACGAGTCTAGCCCAAGCCCGCCGCCCTAAGCCCGGTGGTAGGGATGGCCGGTGAGCAAACTCGCGGCGCGGTAAAGCTGCTCGAGCAGAACGACCTGCGCGAGCGCGTGCGCGAGCGTGAGGGAAGAAAGCCGCACGACCAGCCCGGCGCGCTGCTTGAACGCGTCGGGCAGCCCGTCGGCCGGTCCGATGACGAAGGCCGTCTCCTGCGAGAGGAGTTTGGAGAATTCCGCCGTGGTCAGGTCCTTGCCGCGCTCGTCCATTGCGACGACGCGCGCCTTTCGGTATTTCTGGAAGATCTCCTCGAGCTGGGAATCGCGCAGCGAGACCCGATCGAGCTCGTAGCCTTTCGGCATGCGCTTTGCGTAGTCCGCGCAGGCGCCTTCCGCCCACGCCGGAAGCCTAGCGCCGACCGCGAGGACGTGCAGCCGCGCCACGCTTGCCCTTGCCCGCGGATTTCCTCGCGGCCTTCTTTTTCGGCGCCGCGCTCTTCAGGCGCACATTCTTGCCGCCCCAGATTTCCTCGAGGTTGTAGAAGGCGCGCACCGTGGGATGCATGACGTGCACGACGAGGTCGCCGAAATCGACCAGGATCCATTCGCTCGCGCGTTCGCCCTCGACGCCGATCACGCGCACGCCCTGCGCCCTCAGCTTCTCCTGGACGTTGTCCGCGAGCGCCTTCACTTGGCGGGTGGAGTCGCCGCTCGCAATGACCACGCGCTCGAACATGGACGGAAGCGCCGCCGTGTCGTAGACGACGATGTCGTGGCCCTTGATGTCCTCCAGCGCGTCCACCACGGCGCGCTGCTTCTTGCGGATGTCCATCAGCGGTAGATTCCCTTGCGCTCGATATAGTTCGCCACCGGCGGCGGCACCAGGCCGGCGAGGCTTTCGCCGCGCGCCGCGCGCTCGCGGATCGCGCTCGCCGACACGTCGGTCGGTGCCATGGGCACGACCTGCACCGTGCGGTCGCCGACCGGATGGCCGGGGCGGGCGAAGACGGCGAGCCTGGCCAGGCGACGGATTTCCTCCGGCGCGTGCCACGCGGAGAACTTTTCCAGCTGGTCGGCGCCCAGGAGGAAATAGAGCTCCGCCGCGGGCAGCTCGGCGCGCAGCGCTCGCAGCGTATCCACCGTGTAGCCGCTCGCGCCGGGCGCGAGCTCGCGCTCGTCGAGGGAGAAGCGCGGCTCGCCCGCCAGCGCGAGCTTCAGCATGGCGACCCGGTCGTCGGCGGAGGCGACGGCTGCATTCCGGTAGGCGGCCTTTCCCGTGGGCATGAAGACCACGCGGTCGGGCGCGAGCGCCTCGAGCGCCGCGCGCGCCATCGCGAGGTGGGCGTTGTGGACCGGATCGAAGGTGCCGCCGAGGATCGCCAGGCGCACTACTGCCGGATCTCTCCGTGCCCCAGCACGACGAACTTCTGCGTGGTCAGGCCTTCGAGGCCGACCGGGCCGCGCGCGTGCAGCTTGTCCGTCGAGATGCCGATCTCCGCGCCCAGGCCGAACTCGTAGCCGTCGGCGAAGCGGGTCGAGGCGTTCCACATGACCGAGCTCGAGTCCACTTCGCGCAGGAAGCGCTCCGCGCGCGCGCGGTCGCCGGCGACGATGGCGTCGGTGTGCTGCGAGCCGTACTTGGCGATGTGCTCGATCGCCTGGTCGATGCCCTTCACCACGCGGATGGAGACCACCGGCGCCAGCCACTCGGTGTAGTAGTCCTTCTCTTGCGCCGGGACGGAGTTCTTGATGAGGCGGCGGGAAGCGTCGTCCGCGCGCATCTCGACGCCCTTCGCCTCGAAGATCCGCGAGATCGGGGGCAGGACCCGCGCGGCGATGCCTTCGGCGACGAGAAGGGTCTCCATCGTGTTGCACGTGCCGTAGCGCTGGGTCTTCGCGTTGTCCGCGATGGCGACCGCCATGTCGGGATCGGCGCTGTCGTCGATGTAGACGTGGCACACGCCGTCGAGGTGCTTGATCATGGGGATCCTCGACTCGCGCGCGAGCCGCTCGATGAGGGCCTTGCCGCCCCGCGGGACGATGATGTCGATGTACTCGGGCAGCGTGATCATCGCCCCGACGGCGGCGCGATCCGTGGTCGGCACGAGCTGCACCGCCGCCTCCGGCAGGCCGGCCGAGGCGAGGCCCGCTCGCATGCAGGCGGCGATCAGGCGGTTCGCCTCGATCGATTCGGAGCCGCCGCGCAGGATGCAGGCGTTGCCCGACTTCAGGCACAGCGCGGCCGCGTCCGCGGTCACGTTGGGCCGCGACTCGTAGATGATGCCGATCACGCCGAGCGGCACGCGCATGCGCGCCACTTCGATGCCGGTCGGCCGCGTGACGCGGTCGGACAGGGCGCCGACCGGATCGGGCAGCGCTGCGACCTGCTCCACGCCGGCCGCCATCTGCTCCAGCGACTTCGGGGTCAGCGTAAGGCGGTCGAGGAACGCCGCGTCCTTGCCGGAGCGACCTGCGCCTTGGACGTCGGCGGCATTGGCGGCCAGGATGGCGGCGGACTGGCGCCGGATCTCGGCCGCGGCGGCGAGCAGGGCGCGGTTCTTCGCGTCGGTCGGCGCGCGCGCCATGAGGCGGGAAGCGGCGCGCGCGGCCGCGCCCAGCTCCCGCATCAACGCGACTGCGTCAACCTTTTGATCCATCGGCCCATTTTACCCCTTAAGCCCGAGCTTCAGGCCGAGGCGGATGAGCTCCTCCCACGGATCGGCGGCGTGCACGCCCTTGATGGCGCGGTCGATGAGCGCCGCGTGCGCGAGCGCGGCGTCGACCTGGGCGGCGGAAAAGCGCCGCGCAGCCGCCTGCACGGCGGCCTTCACCGGCTTGTTGAACAGGCGGTGCTGCATCGCCAGCGCATCGAGCTGGCCCCCGCGCTGCAAGCCTTGCAGGACGAAGAGCGCCGCCGACAAGACGAAGAGGATGAAGGTCGGCTGCTCGCCTTCGCCTCGCAGGCCCTCGATCATGCGAGCGTACCGGGCAGTATCGCGCGCGAGCAGGGCCTCGGCGGCGCCGTTCACGTCGTAGCGAGCGACCGTCGCGACGGCGTCCTGCACGAGATCCATGGTCAGCTCGCCCTCGGGGGCGAGCAGCGTCAGCTTCTGCAGCTCCTGGTGCGCGGCCAGGAGGTTCCCTTCCACGCGCTCGGCGAGGAAGTCGAGCACCTCGGTGCCCGCGCGCTGCTTCTGGCGGCCGAGGCGTTGCGCGAGCCAAGCCGGGAGCTGCGCCCGCGCCACCGGCTGCACCTCGACGATCGCGCCGGCGGAATCGATCGCCATGAACCAGTCCGCCTTCCACCAGCCGCCGCCTTCGGGGCGCGGCATGGTGACGAGGAGGAGCACGTCTGGATTGGGACGCGCGCAGTATTCCACCAGCGCCTGCACGGCCGGCGCCGGGAGCTTGCCGCTCGAGAGGCGCAGCTCGACCACCTTGCGATCGCCGAAGAGCGACTGGCTCTCGGCGGCGTGGCGGAACTCGCTCCAGTCGAAGCCGCGCGCCGGCTCCAGCACCTGCCGCTCGGCGAAGCCGCGCTTGCGCGCCGCCGCGCGCAGCGCGTCGGCCGCCTCGAGCGCGAGCAGCGGCTCGTCGCCGTGGACGAGATAGACCGGACGAAGCGTCTTCGCGAGGTGCGCGTCCAGCTCGGAGGCGCGAAGTTGCATCAGCGCAGTGGCGGCATTACTGCACCCGCGGAACGGGCTTGGAGGCGGCGGCCAGGCGCCGCATGAGCTGCTGCACCATGTCGAGCTGCATGTCGCGGTAGAGCAGGCCTTCCTCGTTCTCCTTCGCGAGCACGTCGGAGTCGTTGAAGGTGATGTCGCGGGTCAGCTGGATCGTGCTCTGCGGGACGTACTCCGCGCCTTTACCGTCGTGCACGCGGAAGCCGACGCGGTAGCGCAGCTGGTATTCACGCACGCGTCCCGTGCCGGTGAGCGAGAGGATCTCCTTCTGCCGCGTCTCCTCGGTGAACTGCACGATCGCGTCCGCCTTCTTCTGGTCGTCCACGACCCTCGCGCGCGTGCCCGCCTCGATGTTGCGCTTCAGATCCAGGGCGATGCCCCCCGTCGCGCCCGGGATGAACACGGTCTCAAACGGCACGTTTGCCGTGCCGCGGAGCTGGAAGCCGCAGCCCGCGAGGACGAGCACGAGGATCGATAGGAGGGATCGCATTTAGACGACCAGGTTCACGAGCCGCCCGGGTACCACGACGACCTTCTTGACCGTCTGGCCTTCGATGAACTTCTTCACGTTCACGTTCAAGAGAGCCAGGGACTGGATCGCCTCCTTGTCGGCGGCCTTCGGCACGCGGATCGAGCCGCGCAGCTTGCCGTTCACCTGCACGACGAGCTCGACCTCGTCCTGCTCGAGGGCCGCCGGGTCCGGCTCCGGCCACGGCGCGCGCATCACGTCCTCCCCGTAGCCGAGCTCGCGCCAGAGGTGGTGAGCGATGTGCGGCGCGATGGGCGACAGGAGACGGATCAGGATGGAGAGCCCTTCCGCGGCCGTCGCGTTGCCGGGGGCGGCGAGCTTTTCCATCGCGTTCAGGATCTTCATGCAGGCGGAGGCCACGGTGTTGAACTGGTGGCGCTGCATGTCGTAGTTGGCCTGCTTGAGCGCGGCGTGGATCTCGAGCCGCGCCGCCGCATCGTGGCCCGCGGTCTTGTGCCCCTTCGAGAACTGCAGCGCGAACGCCCAGACGCGCTTCAGGAAGCGGAAGGAGCCCTC
>JBLNDP010000030.1:0-2762 GCA_050261755.1 Clostridia bacterium
AGGGCGTCGCCGAAGTGAAGGAGGGCCGCACCTTCTGCCTGTCCTTGCCGCTCGACTACCCCGGCGGCAGCGTGCTCAACCCGCGCCGCAGCCCGCCGCGGCTCGCCGCGACGCTACGCGACGGCAAGAACGCCGGCGCGCAGAACTTCTGCTACGCGCTCGAGAACGACACGCCGGGCGTCACCGACGTCGTGTGCGACGACGTGGTGCTGCTCACCCTGCAGTACTCCAGCCAGTGGGACTCGTTCGCCCACATCGGCAGCCGCTTCGACGCCGACGGCGACGGTAAGCCGGAGACGGTCTTCTACAACGGCTTCCGCGCCGGCGAGCATGTCGTTCCCACGTCCGCCAAGGAAAATTCGGAGCCCTGGGCGAAGTACGAAGGCACGCAGGCGAAGGCGCTCGGCATCCAGAACCTCGCCGAGCACGGCGCGCAGGGCCGCGGCGTGATGATCGATCTCCACGCGCATTTCGGCCGGGAGAGAAAGCCGGTGGGCTACGACGATCTCATGCGCGTGCTGGAGAAGGACAAGGTCGCCGTCGAGAAAGGCGACATGGTGTGCCTCTACACCGGCTTCGCCGACGTGATCCTCGAGCTGCAAAAGCGCGCCGACCCGAAGCTCCTGCACGGCACCTGCTCGGGCCTGGACGGCCGCGACGGGAAGCTCCTCCAGTGGATCAGCGACTCGGGCCTCGCCTGCCTCATCGCCGACAACTACGCGGTCGAGCTCATTCCGACCAGCCTCACCAATCCGAAGCCGCACGCCGCCATGCCGCTGCACGAGCACTGCCTGTTCAAGAACGGCATCCACCTGGGCGAAATGTTCTACCTCACGGAGCTCGCCCGCTGGCTGCGCGAGCACCGCCGGAGCCGCTTCCTCCTCACGGCGCCGCCGCTTCGCCTGCCCGGCGCGGTCGGCTCCCCGCCCGCGGCCGTCGCGACGGTATGAAAAGGCGCGGCGCGGGCCGATGAGCAAGCGGGTGGCGGTGGTGACCGGCGGCTCCTCCGGCATCGGCGAGGCATGCGTCCGCGAGCTGGCGAAGCGCGGCTGGAACGTCGCCATCGTCTACGGCAAGGACCGCAACAAGGCCGAAGGCGTGGCGCGCGGCTGCGGCGAGGCCATGGCCGTGCAGGCGGATGTCGGCGAGGACGCGGACTGCAGGCGCGCCGCGCGGGAAGTGCTCTCGCGCTGGGGCCGCATCGATGCGCTCGTCAATAACGCCGGCGCCACGAAGTTCGTCGAGCACCGCAATCTGGACGGCCTCGCGGCGAAGGATTTCGAGGCGATCTTCCGCGTCAACGTCATCGGGCCGTTCCAGATGATCCGTGCCTGCGAGAAGGCGCTGCGCGAGGCGAAGGGCTGCGTGGTCAACATCTCGTCGGTCGCGCACCTTCTCGGCACGGGATCTTCCGTCGCCTACGCCGCCTCCAAGGCGGCGCTGAACACGCTCAGCTTGTCGCTCGCCCGGGCGCTCGGTCCGGACGTGCGCGTGAACGTCGTCGCCCCCGGGTTCGTGCGCACGCCTTGGCAGGTGGCCGCGATGGGCGACGAGGGCTCGCGCGAGGCGGAGCGCCGCTACGCGGAAAGGGCGCCGCTCAAGGGCGCGGCGCAGGCCGAGGACGTCGCGGAGGCGGTTGCCTTTCTCGTCGAGGGCGCGAGGCGCGTGACGGGCGAGGTCCTCTACGTCGACGCGGGCATGCACATCGCCTCCCCGCGCTAGCGCCTTGACCGCCTACGACTACATCGTCGTCGGGGCCGGCACCGCGGGCTGCGTGCTGGCGAGCCGCCTGAGCGAGGACCCGCGCACGCGCGTGCTGCTCCTCGAGGCGGGGCCGCGCGACACCGACCCCTGGATCCACATACCGCTGGGCTACGGCAAGCTCTTCACGCGCACCGACGTCAACTGGTCCTACGAATCCGAGCCGGAGCCCTCGCTCGGCGGGCGGCGCGTCTTCACGCCGCGCGGCAAGGTCCTCGGCGGCTCGTCTTCGATCAACGGGCTCGTCTACATCCGCGGGCAGCGCGAGGACTACGACGGCTGGGGCATCGCCGGCTGGAGCTTCGATTCACTCGAGCCGTACTTCCGACGCGCGGAGGAGAAGCTGCGCGTGTCGCAGCTGCCGCCGCACGAGCTGTGCGAGGCGTTCATCGACGCGGCGGCCTCCTTGGGGATTCCCCGCACCGGCAGCTTCAATGGGCCGTCGCAGGAGGGGACCGGCTACTACCACGTGACGACGCACCGGGCCCGGCGCCGCAGCGCCGCGGTCGTTTACCTGCGCGAGGCGGAAAAGCGCCCGAACCTCCGCGTCGAGACGAACGCCCTTGCTACCAGGATCCTGTTCGACGGCCGACGCGCGAGCGGCGTGGAATACGTTCGAGACGGGAAGGCCGAGCAGGCGAGCGCAGCGGCGGAGGTCCTGCTTTGCGGCGGCAGCTTCAATTCGCCGCAATTGCTGGAGCTTTCCGGCGTCGGCCGCCCGGAGGTCCTGCAAAGGAACCAGATCCGGATCGTGCATGAGCTGCCGCAGGTCGGCGAAGACCTGCAGGACCACTTCTATGTGCGCACGTTCTGGCGCTGCTGCAAGCCCATCACGCTGAACGACGACCTCGCGAGCCTGTGGCGGCAGGCGGCGGTCGGGCTCGAGTACATCTTCCGCCGCACGGGCTCGCTCACGGTGGCCGGCGGGTACGCGGCGGCCTTCGTGCGCACGCGCGCGGAGCTCTCGCGACCGGACGCGCAGATCTACTTCATCAATTTCT
>JBLNDP010000031.1:0-2972 GCA_050261755.1 Clostridia bacterium
TGCCCGGATGCACGCGGCCGCACTTCCCGCAGGTGCGCTTCTTCTCGCTCGCGTAGAAGTCGGCGAAGAGCGGCGGCAGGTCGGCGACGATGTTCTGCACGTTCACGGTGACCCGATGGACAAGGGCATTGCACCCGGGACAGTACCACTCGAAGCCGTCATCCACGTCCCGCGGGCGGATCTTCTCGACCACGAGGCCGACCGAGCCGGCGGGCCGTTGCGGCGAATGGCGCGCATGGCCGGGCAGAAGGAGGATCTCGCCTTGGCGGATCGGCACGTCGCGCGGGCGGCCGTCCTCCATCACGCGCAGCACCATGTCGCCGCGCAGCTGGTAGAAGAACTCCTCGTAGGGGTCGTCGTGGTAGTCGGTGCGGGCGTTCGGCCCGCCGACCACCATGACGATCAGGTCGCTCGCGGTGTCGAACACCATCTTGTTGCCCACCGGCGGCTTGAGCAGGTGGGCGTGCTCGTCGATCCAGCGGGAAAAATTGAACGCGCCGAGGCCCATTGCGAGAATTGTATCGGCTTGGGTATATGCTGGGCGCAGGGAGAGCCCCATGAGCGAGCCGAAAGCGGCAATCTTCTCGACGGAGAACCGCGTCGAGACGGCGGTCTATCCGCACGACGTGTTCATGCTCACCGAGTCCGGCACGGCGCAGCTCCAGCGCGGCGGCACGAGCCTGCCCGCCGAGGCGCTGGAGATCCTCGTGATGCTGGACGGCAAGCGGACGATCGGCGACGTCGAGCAGAAGCTCCCCCACCTGCAGCCCAAGGCGCTGCGCGACCTGGTGCGCTCCCTTCTCAGCGCGCAGCTGGTGCGCGCGGCGACCATGGTGGAAGCCGGCGACATCGGCGTCGACTTCGACGCCTTCTTCGCCGCGGCGAGCGCCGACATGACTTCGCCGGGAACGCAGGCGAGCGCCGTGCGGGAGGCGCAGAGCGGCGCGCCGAAGCTCGAGAAAGAGGGCTACTACGTCAGCATCGCGCGCCAGGCGCTCAAGGCGCGCGCGCCCGCGGCCGGCGCGAGGCATCGCGTCCTCCACGTCGAGGACGATCCCGACATGTCGACGCTGGTGAAGCGGCTGCTGGACAAGGCGGGCTTCGAGGTCACCGTCTCGGCCTCGCGCGATAGCGTCGTAGCGAAGCTGCGCACGCCTCCCCTGCCGGAGCTCATCGTGCTCGATGTGACGCTTCCGGACCTGAACGGCTTCGAGCTGCTGCAGCGCCTGAAGGCGCATCCGGCGCTGAAGGCGATTCCCATCGTCATGCTCACCGCCGAGGCGGCGCCCGAGAGCATCGTGCGCGGCCTGGCGAGCGGCGCCGATGGCTACATCACCAAGCCCTTCGATCACGAGCGTTTCGTGCGCGGCGTGAAGGCAGTGCTCGGACTATAGGGGAGGAAAAAATGGCAAAAGCTGGCTTGCTCCGATTGTCCTTGCCGCTCATCGCCGCCGCGATGGCCTTCGGCAACGCGCGGGCCGCAGACGACGAGGACTGGGCGGCCGCCCGCAAGGCGAGCTGCCAGGATCTCGTCGACGCCTACCGCACGACGACCGCGGCGGAAAAGAAGGTCGCCGCCTCCATCAAGTCGTCCAAGGACGGCACGGTCGCGGGCAACGTGCTCGGCGTAGCGACGCTAGCCGCGTTCGGGGTGGGCTTCTTCAGCTGGGACGACAACGCCAGCGCGGAAGAGAATCTCGCCGACCTGCGCCACGACATTGACATCATCAAGACCGTCGCGGCCGAGAAGAAGTGCGCGCTGCCCGCGCTGTAGCCGCTGACAGTCGTGGTGCCCGGGGCCGGACTCGAACCGGCACGGCTTGCGCCGAGGGATTTTAAGTCCCTTGTGTCTACCAGTTTCACCACCCGGGCGCGGGTGGGAGCCGCTAGCGTAAAGGGGGAAGTGGAGGCGCGAGCCGGAATCGAACCGGCGTAGACGGCTTTGCAGGCCGCTGCATAACCACTTTGCTATCGCGCCCCGGGGCGGAGACTAAAAAGGGAAGGCCCGCGGCGGGCCTTCCCTCTTCGAATCTGGAGCGGGAGACGAGTCTCGAACTCGCGACCTTAACGTTGGCAACGTTACGCTCTACCAACTGAGCTACTCCCGCAGGAAGGGGTCGAATTATATCAACTCCGCATGCTGGCTGCCGCTACGGGGTTTTCGCGTAAGGGAGGGCCTTGCGCAGGTAATACAGCATGGAGATCACCGTGAGCACCGCGGCGATGTTGATCAGCACCGTGCCCAGGAACTGGCAGTCGACGAGGTCGAACAGGGTGTCGTGCCAGAGGAGCAGCGGGATCGCGATCATCTGGAAGACGGTCTTCAGCTTGCCGATGTACGCCACCGCCACGCTCTTGGTCTGCCCGACCCTGGCCATCCACTCGCGCAGCGCCGAGATGGCGATCTCCCGGCCGATGACGATGAGCGCGACGAGCGCGTCGACGCGGCCGAGGAACAGCAGCACCACGAGCGCACCGACGACGATGAGCTTGTCCGCCACCGGGTCGAGGAAGGCGCCGAAGGCCGACATCTGGTTCAGGCGGCGCGCCAGGTAGCCGTCCAGCCAGTCGGTCACCGCCGCCAGGATGAAGACCGCCGTGGCGATGTGGTTCTTGTCGTCGAGCCCCAGCCAGTCCGGCGGGACGTAATAGACGCCGATGATGAGCGGGATCAGGATGATCCGCGACATCGTCACGATATTCGGGGTATTGAAGAAGACCATCGCTAGGCGCTCGCCGCCCGCTCGTGCAAATGCTTGTAGATGCGCTCGGCCAGCGCGCGGTTGATGCCCTCGACCTTGGCGATCTCGTCCACCGCGGCCGATTGCACGCCGCGCATGCCGCCGAAAGCGGAGAGCAGCGCCTGCCGACGCTTGGCGCCGATGCCCGGGATCTCCTGGAGCATCTAGGTGACGCGCGCCTTGCCGCGGCGCGCCCGGTGGCCGACGATCGCGAAGCGGTGCGCCTCGTCG
>JBLNDP010000032.1:0-11607 GCA_050261755.1 Clostridia bacterium
AGATCCAAACGCTCGCTAGCCGCTACCCGGTTGTAGCGACCCTGCCGTACGCGGGGACGATCTTCCTTTCGTCGTTCCTGCTGTTCCTGGTGCAGCCGATCATCGCCAAGCAGATCCTGCCGTGGTTCGGCGGCTCGGCGGCGGTGTGGACGACGTGCCTCGTCTTCTTCCAGAGCGTGCTCCTCGCCGGCTACGGGTACGCGGACTGGACGATGCGGCTCGGCGCCCGCCGGCAGGCGATGCTGCACGTGGGGCTCCTGGTGGTGTCGCTCGCCTTCCTGCCGATCCTCGCCTCGAGCACCTGGAAGCCGCAGGGCGACGAGGAGCCGATCAGCCGCATCCTGCTCCTGCTCGGCGTGACGATCGGCCTTCCGTACTTCCTGCTCTCGACGACGACGCCGCTGCTGCAATCGTGGTACTGGCGCCGCTTCCACGCCGCCGTGCCCTACCGGCTCTTCGCGCTCTCGAACTTCGCCTCGCTCCTCGCGCTCCTCGGGTTCCCGGTCCTCTTCGAGCCGGCCTTCGACCTGCGGCAGCTCGGCTGGGGCTGGTCGTTCCTCTTCGTCGGTTTTGCTTTTCTTTGCGCCGGGACGGCCTGGCTTTCATTGAACGGCATCCCTGAAGAGAAAATTTCAGTCGAGCAAACCGAAAAACCCTCCACTGCGCTCCAGTTGCGCTGGCTCGCGCTCTCGGCCATGGGCTCGGTGATGCTGCTTGCCATCACGAACCACCTGACGCAGAACGTGGCGAGCGTGCCGTTCCTGTGGGTCGTGCCGCTCGCGCTCTACCTGCTGAGCTTCATCCTCGTCTTCGACCATCCGCGCTGGTACGTGCGGCCGCTCTTCCTCGCGCTCATGGCGCCGCTTCTGCCGGCGATGGCTTACTACATCCCGTCGCTCAACCTGAAGATCGCCGCGCCGCTTTACCTGGGCGGGTTGCTGCTCGTGTGCATCTTCTGCCACGGCGAGCTCGCGCGCGCGAAGCCGGATCCGCGGCATCTCACGCGCTTCTACCTGATGATGTCGGTCGGCGGCGCGCTCGGCGCGGTCCTGGTGGCGATCGTCGCGCCGCTTACCTTGCCGGGCTACTTCGACCTCGGAATCGCGCTCCTGCTTCTCTCGCTGCTTTACATCTGGCAGCTTCGCGGGATCGCGCTCCTCGGCGGCCTCGCCGTCCTCATCACGACCGGCGTCTTCGTCTACCAGGGCGCCAAGAACTACTCAGACGGCGTGCGCGTGATGCTGCGCGACTTCTACGGCGTGGTGCGCACCGCCGACCACTCGCAGCCGGTGCCCTATCGCGCGATGTACCACGGCGGCATCATGCACGGCGGCCAGCTGCTGGGCGATGCCTTCCGCAACACGCCGGCGGACTACTTCAGCCCCGGCTCGGGCTATGGGCGCACGTTCACGGCGCTGCGCGAGCTCAACCCGCGCAAGAAGCTCAAGGTGGGCGTCATCGGCCTCGGTGCGGGCGTCATCGGCGGCTGGATGAAGCCCGGCGACACGCTGACGTTCTACGAGATCAGCCCCAAGGTGGTCGACGTCGCCCGCAGCGAGTTCACCTTCCTCGCCGACACGCCGGCCCTCTCGGAAGTGGTGATGGGCGACGGGCGCCTGTCGCTCGAGCGCGAGCCGCCGCGCGGCTACGACGTGATGGGCATCGACGCCTTCTCGGGCGACTCGATCCCCATGCACCTCGTCACGCGCGAGGCGATGGCGCTCTACGTGAAGCACCTCGCGCCCGACGGCGTGATCGTCTTCCAGGCGACCAACCGCTTCATTGACCTGCTGCCCGTGGTCAAGCGCCTCGCGAGCGAGTTCGGCATGGAGGCCGTCAACGTCTCCGATTCGCCGGACAACGACGCGGATGGCGTGGAGTACTGGTACTCGGCCACGGACCAGGTGATCGTCACCCGGAACAAGAAGCTCCTCGCCTCGCCGAAGCTCGCCGGTGCTGCCGAGCCGATCGAGGACCGCGCGGACCTGCCGACGTTCACGGACGCGCACCACAACCTGCTGCGCATCCTGAAGTACTGGAACTAGGAGGAGCTAGAGACGGCGGATGATCGCCTGGGCGACCTGGGCGGTCGAAGCCTTGCCGCCGAGATCGCGGGTGCGCACGCTGTCCTCCTGCAGCACGCGGTCCACGGCGCCGCGGATGCCCGTGGCGATGGAGCGCTTGCCGACGTGGTCCAGCATCATGCAGGCGGCGAGCAGCACGGCGATGGGGTTGGCGATGCCCTTGCCCGCGATGTCCGGCGCCGAGCCGTGCACCGCCTCGAAGATCGCCGCCTTGGGGCCGATGTTCGCGCCGGGCGCCATGCCCAGGCCGCCGACGAGCCCGGCCATCTCGTCGGAGAGGATGTCGCCGAAGAGATTCGTGGTGACGATCACGTCGAACTGCCAGGGATTGAGCACCAGCTGCATCGCGCAGGCATCGACGATGCGGTCGTCGATGGTTAGTTTTTTGTATTTCTTCCCCACCTCGCGAGCGGTTTCGAGAAAGACCCCGGTCAGCGCCTTGAGGACGTTCGCCTTGTGGACGATGGTCACCTTTTTGCGGCGGTTCTTCACCGCGTAGTCGAAGGCGAATTGCGAGATGCGGCGGCACTCGGCGCGCGTGTTGACGCCCGAGGAGATGGCGACGGCTCGCGGATCGTCGCCGATCGCGAGGTAGTGCTCCCACGCCACGTAGAGGCCCTCGAGGTTCTCGCGCACCAGCACGAGGTCGATGTCGTCGTAGCGGCCGCCCGGGATGAGCGTGCGCACCGGGCGCAGGTTGGCGTACAGGCCGAATTCCTCGCGCAGCCGGACGTTGACCGAGCGGTAGCCGCCGCCGACCGGCGTCGCGAGCGGCCCCTTCAGCGCAAGGCCGGTGCGGCGGATGCTGTCGAGGAGCTTTGGCGGCAGGGGATCGCCGTGGCGCTTGATCGCCGCGTTGCCGCCCTCGTGGCGCTCCCACGCGAAGGGCGCGCCGGCGGCGGCGAGGATCTTCGTGACCGCCGCCATGATTTCCGGGCCGATGCCGTCGCCGGGAATCAGCGTGGCGGGGATTTTTCTGCGCAGGGTCATCTGGCGGCTTTCACCAAAGGCAGCGAATATAGCGGGCGGGCCCCGGGCACACTTAATCCATGTCAAAGCTGCCATTCAAGCAGGTCGACGTCTTCACGAAATCGCCTTTCCAGGGCAATCCGGTCGCCGTGGTGCTCGGCGCCGACGCCCTCGACGCCGAGTCGATGCAGCGCATCGCGACGTGGACCAACCTCTCGGAGACGACCTTCGTCCTGAAGAGCAAGGTCGCCGACTATCGCCTGCGCATCTTCACGCCGCGCATGGAGCTTCCGTTCGCCGGCCATCCCACCATCGGGAGCGCGCATGCGGTACGGGAATCTGGTGTTGTTTCTTCTTCAAAAACCTCCTTCTTTCAGGAATGCGGGGCCGGCATCCTGCCCCTGGAAATCGAAGCGGGAAAGATCTTCGTGAAGGCGCCCAAAGCGTCCTTCCGCAAGCTCGACCCGGTCGCCGGCATCCCGCTCGCGCCAGGCTCGCCGTTCATCGCCGTCGACGTCGGGCCGAAGTGGGCCGTGGGCGAAGTGACCGACGCAAGAGCGCTCGCTGCGCTGAAGCCGGACATGACGGCGCTCGCCGAGTGGAGCAACTCGCTGGGCGTGACGGGCGTGACCGTCTTCGCCAGGTCGGACGACTGCGTCGCGGCGCTCCACGTGCGCTCGTTCGCGCCGGCGCATGGCATCCCCGAGGATCCGGTGTGCGGCAGCGGAAATATCAGCGTGGCGGCCTTCGTTCGCCACACCGGTCATCCAGCGTTCAAGGACCAATATGTCGCCCGCCAGGGCTCGCAGCTGGGCCGGGACGGCAGGGTCTTCCTGCGCTATGAGAAGGAAGACATCTGGCTGGGCGGCGAAGCGGTGACGTGCGTGGAGGGCATGCTCGCCGTTTGACCGTCATCAAAGGACGCCTGTTGCCGGGGCCCTAGGCTTGCCGGCCATGAATAGCGAAGAAGGCGTCTTCTGTCCCTACGAGCAGCCGATGTCGCGCCGGCGCAAGGCGGCGCTCTACCTCACCGTCGGCTCGGCGATCGTGCTCTGCATGTTCGTTTTCGTCATGGCCTGGCTGGCGCTCTTCGGCTAGTTGCCTAGCGGGCGAGGTCCGGCTCGCCGCAGTGCTTGAGGATCTGGGCGCGCACCCGGTCGCGCAGCCTCAGCGTCGCATTCCAGTCCTCGCCGTCCGGGGCGACCGGCGCGCCGAAGGTGACGGAGATCGGCGCGCGGCGCGGGTACCAGGTGCCGTCGCGAAGGACCGAGCGCACCCCGCGCAGCGCCACCGGGACGACCGGCACGCCGGCCTGCGCGGCGGCCTGGAAGGCGCCGGCGCGAAACGCCATGAGGCCGGTCGTGCGCACGAGCGTGCCCTCGGGGAAGACGATGAGCGAGGCGCCGCGCCTCGCCGCCTCGACCAGCTCGTCCGCGTGCTCGGCGCTCTTCTGCACGTCGAAGCGCTCCACGAAGAGGCTCCCCAGCCCTGACAGGAAGATCTTCGTGACCGGGTTCGCGACCAGCTCCGACTTGGCCACGAACGCGTAGCGCTTCCAGTCGAGCACCGCGAGCAGCACGGCGCCGTCGAGGTAGCTCGTGTGGTTCGACGCGAGGACGAACGGGCCGGACGCCGGCAGGTTCTCGAGGCCGCGCGCCGCGAGCGGGATGCCGCAGATGCGGAAGAACATGCGCGCGCACCAGCCGGTGGCGTTCCAAGCCGCTTTTCCCGGTTTTAACCAGGCGGAAAGGAAGGCAACCGGGAAAAGAAGCGCGATCGCAAGCCACGCCCGCAACGCGAACAGGAATCCGCCCACGACGCGCAAGCCGCGGCGAAGCTGCGGCGCGATGCCCGCTGCGACGAGCCTCACGAACTGCAGCCATACGGCGGAGCTCACGGCGGCCGGGCCGCGCTCGTAGTAGTCGCGGGCGGCGACGCGGCGGATCTTGCCGCTCGAGGTCTTGGGCACGGTGTGCGGCGGCGCAAGGACGATGTCGTCCGCCGGCCCGCCGAGCAGGCTCACGGCCAGCGCATTGATCGCCGTTTTCAATTTTTCATTTTCAAAGGAATCTTCCTGCCGGGTCTCGGCAAGCACCACCACCCGCTCGGTGCCGCCGTGCGGATCGATCGAGCCGAACACGGCCACGCAGCCGCGCCGGATGCCGGCCAGGTTGCCGACCGCTTCCTCGAGCTCGTAGGGGCTGATGTTGCGGCCGCCGCGGATGATGATGTCCTTCTCGCGGCCGGTGATGTAGACCATGCCTTCCGAGAGATAGGCGCGGTCGCCGGTATTGATCCAGTCGCCGGCGAGCAAGCCCTTCGTCGCCTCGGGATGGCGGTAGTAGCCGCTGGTCGTGGACGGCCCCCGCACCTGCAGCTGCCCTTCGTGGCGGTCGGGGAGCTCGATGCCCGCGGCATCGACGACGCGAAGGTCGTGCTCGTCGAGCACTTCGCCGCAGGCGACCACTTCGAGCGGGCTTGTGTCGCCCGGGGCGGCTGGGACCGCCTGGCCGGTGCGCGAGAAGCGATTGCGATCGAGCCGGTCCATGCGCCACGGCGTGCCCGGCGGCGTGAAGGCCACGCCGACCGTGCTTTCGGCGAGGCCGTAGACCGGCGACATCGCGTTGCGGTTGAACCCCCAGCGGGAGAATTTCTGCGAGAACTTGACCATCGTCTCCGGCCGCACCGGCTCGGCGCCGTTGAAGGCGAAGCGCCAGGACGAGAGGTCGAGGCCTTCCATGTCGGCCTCATCGATCCTTCTCAAACATAATTCGTACGAGAAATTCGGCCCGCCGGAGATCGTTCCGCGGTGGCGGTGGATGGCGCGCATCCAGCTCGACGGGCGCGAGAGGAACGCGAGCGGCGACATCAGCACGACCGGGAAGCCGAGGTACATCGTGGCGAAGCAGCCGCCGATGAGGCCCATGTCGTGGTAGAGCGGCAGCCAGCTCACGAAGACGTCTTCCTGCGTCGCGCGGGCGCCCTTGCCCATGGCGCGCACGTTGGCGAGGAGGTTCGCGTGCGTCAGCACGACGCCCTTCGGGTTGCCCGTGCTGCCGGAGGTGTACTGCAGGAAGCCGATGTGGCCCGAGCGGGCGCGCACCGGCGTGAAGGCCACGTTCTCGCTGGAAAAATCCTTCGGAACGAGCACGTCGCGCAGCGACTCGACCTGCGCGCGCAGGAGCCACGCCAGCGCCTTCGCCTCGGGGATCGTCACCATGATCGAGGCGCCGGCGCTCTTCAGGATGCCGACGTGCCGCGTCATGTGGTCCTCGATCGTCGCGAGGCGCACGGGCGGGTAGAGCGGCACGGGCACCGCGCCGGCGAGGAGCACGCCGTAGAAGCAGTAGAGGTACTCGGCGCTGGTGGGCAGCATGATCGCCACCGTCTGCCCGGGCTGCAGCCCGCCCTCGACGAGGCGCGCGGCGTAGCGCGTGGCGCCTTCCCAGAGGTCCCTGTACGTCAGGCGCTTCTCGGCGCTTTCTTCATAGAGGAAGACCGAAAGGCGATCCGGCTGGCGCTCCAGGTGGTACTCGAGCGCCTCGACGAGCGTCTGCGCCTCGGCGGGCGGGCGCACGCCCGCCGATTGCACGAGGCTCGCGACCGACTGGTCCGCCTTGTGGGGCGCTTCCCCCGCCGCCGCCATGAGGAAGCGCAGCAGGTCGCGCGGCGTCTCGGCGGAGGCGAGCGCCTGCTCGGGGAGGCTCGCGCCGAACTCTCGCTCGAGGCGCAGGACGAGCTCGACGCGCGCGAGGCTGTCCAGTCCCAGGTCGCGCTCGAGCGAGCTGTCGAGCGCCACGTACGCTTCCACGTGCGGGCGGGCTTCCTTCGCCACGGCCGCCACCACGCCGAGCAGCTTGTTGGGATCGATCTGCGGAATTTCGGCCAAGGGATTTCCCGGGGAGCGAGCGGGGCGAGTGTACACTCGGGCCCTCGACAAACGATCTAGAGGAGGGTCGCATGTCCGGATCCAAACGCCTTTCGTTCGCGCTCGCCGCCGGAGCGGCGCTCGCGCTCGCCTGCGGCGCCGCCGCGGCGCAAACCCGCCAGCTTTCCTTCGCCTACGACCAGCCGCACGCGAGCGCCTACGGCTTCGGCGCCGACGTCTTCGAGAAGAAGCTCGCCGAGCTCTCCAAGGGCGCGTTCAAGGTCAACCAGTATCCCGGCGCGCAGCTCGGCCAGGAGCCCGCGGCGCTGCAGAAGGTGCAGACCGGCGACATCGATTTCACGCTGGTGGCGGTCGCCAACTCGGCCACCATCCAGCCGGAAGCGGGCGTCTTCTCGGTGCACTTCATCTTCCGCAGCCCGGAGCACGCAGTGAAGGTGCTCACGAACAAGGAAGTGATCGGCGCCATGCGCGACCTCTACGCCGCGAAGGTGAAAGGCGCCCACATGCTCACGCTGGGCAGCCAGGGCCTGCGCAACCTCTACTGCAAGAAGGAAGTGCCGAACCTCGCTGCGATCAAGAACCTCAAGGTGCGCGTGCAGGCGACGCCGACCGAGGACGCGCTCTTCCCGGCGTACGGCGCGCAGGTCGTGCACATGCCGTTCGGCGAGGTCTACACGTCGCTGCAGACCGGCGTGGTCGACTGCGCCGAGAACGGCTACACCGTCTACATGCTGAACAAGCACTACGAGGTCGCGCCGATCATGTCGGTGACGGAGCACGAGGCGAACCACTCGGTCCTCTTCGTGAGCGACAAGCTTTGGTCCGCCCTCACGGCCGAGCAGAAGAAGTGGGTGCAGGACGCGGCCGACGCGATGAACGCGGTGCAGCCGGCCAAGGCGTTCGAGCTCGAGCGCGAGTCGCGGGCGAAGCTCTCGAAGATGGGCGTAAAGATCGTCGACAAGGTCGACAAGTCGGGCTTCGAGAAGATCGCCGCGCCGATGCAGGACAAGATCGCCAAGGACCTCGGCCCCCACGCCGTGAAGGTGCTCGGCCTCGTGCGCGGCGTGAAGTAGCGCCCCGGCCGCCATAAGCCTCGTATTGGAAGAACAGCGCCACCTCAAGTGGCGCTGGCTCGACCCGCTCGAGCGGGTGCTGATGATCCTGTGCGGCATCGCGATCACGGGCTTTACCGTGACCGTGGTGTGCGACATCGCCACGCGATCGCTTGGCCGGCCGCTCCTGTGGCTCCAGGAGGTCACCATGACCTTCTTCATCTACGGCGTGTTCACGGGTGCCGCCGCCGCCACGCGGCGCAATGACCACCTGTACCTCGCGGTGCTGGCCGAGTCGATGAGCGGCCGCAAGCGCCTCGCCTTCGAGACGTTCAACCGGCTGGTGGTTCTCGCGGTCGCCGGCTGCATGGTGTACTACGGCTACCTCAACTTCCTCGACGGCTTCCGCAGCTTCCGCATGCCGTCGATGGCGCCGATCGCCTACCTGTACGCGGCGATCCCGATCGGCGGCGCGCTGGTGGCGCTGTTCACGATCGAGCAGCTGGTGAACGGCTGGCGCCACGGGTTCGACCAGAAGCACGAGCCGCTCGCGAGGCACGCCGAATGACCAACGGCATGCTCATCTTCCTGATGGCGTTCCTTTTCCTTTTCCTGGGCTACCTCGGCGTGCCGGTCGCCTTCGCGCTCATCGCCGGCGTCATGGTGGTCGCCGGCTTCACCCCCGTCGGCCTGCCCTCGATCATGGGCCAGCTCTTCAACGGCATGGATGTCGAGGCGCTGCTCGCCGTGCCGTTCTTCCTCATGGTGGGAGAGCTCATGACGGCCGCCAACGTGACGGGCCGCATGATCGCGCTCTCGCAGGCGCTCATCGGCCACCTGCGCGGCGGGCTCGCCCAGGTGGTCACGCTCTTCAGCATGTTCTTCGCCGGGATCTCCGGCTCTTCGGCCGCGGACGTCGCGGTGCTCTCGCGCACGCTCGCGCCGGAGATGAAGCGGGAGGGCTACAGCCCGGGCTTCATCGCCGCGCTCATCGCCTCGGCCTCGACGATGGCGAACCTCATTCCGCCGAGCATCATGGCGATCGTCTACGGGGCGACGGGCAACGTCTCGATCGGCGGCCTCTTCCTCGCCGGCGTGGTGCCGGGCGTGCTCGTCGGCGTCGGGCTCATGGTGTACAGCCACTTTTTCGGGCCGGTGGGCGTCCGGCATCGCCGCGCCACCTTTCCCGAGTTTGCGCGCGCCGCGAAAGGCGCGTCGCTGCCCCTCGTCATCCCGGTCATCATCATGGGCGGCATCCTCACCGGCTGGTTCACGCCCACGGAAGCGGGCGTGATCGCCGTGCTCTACATCGTCGTCGTGGTCATTCCGGCGCTGAACTTGGGCTACTTCCGCCACCTGCCGCGCGACCTGGCGTTCACGGGGCTGCTGTATTCCATTCCGCTCATCACCATCGCGGCTTCCTCCGCGTTCGGCTGGATGCTCGCCTACCTGCGCGGCCCTGCGGTGGTCTCGGGATGGATGCAGCAGGTCGCCGGCAACGACCCGCAGCTCATCATGCTGCTCCTCGTCGGCCTGTTCATCATCGTCGGCGACTTCATCGACGCCATCCCGGCCATCATCATCTTCATGCCGATCATCACCGACCTCACGCAGAGCGCGGACATCAAGCCGGTGCACATGGGCGCGGTGATCATCGTCACGCTGGCCTTCGGCCTCATCACGCCGCCCTACGGCCTGGCGCTGCTCATGGCGGCGAAGTTCACCGGCGTGCGCTTCGGGCGCGCGATGCTGGATTCCTTCCCCATCTACGTGGTCTTCCTCGCCACGATCCTCTTCTGCATCTACTTCCCGGACGTGGTCTTGTGGCTGCCGAAGCACTTCCTGCCCCAGTCGGTGGGCTGCTTCCCGAACCCGAGCGGCGGCGGCTTCATCTGCCCGCCATAGGAACGCGCTTTCCTATTCCCGGCATGGGGGCTTGACCTCAGTCAAGAAGGACGGCTCGGGCGGGGGCCGATAATAGCCACCTCCATGAAAGTCAAAGACAAAGTCCGACCCATCCCCAAGGGCCGGCAGGTGGATCCGAAGGCTCTGACGGAAGTCCAGGCGCTCCTGGGCGATGCGCCCCGGCGCGCGGACCTCCTCATCGAGCACCTGCACAAGATCAACGACCGCTACGGCCATCTCTCCGCGAAGCACCTCGCGGCGCTCGCCAAGGAAATGCGCCTGGCCTATGCGGAGGTGTACGAGGTCGCGACCTTCTACCACCACTTCGAAGTGGTGAAGGAAGGCCAGGACGCGCCGCCGGCGATCACGGTGCGCGTGTGCGACTCCATCGGTTGCGAGCTCGCAGGATCGGAATCTCTCTTCAAGTCCTTGTCTTCGACGCTGGGAAAGGATGTGCGCGTCGTCAAGGCTCCTTGCGTCGGGCGCTGCGAGTCGGCGCCGGTCGCCGTCGTGCACCAGAACGCCGTCCTCCAGGCCACGCCGGAGAAGGTGCAGAAGGCGGTCCAGCAGAAGAACCTGAAATGTGAAGAGACCAAGTACATAGGCTTCGAGGAGTACAAGAAGCAGGGCGGGTACAAGCTCGCCGCCGACTGCTACTCGGGCAAGCGCATGCGCGACGAGATCACCAAGATCATGGAGGACTCGGGGCTGCGCGGGCTGGGCGGCGCCGGGTTCCCCGCGGGCCGCAAGTGGCGCATCGTCGCCGCGGAGCCGGCGCCGCGCCTCATGGCGGTGAACATCGACGAGGGCGAGCCGGGCACCTTCAAGGACCGCTGGTACCTCGAGCGCGACCCGCATCGCTTCCTCGAGGGAATGCTCGTCGCCGCCTGGGCGGTCGACGTGGCCGAGATCTACATCTACCTGCGCGACGAATACGCGGGCTGCCGGGCCATCCTCGAACGCGAACTTCCGCTTCTCAAGAAGCTGGGACTGAAAATCCCGCCGATCCACCTTCGCCGGGGCGCGGGCGCGTACATCTGCGGCGAGGAGTCGGCGATGATCGAATCGATCGAGGGCAAGCGCGGCATGCCGCGCCTGCGCCCGCCGTACGTGGCGCAGGTGGGCCTCTTCGACCGGCCGACGCTCGAGCACAACATGGAGACGGTGCTCTGGGTGCGCGAGATCGTCGAGAAGGGGGCGCAATGGTTCGCCTCGCAGGGGCGCAACGGCCGCAAGGGACTGCGCTCGTTCTCGGTGTCGGGGCGGGTGAAGAAACCAGGCATGCACCTTGCGCCAGCAGGTATTACTGTTCTTCAGTTGATAGAAGAATTTTGTGGAGGCATGTTGGACGGCCACAAGTTCTATGGGTACCTCCCCGGCGGCGCCTCGGGCGGCATCCTTCCCGCCGCCAAGGGCGACGTGCCGCTCGACTTCGATACCCTGCAGCCGCACGGCTGCTTCATCGGATCGGCGGCGATCGTCATCCTTTCGGACAAGGACAAGGCGAGCGCCGCGGCGCGAAACCTGATGAATTTCTTCAAGCACGAGTCCTGCGGCCAATGCACGCCCTGCCGTGTCGGCACGGCCAAGGCGCTGACGCTCATGGAAGCGCGCAAGTGGGACCAGCCGCTGCTGAAGGAGCTCTCGCAGGCCATGATGGACGCGTCGATCTGCGGCCTCGGCCAGGCGGCGCCCAACCCGGCGCTGA
>JBLNDP010000033.1:0-2690 GCA_050261755.1 Clostridia bacterium
GACCATCGCTCCCACCCCGCCGGGTGGCCGCCGATGGGGCGGGCGTGGGCGGCCGCGGCCGCCACCGCGGGACTCACGAGGTGCGTGCGCCCGCCCTCGCCCTGCCGGCCCTCGAAGTTGCGGTTCGAAGTCGATGCGCAGCGCTCGCCGGACCCGAGCCGGTCGGGATTCATGCCCAGGCACATGGAGCAGCCGGGCTCGCGCCATTCGAATCCCGCGTCGCGGAAGATGCGGTCGAGGCCTTCCTTCTCCGCCTGCGCCTTCACGAGGCCGGATCCCGGGACCACCATCGCGACCTGGATGTTGGAGGCCTTGCGCCGCCCCTTCACCACCGCAGCGGCGGCGCGCAGGTCCTCGATGCGCGAATTGGTGCACGAGCCGATGAAGACCTTGTCGAGCTTGATGTCGGTGATCCGCGTACGCGGCTGCAGGCCCATGTAGTGCAGCGCGCGCTCCATGCCTTCGCGGCGGACGCTGTCCTTCTCCTTGTCGGGATCGGGCACGACGCCGTCGACGGAGGCGACCATCTCCGGAGAAGTGCCCCAGGTGACGTGCGGCCTGATCTCGCGCGCATCGAGCGTCACCTCCTTGTCGAACTTCGCGTCCGGATCGCTCTTCAGGGTGCGCCAATAGGCGACCGCGGCGTCCCAGAGCGGCGCCTTGGGCGCGAACGGACGGCCCTTCACGTATGCGATGGTGGTGTCGTCGACCGAGACCATGCCCGCACGCGCGCCCGCCTCGATCGCCATGTTGCAGACCGTCATGCGGCCCTCCATCGAGAGCGAGCGGATCGCGCTGCCGGCAAACTCGATGGCGCAGCCCGTGCCGCCGGCAGTGCCGATGCGCCCGATGATCGCGAGGACTACGTCCTTCGCGCTCACCCCGCGGCCGAGCGGGCCTTCGACGTTGACGCGCATGTTCTTCATCTTGCGCGTCACGAGTGTCTGGGTGGCAAGCACGTGCTCGACTTCCGAGGTGCCGATGCCGTGGGCGAGGCAGCCGAATGCGCCGTGCGTGCTCGTGTGCGAGTCGCCGCAGACGACCGTCATGCCGGGTAGCGTCGCGCCCTGCTCCGGGCCGATGACGTGGACGATGCCCTGACGCTTGTCGAGATACGGGAAGTAGACCTTGGCGCCGAACTCCGCCATGTTGCGATCGAGCGTCTCGATCTGCAGCTTGGCGAACGGGTCCTTCACGCCCGCCATGCCCTGGTTCCAGTCGGTGGTCGGCGTGTTGTGGTCGGCGGTCGCGACGACCGAATCGACGCGCCAGGGCTTGCGCCCGGCAACCTTCAGGCCTTCATAGGCCTGCGGGCTGGTCACCTCGTGAACGAGGTGGCGATCGATGTAGAGGAGCGCCGTGCCGTCGTTCTCGACGTGCACGACGTGGCTGTCCCAGAGCTTGTCGTAGAGAGTCTGTCCCATGTTTCCGCACCGCGGAAACAAAGGATTATGTCATACGAAACCGCGCTTTAGCTACTTCTTCGCCTGCTGGTAGAGCGGCAGCACCTTTTCCACGTCCTTGCGCACGTCGGCCAGGCGCGCTTCGTCGGACGGGTGCGTCGAGAGCAGCGCCGGCGGCTTGCTGCCACCGAGCTTCGACATTTTTTCCCAGAGGGAAATTGCGCCGTGGGGATCGTATCCCGCGCGCGCCATGAGCTCGACGCCGATGCGATCGGCTTCCGTCTCCTGCTGCCTCGAGTGCGGCAGGTTGAACGTCACGTCGAGGACCATCGGCGCGAGCTGCTGCGCGACGTCCGGCACGTTGAAGATCGCGCCGACGACGCCGAGGGCGAGCTGCTCGCCCATCTGGCGGGAGATCTGCTCGCGGCTATGCTCGCGCAACGCGTGGCCGATCTCGTGGCCCAGCACCGCGGCAAGCTCGTCATCGCTCGGATGCAGCTTGTCGATGAGACCAGTGTAGACCGCGATCTTGCCCCCGGGCATGCACCAGGCGTTCACTTCGTCCGACGAGAGCACATGCACTTCCCAGTTCCACTTGGGCGCATCCGGGCGCAGCACGCCTGTGGCGGGGATGAGCCGCCCCACGATCGTCTTCACGCGCTGCATCGTCGCCGCATCGCGGTCGAGCGCTCCTTTCTGCCGCGCCTGCGCAATGACCTGCTCATAGGCTTGGCCGGCGCTCGCGTTCACGTCCGCCGAAGAGACCGCCATGTGCTGCGGGCGGCTCACGCCGACCGCGCTTTCTTTGGTCGTTTGGACCGTCTCGCAGCCCGCAAGGAGCAGGGCTGCAACCGCAAGAACCAGGAAGGCGCGCATCTCGTCCTCGATCAGAGACCCATTCGCCGGAGCCGGAATGCAAAATACGCGCCCACTAGAGTAGCCAGCGCGGCGAGCGAAAACGCGATGCCCGGGCCGCCGTGCTCCCAGCCCCAGCCGCCAAGCAGCGCCCCGGCCGCGCCCCCCGCTCCGTACGACAGGCTCGAGAACAGGGTCTGGCCGAGGCCGTGCGCCGATGCGGGAAATACCCGATGCACGGCCGCTACCGAGGCGGCATGGAAAGCGCCGAACGTCGCGGCGTGCAGCAGCTGCGCGACGAGAAGCACGCCGAGTGCGCCGGCCAGCCAGCCGATGGCGGCGAAGCGCGCCACGCCGAGGACGAGGCTGCCGAAGAGGAGCGTCGCAAGCGAATAGCGGCGGAAAAGCGAGGGCAGGAAAAGAAAGATGCCG
>JBLNDP010000034.1:0-16389 GCA_050261755.1 Clostridia bacterium
CGCGGGTGAACGCCATGAGGCCGGCATTCGCCGTGCTGCCGGCGATGTAGGCGGCGTTCAGTTTCTCGCCCGCGCTGCCGATGATGTTGACGATCACGCCTTGGCGCCTGGCTTTCATGCGAGCGTAGACCGCCCGCGTCAGGTTGATGTAGCCGAAGACCTTCAGGTCCCATGCTTTTCGCCAGGTCTCCTCGTCGACCTTCAAGAGATCACCGCCGGGGATCGCGCCGGCGTTGTTGACGAGGATGTCGAGCTCGCCCGCCCACTGCGCGAGCGCCTCGGGCGCACCCCGCTGCGAGAGGTCGATGGCTTTCGAAACGAGCTTGCCGTCTGCCGGAGGATTGCGGGACGCTATGAGTACTTCGGCGCCCTCGGCGGCGAGCACCTCGGCGCAGGCACGGCCGATGCCCTTGGAGCCGCCGGTGACCAAGGCACGTTTTCCGTTCAGCTTTAAGTCCATGATCCGTTCAAGTCCATAGTAGGCTCCTATTATGCCAACCCTCACCACGGACGACGGCGTCCAGCTCCACTACGAGGAAGCGGGACAAGGCGTCCCGGTGCTCTTCGTGCACGAGTTCGCCGGCGACCACCGCAGCTGGGAGCCGCAGCTGCGCCACTTCGCCAGCCGCTACCGCTGCATCGCGTACAACGCGCGCGGCTACCCGCCGTCCGAGGTCCCGCAAAGCTTCGAGTCCTATTCGCAGGCGAGAGCCGCGGACGATATCCGAAGCGTGCTCGACGCCCTCAACCTGCAGCGTGCCCACGTAGTGGGCCTCTCCATGGGCGCCAACGCGACGCTGCACTTCGGCCTGACCTATCCGCACCGCGCCCTGTCCCTCACCTTCGCCGGCGGAGGCTATGGCTCGCCGCCCGAGGCGCATGCGCGGTTCCAGCAGGAATCGCGCGTCAACGCCGAGGCGCTAAAGCGCGATGGCATGGAGCGTTTCGCCGCCACTTACGGCCACGGCGCGACGCGCGTGCAGTACCAGAACAAGGACCCGCGCGGCTTCGCGGAGTACATCCGCCAGCTGTGCGAGCACTCGGTCCAAGGCTCGATCAACACGCTGCTCGGCGTGCAGGCGCGGCGCCCCTCCTTCTATGACATGAAGGACGCCCTCGGACGGCTCGACGTGCCGCTGCTCATCCTTGTGGGCGACGAGGACGACCCGAGCGTCGAGCCGAGCCTCTTCGTGAAGCGCGCCGTCCCCACGGCGGCCCTGGCCGTGCTGCCGAAGAGCGGCCACGGCATCAACCTGGAGGAGCCGGCGCTCTTCAACCAGCTCCTGGGCGATTTCCTGCACAAGGTCGATGCGGGGCGCTGGGCGCGGCGCGATCCTCGCAGCCTGGGCGGAACGGCATTCGGCGGACCGGCAAAGCCATGAGCGCGGGACGGCTCCTCGTCGAAAAGCGCGGCCCGGTGGGATGGATCCTCTTCGACAGCCCGGCACGCCGCAATGCAATCAATGGCGCGATGTGGCGCGGCATTCCCGAGGCCATGGCGAGCTTCGACGCCGACCGCGAGGTGCGCTGCGTCGCCTTCCGCGGCGCGGGCACGGAAGCCTTCGCTTCCGGGGCTGACATCTCGGAGTTCGAAAAGAACCGCGCCGACCGCTCGGCCGTGGCCGATTACGACGGCCTTCTCGATCGCGTCCTGCACGCCATCCAGGGCTCCCTCAAGCCGTCCGTCGCGATGATTCATGGCTTCTGCATGGGCGGAGGGCTGGAGATCGCGCTTGCCTGCGACTTGCGCTACTGCGGCGAATCGGCGCAGTTCGGCATCCCGGCGGCGAAGCTCGGCCTTGCATACAACGTGGAAGGCCACAAGCGCCTGCTCGAGACGGTCGGCCACGCGCGCGCCCGGGAGATCATGTTCCTGGGCAGGCGCTATTTGGCCGCGGAAGCACTTGCGATGGGATTGGTCAACGCGGTTTTTTCCGACAAGGATCTGGAAGAAGAGACGGCGAAGATCGTCGCCATCCTCTGCGAGAACGCGCCCCTCGCCATTGCCAATTCCAAGACGATCATCGAGGAATACGTGAAGGCTTCCGGCGCGCCGGACGGGGCGCGCATGCGGGAGGCGATCGAGCGCTGCGCGAAGAGCGCCGATTACGAGGAAGGCCGCCGCGCCTTCATGGAAAAGCGCAAGCCGCGCTTCAAGGGGGAATGATGAAGGTGGAGAAGCTCGCGGTACGCGACATCCGGGTGCGCGCGGTTGCTGCGCCGATGAAGCGTCCGCTCGCGACGAGCACTACGCTCGTCTCGGAGGCGGCGCTGCTCCTCGTCGACCTGCACACCGACGGCGGCCTGGTCGGCCGCTCCTATCTCTTCGCTCCCGGCCGCCATCACCTGCCGGCGCTCGCCAAGCTGGTCGAGGCCATGGCGGTCATGGTCAAGGGCGACCCCGTCGCGCCCTTCGATCTCGAGAAGAAACTGCGCGCTCGATACTCGCTCCTCGGCGTGCACAACGTCGTGCTCTTCGCGATCGCGGCGATCGATATGGCGGCGTGGGACGCGCTTGCCCAGGCGCTCGGGCAGCCGCTCGTACGGGTCCTGGGCGCGCTGCCCAAGCCGGTGCCGGCCTACAACTCCAAAGGCCTCGGCATTCAGAAGACGAAGGAAGTCGTTCGCGAGGCCGCCGAGCTCGTCGCCGAGGGGTTCAACGCGGTGAAGCTCCGACTTGGGCGTGCCGACGCCCGCGAGGACCTCGAGGTGCTGCGCGCGGTGAAGAAGCAGATCGGCGCGAGCGTACGGCTGATGGTGGACTTCAACCAGGCGCTCTCGGTGGCCGAGGCCGGAAAGCGCGGCCGCATGATCGACGCGGAGGGCGGCGTGGACTGGATCGAGGAGCCGATCCGAGCCGACGACTATGCCGGCGCGGCCAAGCTCGCGCGGGAGCTCGCCACGCCGATCCAGCTTGGCGAGAACTTCATGGGACCGGAGCAGATGGCCCAGGCCATTGCCGCCAATGCGTGCGACTTTGTCATGCCCGATGCCGAGCGCATCGGCGGCGTGACCGGCTGGATGCGGGCGGCGGCGCTCGCGCAAGGCGCGGGCCTCGAGATGTCGAGCCATCTCTTTCCCGAAGTCAGCGTGCATCTTCTCGCCGCGACGCCGACCTGCCACTGGCTCGAATACGTTGACTGGGCGGACGCGATCCTCGCCGAGCCGCTTGTCGTCAAAGGCGGCTGCCTTGCGCCGCGCGACCGGCCCGGCATCGGCATGACCTGGGACGAAAAGGCCGTCAAGCGCTACGCGCTATGACGTTCGATCGTCACCTGCCGTACTGGCCGCCCGGCATGCCGCGCTCGGTCGCGGTGCCGCAGACGAGCGTCTACGACAACATCGCGCAGGCTGCAGCCAAGGAGCCCGAGCGCACGGCGCTCTATTACTACGGCACGCGGGTCAGCTTCTCGCGGCTCAAGCGGGAAGCCGATGCCCTCGCCGGCTTCCTGCAGCAGCGCTGCGGAGTGAAGAAGGGCGACCGCGTCCTGCTCTACCTGCAGAACAGCCCCCAGTTCGTCATCGCGTACTACGCGGTGCTTCGGGCGGACGCGGTCGTCGTGCCGGTAAACCCGATGAACCTCACCGACGAGCTCCGCCACTACGTTCACGATGCCGGCACGGCCGTGGCGATCGTCGGCCAGGATCGGCTGGCGCAAATCGCGCCCCTGCTCGGGGCGAGCGAGCTCACTCACGTCATCCTGGCCTGCTATGCCGACTACCTGCCGGAACGCCAGGAGTATCCGCTGCCCGAATTCCTGCTCGCGCCGCAGATTGCGCCGGACCGCCCCGGCATGGTGACTTGGCACGACGCCATCCGCTCGGCTTACGTTCCGGGCGAGCACCGGGCCGGGCCAACGGACCTCGCCGTGATGCCGTACACGTCGGGAACCACCGGCAAGCCGAAAGGCTGCATGCATACGCACGCGAACGTTCAGTCGACAGCGGTCGTCTATCTGTTGTGGCGGGGCGCGCAGGACGACGGCTCCGTCACGTTGAGCGCGCTGCCGTTCTTCCACGTGACCGGCATGCAGGCGGGCATGAACGGGCCGCTCTACCGCTGCGCCACCATCGTCATCATGTCGCGCTGGGATCGAGACTGCGCCGCCATGCTGATCGAGCGGGCGAAGGTGACGAACTGGTCCGCGATCACCACCATGCTGGTCGACTTCCTGGCCAATCCCAACCTCGGCCGGTACGACCTCTCGTCCCTCAAGGTCCTCGGCGGCGGCGGCGCCGCCATGCCGGAGGCCTTCGCGCGAAAGCTGGAAGACGTCTTTCACTTGCAGTACGTCGAGGGCTACGGCCTGTCGGAAACCATGGCGCCCACGCACATCAACCCGCCCCAGCGGCCGAAGCGCCAGTGCGGCGGCATCCCGATCTGCAACACCGATGCGCGCGTGGTGGACATCGAGACCTTCGTCGACAAGGGGCCGGACGAGGTGGGCGAGATCATCGTGCACGGGCCGCAGGTCTTCCAGGGCTACTGGAACCAGCCGGGGGCGACGCGCGACGTATTCATCGAGCACGACGGCAAGCGGTTCTTCCGCACCGGGGACCTCGGCTACTACGACGAGGAGGGCTACTTCTTCATCACCGACCGGCTCAAGCGCATGATCAACGCCTCCGGCTTCAAGGTGTGGCCGGCCGAAGTGGAGGCGATGCTTTACGCGCATCCCGACATCCAGGAGGCCTGCGTGATCGCCGCCCGCGACGCCTATCGCGGCGAGACCGTGAAGGCGCTCATCGTGCTGAAGGACAAGGGCGCCGTGGCCAAGGGCCCCGAGGCGATCATCGAATGGGCGAAGCGCCGCATGGCGGCCTTCAAGGTGCCGCGCGTGGTCGAGTTTGTCGACGAGCTCCCCAAGACGGCCACGGGAAAGATCCTGTGGCGCAAGCTCCAGGAAGAGGAGTACCGTAAGTCCGCATGAAAACCCATCGTCTCTTCGTATCGCTTCTCGCGTTCCTTGCCGCCCCGGCCTATGCGCAGGTCGAAATAGAGCAGCCGTGGTGCCGCGCCATGCCGGCCGGCACCAAGCTCGGCGCCTGCTACCTCGTGGTGCGGAACAAGTCCGCGAGCCCGGATCGCCTGGTGGGCGCCAGCTCGCCCGCCGCCGCGCGCGTCGAAACGCACGTGACGCGCAAGGAAGGCGAGGTGATGACCATGCGGCCCGTGCAGGGGTATGACATCCCCGCCGGCGGTTCCTTGGAGCTCAAGCCCGCCGGCGCTCACCTGATGTTCGTGGACGTCCGGCAACCCTTCAAGGAAGGCGACAAGGTGCCCGTGACGCTTCGCTTCCAGAAGGCCGGCGAGGTGAAGGCGGAGTTCGCAGTGCAGAAGGCCACGCCGATGGCGCACGGCCACATGCAGATGCACTAGCGCTCTAGAGCGCGACCCGGGCGATCCACCACGCGACCCCGGCAATGAAGGCCGAGCAGGGAATGGTGAGGATCCAGGCCCAGACAATGTTGCCCGCGATTCCCCAGCGGACCGCGGACACGGACTGAGCCGTTCCCACACCGACGATGGCGCCGGTGATCGTGTGCGTAGTCGAGACCGGAATGCCGAGGCTCGTGGCCAGGAAGAGCGTCAGCGCGCCGCCGGTCTCGGCGCAGAAGCCGCCCACCGGCTTCAGCTTGGTAATCCGCTGACCCATCGTCTTGACGATGCGCCAGCCCCCGAACGCAGTTCCGAGGCCCATCGCGACGTAGCAGGCAGCGATGACCCAGATGGGGACGGATTCCTTCGCGCCCACCTGTCCGGCAGCGATCAGGAGCATCCAGATGATGCCGATCGTCTTCTGCGCATCATTGCCGCCGTGTCCCAGGCTATAGAGCGACGAAGAGAGGAGCTGCAGGCGCCGGAACCAGCGGTCGACCCGTGACGGTGTCGAGCGCACGAAAAGCCATGAAACGGCGATCATGAGCAGAGCGCCCAGGATCATGCCGACGATCGGCGAGATGAAGATGAAGGCGACCGTCTTGAGTATGTCGGCGGGAAGGAGCGCCCAGGAGCCCGCCTTGGCGATGGCTGCGCCGCACAGCCCGCCGATGAGCGCATGCGAGGACGACGAGGGAATGCCGTACCACCAAGTGATGATGTTCCAGCTGATTGCGCCGACCAGGGCGCCGAAGACCACGAAGTGGTCGACGATCGCCTGATCGATTATGCCCTTGCCGACGGTCGTCGCGACGCTCAGGTGGAAGATGAAGAGCGCCACGACGTTGAACAAGGCTGCCAGCAGCACCGCCTGGTAGGGCTTCAGAACGCGCGTCGAAACCACGGTCGCGATCGAGTTCGCGGCATCGTGGAAGCCGTTCATGAAATCGAAAAGCAGGGCGATAATCACGAGCCCGGCGAGGATCGGGATGCCGATCTGGACGGCGCCGTCGCCCATCAGGAATTCTCGAGGACGATACCCTCGACGACGTTCGCGACGTCCTCGCAGCGGTCGCTGATGGATTCCAGGAGGTCGTAGATGACGCGCAGCTTCATGACCTGCTTGACGTCGTTCTCCTCGCGGAAGAGCTTGGAGAGCGCCGAGCGCATGACGCGGTCGGCGTCGGACTCGAGCCGGTCGATCTCCTGGCAGTACTTGAGGATGCCCTCCGAGTCCTTGATGTTGGAGAGCAGGCGCACGGTCGTGCGCACCCGGTCGCAGCACACCTGGCAGATCTCCGCGAGCTGCCTTGCCTCCGGTGTGACCGAGCGCAAATCATAGAGCGCGACCGACTCCGCCACGTCCTGGATGAGGTCCAGGATGTCGTCCATCGCCGTGATGAGCTGGTGGATCTGGTCACGGTCGAAGGGCGTGATGAACGTCTTGTGCAAAAGCGTGATGGTCTCGTGCGTGATCTTGTCGGCCGCTCGCTCGCTCGCGTCGATGCGCTGCGCGTGCGTCTCGAGGTCGCGGAACTCGCCGATCATCGCCGCGAGCTCGCCCGCGCCCTCCACGATGCGGTCCGCGTGGGCGTTGAACAGGTCGAAGAACTTCCCCTCGCGGGGCATTAGGCGTCCGAGCATCGCTACTCCCTATCCCTATAGTGCAGCCCCTGATTGGCCAGGGACTGTATTTCCGCCTTCGAAAACCCCCAATCGGCCAGGGCGCGCAGGCCGCCTTCGCCCCGCTCGGGCGGCGCGCCGCGCACCTCGGCCGGCGTGCGCGAGAAGCGCGGCGCCGGGGCCGGCTGCTCCACGTCCGCAACCGACACGAATGCCCGCCGCGCGCCATTGTGCGCGTCCTGGCGCGCCTCGGAAAAGCTCAGGACCGGCGCGAAGCAGGCGTCGGAGCCGTCGAAGACCTTGCACCATTCGTCGCGCGTCTTGCCCTTGAAGGTCTTTTCGAAAAGCGCCTTCATCTCGGGCCAGCGCGAGCGGTCGTGCTGCGGCGGCACGCTTTCCAGCTCGAGGCGGGAAAGCAATTCCTCGAAGAACCGTCCTTCGATCGAGCCGATGGAGACGTACTTGCCATCCCTGGTCTCATACACGCCGTACCAGGGCGCGCCGGTGTCGAGGATGTTCTCGCCGCGCCGCTCGCTCCACTGGCCGTCCTTCATGAGCCCCGAGAACATGGCGGCGAGGAGCGATGCCCCTTCCACCATCGCCGCGTCGACCACTTGCCCCTTGCCGGAGCGCGCCGCCTCCACGAGCGCGGCGAGCACGCCCGCCACGAGCAGCATGCCGCCGCCGCCGAAGTCGCCGACGAGATTGAGCGGCGGCACGGGGGCCTCGCCCTTGCGTCCGAAGGCGTGCAGCACGCCGGCAAGGGCGATGTAGTTGATGTCGTGCCCGGCGCGCGCCGCCAGCGGACCCGTCTGCCCCCAGCCGGTCATGCGCCCGTAGACGAGCTTCCTGTTCACCCGGAAAGCTTGCTCCGGTCCGAGGCCGAGGCGTTCCATGACGCCGGGCCGGAAACCTTCGATGAGCACATCGGCGCGCTCGACGAGTTGCAGCGCCGTTCGCGCGGCGCTTTCCTGCTTCAGGTCGAGCGTCACGGAGCGCTTGCCGCGTAGCATGACGTCATGGCGGCGATTGCGCTTCAGGCCGAGGTCCGCCGCTTGCGGCCGCTCGAGGAGCAGAACGTCGGCGCCGAGGTCCGCGAGCACCATGCCGGCGAACGGCGCGGGGCCGATCGCTTCCATCTCGAGCACCTTGGTGCCGTTGAGCGGGCCGGGCATCGGGGCGCTAGTTTATAGTCTGTCGCCCATGCCGGCACGCCTGCCCGAGCGGATCGTCTGCCTGACGGAGGAGACGACCGAGACGCTCTACCTCCTCGGCGAAGAGCGGCGAATCGTCGGCATCTCCGGCTACACGGTGCGGCCGCCGAGGGCCAGGCGCGAGAAGCCCAAGGTTTCTTCTTTCCTGAACGCCAAACAGGAAAAAATTCTCGAGCTGAAGCCGGACCTGGTCCTCGGCTTCTCCGACCTGCAGGCCGACATCGCGAAAGATCTCGCCAAAGCGGGACTCAACGTCGTCGTCTTCAACCAGCGCTCCGTGGACGAGATCCTCGGCGTCATTCAAATGGTTTCCGCCCTGGTCGGCGTGCCGGAGAAAGGCGGCGCCCTGGTTTCGCGACTTGAACAAGGCTTGAACGATCTGAGAAGAGAAAGCAAAAAGCTTCCCTACCGCCCGCGCGTCTACTTCGAGGAGTGGGACGAGCCGATGATCAGCGGCATCCGCTGGGTCAGCGAGCTCGTCGAGATCGCCGGCGGCCGGGATGTCTTCCCTGAAAAATCCCGGGAGCAGGACGCGAAAGGCAGGATCATCGAGGACGCGATGGAGGTGGTTCGGCGCGACCCGCAAGTCATCATCGGATCCTGGTGCGGCAAGAAGTTCCGGCCGGAGCGCGTCGCCGCGCGGCCGGGATGGGAGGCGATCAGCGCGGTGCGCCACGGCGAGCTGCACGAGATCAAGTCTTCGGAGATCCTCCAGCCGGGGCCGGCGGCGCTCAGCGACGGCGTGGCGCGCATCGCCGCGATCATCGAGGGAGCGGCCACAGGCGCGAGAGGAGGGCTCGCGGGCCGCTAGGGCTGCTTCACGCCGCGCGCCTCGAACGCCGCCACCAGGCGCTTGAGGAATTCGCGGCGGACGCTGTCCTTTTCGCGCGGCAGCACCTTCATGCGGCCGCGGAGGGCAAGGCCCCACAGCTCCCAGCGGTCCACGCCCCAGATCTCCGGATCGCCGAGGATGGCCGGGCCGTACTTCGGATCCTTGCGCATGGCCTCGGCGACGTCGCGCATCGCGTCGAGCGCCGGCTGGACGTCGTGGTGGCCGGCGATCGCCGCGTCGAGGAACGCGTACGCGTACTGCCGCGTGCGGTTCGAGACGAGCTTGATCTCGCCGTTTGGGATGAAGTGCACGCTGCCTTCGGAATCGCGCAGGCGCACGTAGCGCAGCGTCACTTCCTCGACCTCGCCGGCCTTGCCGGCGATCTCCACGACGTCGCCCTCGCGGACCTGGTCCTCGATGAGGAGGAAAAAGCCCGAGAAGTAGTCCTTGATGAGGCTCTGCGCGCCGAAGCCGATGGCGACGCCGGCGACGCCCGCCGTGGCGAGGATCGGTGCGATCGAGATGCCGAGCTCGCCGAGGATCAGCGTTCCGGCGATCAGGACCACGATCACGGTGGCGAAGTAGTGGAACGCCGTGCCGACGGTGTCGATGCGGCGCAGCTCGTCTGGCGCGCTCTGGCGCCGCTCCATCACGCGCCGGAAGACGCGGATCAGGCGGCCGGCGAGCGCCTGCAGCAGCCAGGCGACGACGAGGATGAGGATGATCCGGCCGCCGCGCGTGAGCGCGAGGCGCGCCTCGTCGTCGAGGCCCTGGAAGTAGTGGAGGAGGTCCCGAATGCTTAGTGCAAGCCCAGGGATGCCTCGATGTTCCGCACCATGGCGACCAGGCGCGGCCCGATATCGTCTTCCAGCTGGCCTTTCTTCGCCATGAAGCCCGGCACGCCGCAATTGAACGCGACGATCTCGCCGTCCACGGTGCGGCGCATCGGCACGCCGACGGCAAAGACCTCGCGGCGCAGCTCGCCGATGGAAACGCAGAAGCCGCGATTGCGGATGTCGTCGAGCGCCTTGTCGATCGAGGGGCGGAACTTGCGGTGCGCCTCGGGATCCTTGACCTTCATCTGGTTGAGGACCGCCTCGCGCTCCGGCGGCGTGCAGGAAGCCAGGAATGCGCGGCCGATGACCGACTGCGAGATGGGCACCGACGTGCCGATGTCCGGAAGCGTGGTGATGCCGTTGCCGCTCCGGCAGGACTCGACGTAGACCATGTTGAGGCGATCGCGGACCCCCATGGAGACCGAGCCGTTGCAGTAGTCGGCGAGCTCCTTCATGAGCGGCCGCGCGGCCTGGCGCACGTTCATGGAGGCGAGCAGGGGATAGCCGATCGACAGGACGGCGGAGCCGAGCTGGTACTTGCCCAGCCGCATGTTGTGGCGCAGGTAGCCGAGCTTCGTGAGCGTGTAGGTCAGCCGCGAGACCGTGGGCTTGGGCAGGCCGGTGCGGACGGAGATCTCCTTGTTCCCGAGCAGCGGCTCGAGCGGAGTGAAGCAGCGCAGGACTTCCAGGCCGCGGGCCAGGGTGGTCGCAAACTGCCGGTCGCCTTCGTGCTCGTAGCTGAATTGACCGGGGGGTGGGGAAAGCGGTGCCGCGGCTTCTGGGGCGCCCATGGGCTTGCCTCTCCTCTTGAATTTCTTATGGGGGTACAGCGGATCGTTTCGCGTTTCGATATTCTTGCGGAGCCGTTCGCGTGTCAACTTAGTCATACTAGATTTCACATAGTGAAATGAGCGACTGACATGACGGCGAGCCTTTTCGACCTGCGCGGCAAGGTGGCCCTCGTCACCGGCGCGACGCGCGGCATCGGCAAATCGATCGCGGAGGAGCTCGCGCGTGCAGGCGCGCGCATCGCGCTCTGCAGCCGCAAGGCCGACGCGTGCAGCGAAGTGCGCAAGGAATTCGAGAAGCAGGGCCTGGAAGTCCTGGCGCAGCCCTGCAACGTCTCGCGCAAGGAGGAGCTGCAGGCGCTCGTCGACGCGACGCTGCAGAAGTGGGGGCGAATCGACACCGTCGTCGCCAACGCAGCGAGCAACCCGTACTACGGCCCGCTCACGGGAATTCCCGACGATGCCTTCGACAAGATCTTCGCCAACAACGTGAAGAGCGTGCTCTGGCTTGCTGCCATGACGCTGCCGCAAATGAAGGAAGGCGGCAGTTTCACCCTGGTCGGGTCGATCGGCGGCCTCCTCGCCAATACGGTGATCGGCGCCTACGGCATGTCGAAGGCCGCCGGTCATCACCTGGTACGCAACCTGGCCGCCGAATGGGGACCCCGGAAGGTGCGCGTGAACGCCATCGCGCCGGGGCTCATCCGCACGGAGTTCGCGCGGGCGCTCTGGGAAGACGACAAGCGCCGCGCCGAGCGGGAGAGCCTTACGCCCCTGCGCCGGCTGGGGGAGCCCCGCGACATCGGCGGGATTGCCGTCTTCCTCGCCTCGGACGCGGCCGCCTTCATGACCGGCCAGGTCATCGTCGCCGACGGCGGCGTCTCGATCGTCTAGCGGCGCCGCCGCGCGTTTCAAACGCGCAAAAGGTTTAGACTTTTCCCTCTATGGACCTCAACTATTCGGCCGAGGAGCTCGCCTTCCGCGACGAGGTGCGCGCCTGGCTGCAGCAGAACCTGCCGCAGGAGCTGCGCGAGAAGGTCGCGAGCTACGACCACCTGAGCCGCGAGGATCTCCTGCGCTGGCACCGCATCCTCGCGAAGAAGGGCTGGGTCGCGCCCGCGTGGCCGAAGGAATGGGGCGGCACCGACTGGAACGTCGTGCAGCGCTACATCTTCGAGGAGGAGCTCGGCTACGTCGGCAGCCCGCCGCTCATCCCGTTCGGCCTCACGATGTGCGGGCCGGTCCTGCTGAGGTTCGGCACCGAAGCGCAGAAGAAGCGCTTCCTGCCCAGGATCTACCAGGGAGAGGATTTCTGGTGCCAGGGCTATTCGGAGCCGGGATCGGGAAGCGACCTCGCGTCGCTCAAGACCAAGGCCGTCCGGCAAGGCGATCACTACGTCGTGAATGGCCAGAAGATCTGGACGACGCTCGGACACTACGCGGACTGGATCTTCTGCCTGGTGCGCACCGATTCCTCGGTGGAGAAGCGCCAGGAAGGCATCTCGTTCCTGCTCATCGACATGAAGACGCCGGGCATCACCGTGCGGCCGCTCATCCTCATGGACGGCGCGCACGAGGTGAACGAGGTGTTCTTCGAGGACGTGAAGGTGCCGGCGGAGAACCTCGTCTACCAGGAGAACAAGGGCTGGACGGTGGCGAAGTACCTGCTGGGCTACGAGCGCATGAATACCGGCCGCATCGGCGCGTCCAAGCGCGAGCTGGCGAAGCTGAAGGACTTCGCCAAGCAGACCGGCCAGATCGACAATCCGCGTTTCCGTGACCGGCTCTCCCGCCTGGAGGTGGAGCTCACGGCGCTCGAGATCACCAACCTGCGCTTCCTCGACCAGATGCGCCGCACCGGGCAGCCTCCCGGCGCCGACGTCTCGATGCTGAAGATCAAGGGCACGGAGATCCAGCAGGGGCTCACCGAGCTCATGATGCAGGCGGAGGACCCGGCGAACGCAAGCGGCATCGCCGCTTCGCTGGGCCCGCGCTACTGCAGCATGCGCAAGACGACGATCTACGCCGGGTCGAACGAGATCCAGAGGAACATCATCGCCAAGATGACGCTGGGGCTTTGACATGAATTTCGACTACAACGAAGAGCAGCAGCTCCTCGCCGATTCCGTCCGGCGCTACCTGCAGAAGGACTACGGCTTCGAGGCGCGCAAGAAGATCGTCGCGTCGAAGGACGGCTGGAGCCCGCAGGCGTGGGCCACGTTTGCAGAAATGGGCATCACCGGCCTGCCGCTTTCCACGGACTACGGCGGCTTTGGCGGCGGCGCGGTGGACCTCATGGGCGTCATGGAGGCCTTCGGCGAGGCGCTGGTCGTGGAGCCGTACCTGCCGACCTTGGTCGCGGCCAAGCTGGTGTCCCCCTCGAAGAGGAAAGAAGTGCTGAGCGCGGTCGTGGAAGGCAAGATGCGCCTGGCATTCGCCCATACCGAGGCCGACGCGCGCCACCGCCCCGACCACGTCAAGGCCGTCGCGAAGAAAGCCGGCGCCGGCTGGACGATCGACGGCGAAAAGAGGGCCGTGGTCGGCGCGCCCATGGCGGACAAGCTGGTGGTGTCCGCGAAGGACGGCGGCACCCTCGCGCTCTTCCTAATCGACGCCAAGGACGCGCAGCTCAAGACCTTCCGCATGCTCGACGAGACCCTCGCCGCGGACGTGGCGCTGAAAGGCGCGAAGGCCGAGAAGCTGGAGGGCGGCCTGGCGCTCATCGAGGAGGCGACCGACTTCGCCACGGCGCTCGTCTGCGCGGAGGCGATCGGCGCGATGAAGTTCGCGTGCGAGACGACGCTCGAATACCTGAAGACGCGCAAGCAGTTCGGCGTGCCGATCGGCGCTTTCCAGGCGCTGCAGCACCGAGTGGTGGACATGTTCATCGCCCTCGAGCAGGCGCGCTCGATGGCGTGCCTTGCCTGCTCGAAAGCCGACGCCGCGGAGAGCGAGAAGGACCGGAAGCGCTCGGTCTCCGCCGCGAAGATCAAGATCGCCGACAACGCCCGGCACATCAGCCAGGAGGCGGTGCAACTGCACGGCGGCATGGGGATGAGCGAGGAGATGAAGGTGAGCCACGCCTTTCGCCGCCTGACGGTGATCGCCGAGCAATACGGCGGCGCCGACTACCATCTCGCGCGCTTTGCCAGCCTCTAACATCCGCGTCGTCCTCGCCAGCCGGCCCACGGGCTGGGTGAGCGAGGCGAACTTCCGCATCGAGACCGTGCCGGTGCCCGAGCCGAAGGACGGCGAGGTGCTGGTGAAGAACCTGTGGCTCTCGCTCGACCCGTACATGCGCGGCCGCATGAACGACGTGAAGTCCTATGCGGCGAAGCAGGAGCTCGACCAGGTGATGGTGGGCGGCACGGCCGGCGAGGTGGTCGCCTCGAGGAACCCCAAGTTCAAGGCCGGCGACAAGGTGGTGGGCGCCTTCGGCTGGCAACAATACGGCTGCTCGGACGGCCGCGGCCTGAACAAGGTAGACGACAGCCGCGTGCCGCTTTCCGCGTATCTCGGCGTGCTCGGCATGCCCGGCGTCACGGCGTGGGTGGGCCTGCTCGACATCTGCCAGCCGAAAGCCGGCGAGACGGTCGTCGTCTCGGCCGCCTCCGGCGCCGTGGGCAGCGCAGTAGGGCAAATCGCGCGCATCAAGGGCTGCCGCGCCGTCGGCATCGCCGGCGGGCCGCAGAAATGCGGCTACGTGACCGGCGAGCTCGGCTTCGACGCGTGCGTCGACTACAAGGCCGGCCGGCTGCACGAAGACCTGAAGGCCGCGACGCCCGCCGGAGTGGATTGCTACTTCGAGAACGTTGGCGGCGAAATCCTCGACGCGGTGCTCCGGCGCATGAACGCCTTCTCGCGCATGGCGGTCTGCGGCCTCATCTCTCAGTACAACGCGACCGATCCTTACGGCGTGAAGAACTTCCAGTCGGTGCTCGTCAACCGGATCCGCGTGCAGGGCTTCATCGTCTCGGACCGGATGGAGCTCTGGCCGCGGGCCCTGGCGGAGCTTTCCGGCTGGGTCGCCGAAGGAAAACTAAAATACCGCGAGAGCGTCGCGCACGGCATCGAGAGCGCGCCGAAGGCCTTCATCGGCCTGCTCAAGGGGGAGAACCTTGGAAAACAGCTCGTCAGGCTCGCCTGAGGCGGCTGCCGCGGCCGCTTCCGCGGCGAAGGTGGAGTACGTCGGGTTCTGGAAGCGCTTCGTGGCCTTCCTCATCGACTCGTTCATCATCATGGTCATCATCGTGCCGCTGATGATCGCCCTTTACGGCATGCAGTATTTCGACCTGCAGGCCCAGGCAAGCGGCGGGCGCGGGCTGGTCGACTGGCTGGTAAACATCGCGCTCGTCATCGCCACGCTCGTCTTCTGGCGCTACCGCGGCGCCACGCCGGGAAAGATGGCCATCTCGGCCAAGATCGTCGACGCGCGCACGCACGCGGCCCCTAGCACCGGAACCCTGGTCGTGCGCTTCTTCGCCTATTTCGTCTCCACCCTTCCGCTGTGCCTGGGCTTTGCCTGGATCGGCATCGACCGCAAGAAGCAGGGCTTCCACGACAAGATCGCCGGAACCGTCGTCATCTACGACGACGAAGACTGAAAGGAGCAAGCGCTGCGATGATCGACCTGTACAGCTGGCCGACGCCGAACGGCCACAAGATCCACATCATGCTCGAGGAGACGGGCCTCGCGTACCGCGTCCACGGCGTGGACATCGGCGCGGGCGAGCAGTTCAAGCCCGAGTTCCTGGCCATCTCGCCGAACAACAAGATCCCCGCGATGGTCGACCAGGAAGGGCCGGGCGGGAAGCCCTTCGCCCTCGCGGAGTCGGGCGCGATGCTCTTCTACCTGGCCTCGAAGACGGGCAAGTTCCTGCCTCAGGACCTGCGCAAGAAGTGGCAGGTCATGCAGTGGGTCATGACGCAGATGGGCCATGTCGGCCCGATGCTCGGCCAGGCGCATCACTTCCTGCAGTACGCGCCGGAAAAAATCGAGTACGCCATGAACCGGTACCGCAACGAGGCGAACCGTCTGTATGGCGTCATCGACGCGCAGCTGAAGAAGTCGGAATGGCTCGCCTGCGACGAGTACACGATCGCCGACATGGCGACCTTTCCCTGGCTGCGCGCTCCCGAGCGGCAGGGTGTGAACATCGACGACTTCCCGCACCTCAAGAAGTGGCGCGACCGCATCGCCGAGCGCCCGGCGGTGAAGCGGGGCGTCGAGGTCCTGGCGGAGCGCCGCCGCACCACGCCCGGCTTCTCCAAGGAGCAGGCCGAGGTGCTCTTCGGCGCGACTCAGTACAAGAAGCGGTAGGCGGCGGATGGCATCGCTGAAGGGCAAGGTCGCCTGGATCACCGGGGGCGGGAGCGGCATCGGCCTGGCCGGTGCGCTCGAGCTCGCCCGGGCCGGCGCGCACGTCGTCATCTCCGGGCGCACAGCGCACACGAACGACGCCGCCCTGGCCGAGCTGAAGAAGGCGGGCAGCGCCGAGGCGCTGCTCCTCGACGTGGCGGACAAGAAGGCGGTCCTCGGCGCCGCGGCCGGCATCGAGAAGCGGCACGGCCGCATCGACATCCTCGTCGCCAGCGCCGGCACCAACATCGCCGGCGGCAAGCGCAACCTGGACGTGATGTCGCCCGAGGGGTGGGACGACGTCGTCGCCATCAACCTGAACGGCGTCTTCTATTGCAACTATGCGGTGCTTCCCGG
>JBLNDP010000035.1:0-10365 GCA_050261755.1 Clostridia bacterium
GAGGCTCGCGCCCAGGGCGCGCGCGCGCGCGAGGTAGGTCACGTGCCCGCGGTGAAGCAGGTCGAATACGCCGTTCGTGAAGACGAGCGGCCGAGCGAGCGCGCCGATCCATCGCGCGACCTCTTCGGGCCGGCGCAGCTTGGCTTCGAAGGGAAGGCTAGGGCGCAGGCTTCTTCGCCGGCTCCGCCGGCTGTTGCTTGGGATGAGGCTTGCAGACTTCATCCGTCGCCTTGCAGACCTCGAAGATCTTGACGACCTTGCGTACGCCGCCCGTCGTGCGGGCCAGCTCGACGGCCTGCTCGGCTTCCTGCTCGGTCACGACGCCCATGAGGTAGACGACGTCCGCCTCGGTGGCGACCTTGACATGCACGGGACTTACGCCGCGCGCGTCGAGGAGCCGGGCCTTGACCTTGGAGGTGATGAAGGAATCGTTGGCGCGGCTGCTCATGGAGGCCGGCGCGGCGACCACGACCTCGTTCACGATTCCGCGCGCCGCCGCCACCCCGCCCGCGATCTTCTCGATCTCGGCGCGCGTGGCCTCGTCGGGCGCCTCGCCTGTGAGCAGCGCCACCCGGTTGTAGGAATTGACATTGACGTGCGCCTTCTCCCCGAAGCGCTCCGCGATGCGGTTGCCGATGCGCAGCTCGATCGCCTCGTCGTCGATCTGAGTGCCTGAGCTGCGCCGGTCCTCGAACGCGGTGATGGTGCCGCCCGCGGCGGCACCGAGCAGCGCGACCTCGCACCCCTGCAGCGCGAGCGCGGCTGCGCAAGCCAGCGCGGCAACGATCCATCGCATGCACCTGGTTGGTATCACGGCTTCCCTCCGAAGAGCTCGACGTCTATTGCATCGCACAGGCAGTGCAGGACGAGAAGGTGCACCTCCTGGATGCGAGCGGTCTTCTGGTGCGGGACGCAGATATGCACGTCGTCCGCGGCAATCCGGGCAGCCATCTTGCCGCCGCCGTTGCCGGTGAGCGCGATCACGCGTACGCCCGCCTCGTGGGCGGCCCGCATGGCTTCGAGCACGCTGGCCGAATTGCCGCTCGTGGAAATCGCGAGCAGCACGTCGCCGCGGCGGCCGAGGGCGCGCACCTGCTTGGAGAACACCTGCTCGTAGGCGTAGTCGTTCGCGATCGACGTGAGCGTCGAGCTATCCGTGGTGAGCGCAATGGCGGCGAGCGGCGCGCGCTCCCGCTCGAAGCGGTTCACGAGCTCGGCGGCAAAGTGCTGGGCGTCGGCGGCCGAGCCGCCGTTGCCGCAGGCGAGCGCCTTGCCCCCGGCGCGCAGGCTATCGGCCAGCAGGCTTCCGGCTTGGGCGATCGGTGCGGCGAGGACTTGCGAGGCGGCGAGCTTGAGATTCGCGCTTTCGGCGAAATGCGCGGCGATGCGCTCGAGAAGCATGCGCGAAATTCTACACAAGTCACTCGAGGAACACCTCGAAGCGGATGCGCCTCGCCGGGTTCGGATGCTTCGCGAGGACGCTCACGCGCGCGCCGAGCCGCTCGCCGCGGTCGAGCGCCCAGGCGACGGCCGTGTTCTCGCGCCGTGGCACGTACCCGAGCTTGCGGCCGCGCCACGACACGCTCACGGCTCGCGCGTCGTACGGGTTCTCCGGCTCGCGCGCGAGCTCGAGCGCATCGCCGACTCGCAGCTCGTTCCACACCTCTCGCGCGGCGTGATAGCGGAACCCCGCAAGAGGCGAGCTTTGCACGAGCAGCCGCACCGCCGGTACCGGCTCGCCGGCGGGCGCCGTTGCCGAAACGAGCAGGAAAAGCGCCGCGCCTGCGCCTGCCGCCCTACTCGGTGAAAGCATTGCGCAGCCACTCGACCCGGTTGCCGCCGACGAGGAAGACGTCGAACCGGCAGGCCGCCTCGGGCTTGCGCGTGAGGTACAAGCGGGCGGCGGCGACCAGCCGGGCCCGCTTCGCCTGCGTGACGCTCTCCGCCGCCCCGCCGAAGCGCTCGCTCGAGCGCATGCGCACCTCGGCGAACACCAGCATGCCGCGCTCCTCGGCGATCAGGTCGATCTCGCCGTGCCGGCAGCGCCAGTTGCGCTCGAGCAGCCGTAGCCCGGAGGCGCGCAGCAGGTCGGCGCACAGGTCCTCGGCTCGCGCTCCGCTCGAGTTCATGGCACCTTAACGGCCCACCGCCCTTCGCGGTTGACGCCATGAGCGCAGGCACCCTTTTCGTCGTCGCCACACCGATCGGCAACCTGGCCGATGCGAGCCCGCGCTCGCTCGAGGTGCTGCGCGGGGCGGACCTGATCGCCTGCGAAGACACCCGCGTCACCGGCGCCTTCCTCGCGCGGGCCGGAATCGAGCGCCCGCTCGTTGCCCTGCACGCGCATAACGAGCGCCGCGCGGCCGTGCGGCTGCTCGCGGAACTGGCCGCCGGCCGCACCGTGGCACTTGTCAGCGACGCGGGCACGCCCGCGGTCTCCGATCCCGGCGCGCACCTCGTGTCCGAGGCGCACCGCGCCGGCATCCGGGTCAGCCCCGTTCCGGGTCCAAGCGCCGCGGCGGCCGCATACTCGGCCTCCGGCTTCGGCGAGGCCGGGTTTCTCTTCGCGGGCTTTCTGCCCGCGTCGGGCGCCGAGCGCCGGCGAGCGGTGGACGCGCTCGAGCAGCCCTGGCCCGTCGTGCTGTACGAGGCGCCGCACCGCATCGGCCGCACGCTTTCCGACCTGCTGGAGCGTTTCGGCCCGGCCCGCGAGATCTTCATCGGCCGCGAGCTCACGAAGAAGTTCGAGGAAACGGCCCGCCTGCCGCTCGGCGCGGCCAAGGATTGGCTCGCCGCCTCGCCGCACCGCGAGCAAGGCGAGTTCGCGCTGGTGCTGGCGGCCGGGGCGGCTGCGAAGAGCGCGCCCGCCGTGGATCCGGATGCAGCGCTCGCGCTCCTCGTCGAGGTCCTGTCCCCGAGCGAGGCAGCTCGCATCGCGGCGAAGCTCACCGGAGCGCCGAAGAATGCGCTCTACCGCAAGGCCATCGCGAAGGACAAGTAAAATTGGCGGATGGACCGGCTTAACCTCGTCCGGCCCGACGACTGGCACCTCCACCTGCGCGATGGGGCCTCGCTCGCGGCGGTGGTGGGCGACAGCGCCCGGCGCTTCGCGCGCGCCATCGTCATGCCGAACCTCAAGCCCGCGGTGCGCACCACGCAGCAGGCGCTGCACTACCGGGAGCGCATCCTGGCTGCGCTGCAGGATGGGGACGGTGCGGGCGCGTCGTTCGAGCCTCTGATGACGCTCTACCTGACCGACGATACGCCGCCCGAGGAGATCGCGCGCGCCAAGCTCTCCGGCCGGGTCGCCGCGGTGAAGCTCTATCCGGCCGGCGCGACGACGCACTCGGACGAGGGCGTCACGCGCCTGTCGCGCTGCTTCCACACGCTGGAAAAGATGCAGGACGTCGGCATGCCTCTGCTCGTGCACGGCGAATCGACCGACCCGGCCATCGACGTGTTCGACCGCGAGAAGGCCTTCCTGGAGGAGACGCTCGGTCCCCTTCTCGAGCGCTTTCCGCGGCTGAAGGTGGTGCTCGAGCACATCACGACGCGCGAGGCGGCGCAATTCGTCGAGGTCACGGGCGACAACGTCGCCGCGACCATCACGGCGCACCACCTGCTCATGAATCGAAACGCCCTCTTCATGGGCGGCATCCGCCCGCACCACTATTGCCTCCCCGTGCTGAAGCGCGAGGAGCACCGCGAAGCGCTGGTCGAGGCGGCGACTTCCGGCAATCCGAAGTTCTTCCTGGGCACGGACAGCGCGCCGCATGCGCGCGGCACGAAGGAAGTCGCGTGCGGCTGCGCGGGCATATACACCGCGCATGCGGCAATCGAGCTGTATGCGACCGCCTTCGAAGAGGCGGGCGCGCTCGATCGCCTGGAAGGCTTCGCCAGCCTGCACGGGCCGCGCTTCTATGGCCTGCCGGTCAACGAGGAACGCATCACGCTCGTGCGGGAGGAATGGACGGTGCCCGATTCGCTGCCGTTCGGTAGCGACCAGCTCGTGCCGCTGCGCGCCGGCGAGACGGTCGCCTGGAAGCTCGCCTGATTTTCTGGACGTCTCGTTCAGTCATCCTGCGTTCGCTGCACTGACGCCCTGGCTCGCGCGCCTGGCGGAGCCACCGCTTGCCAGCCTCGACGAGCTGAACGCCTTCGCCGCCGAGGCCGGCATCCGGGTCGCGAGCGGCGCGGCGCTGCGGTTCGTCGCTCCCTCCGCGGACAAGGCGCGCTACGGCGAGTACGAGCTGCAAGCCTTCGAGACCGGGCGCGTCGCCACGCGCCCTGACAACCTCCACGATCTTTTCAATGCGCTGGCGTGGCTCGCCTTTCCGCGCACGAAGGCAGCGCTCAATGCGCGGCACGCCGCCGCCATTCCCGCCGAGCACGGGCGCCGGGGCCCGCTGCGCGACCTCCTCACGCTGCTGGACGAAGGCGGCGCCATCGTCGTTTGCGACGATCCCCTGCTCGCTCAGCTCCTGGCAAAGCGCGAATGGTCCGCGCTTTTTTGGGAGCAGCGCGAACGCACCGCTTCGGGCTTCGACGTCCGGTTGCTGGGGCACGCCGCGCTCGAGCAAGCGCTCAAGCCCTGGCCGGGGCTTACGTGCAAGGCACTCGTGGTGGCGCCGGGAGACGCCGATGGCCAGGCGGCCGATTGGGTGCGCGCCTTGCCGGCCGACGCGTCGCCGCGGGTGCTTCCGCCGCTTCCCATCTTCGGCGTGCCCGGATGGTGGCCGGGGCAGGACGCCGCCTTCTATGCGGACCGGCGCTACTTCCGGGCCGGCGCCGGGCTCGCGCGATAAAATCCCGCCCGGGAGTCGGCCAGGCAGCCGCTATGGCGACATAGAGGAAAGTCCGGGCTCCGCAGAGCGGGATGCAGGGTAACGCCCTGGCGCTATAAGCGCGCGCGCAAGCGCGCGCCAAGGCGACGAAGAGGGCCACAGAGACGAGTCCTGGCAGGCTTCGGCCCGCCAGGGGTGAAACGCGGCAACCTCCATCCGGAGCAACACCAAATAGGCAAGCGTGGCATGGCGACATGCCGCGGCCGGCTCGGCCGAGCTTGCGGGTAGGTGGCTTGAGCCCGGGGGTGACTCCGGGCCTAGAGGAATGGCTGCCAGCCCCCGCCGGGTCCGCCCGGGCCGGGGGCCACAGAACCCGGCTTATCGGCCGTCTCCCGCTGTCTTCCCGCCGCCGCGGCCGGCGTTGCACGGGCCTGCGCGGAAGAGAATAATAATCGTCAACTTTGAGGGGGAACGCCGGCAGCGTACGGGGGTTCGCGCCGGCGAGGGGAATGCGTGATCGGCTGAACCAGAACGACGTCACGAACCGCGTGAACGTGGAGGATCCCGCGCGCGTGCGCGACGCGGTGCTCGACCTCTTCAGTTCCCGCTGGCCGGGCGAGGATTTCGCCGCGCTGTCCTTCGCCTTCGACGACTTCAAGGCGCTCTTCGAGGGCAACTATCCCGGCTACCTCGCGTGCGACACGCTTTACCACGACATGCGCCACACGCTCGACATGTCGCTCGCGATGGCGCGCCTGCTGGAGGGCCACGACCGGACCTGCGCGCCCGCCGACCGCCTTGGGCCTCGCCGCGCCATGCTCGGCGTGCTCGTCGCACTCTTGCACGACTGCGGGTACCTCAAGCGCGCGTCGGAAGCGCGCGTCGAGAACGGCGCAGTCTTCACGAAGGTGCACGTCAGCCGCAGCGCCGACTTCATCTCGGCCTACTTGCCGATGCTCGGCTTCGACGCCGAGGCGAGCGTCGCCGCGCAGCTCGTGCACTTTACCGGCTACGAGATGGACATCGACGACATCCAGGTCGCCGACACGAAGGACCGGCTGCTCGGTTGCATGGTCGGCACCGCGGACCTCATCGGGCAGATGTCGGACCGCATGTACCTCGAGAAATGCCGCGAGTTCCTGTACAAGGAGTTCGTCCTCGGCAACATCGCGCGCGATGTCTCGCCGGAGGGCGAGGAGATCGTTCGCTATGCGTCGCCGGACGACCTCATCCTCAAGACGCCGGGCTTCTACGAGCGCGTCGCGCGCGAGCGCATCGACCGGAAGCTGGGCGGCGCCGATCGCTACGTCCTGGCGCATTTCGACGGCGCCAATCCGTACCAGTCGGAGATCGACCGCAACATGGAATTCCTGCGCGGCGCGATCGAGACCGCCGACCTGAAGCGGCTGCGCCGCTACTGCTACTCCCTCTCCCTCAGGAGCCGTCGTGCGGCCTAGTGTGGGGTTTGTCACGAGCGGCCAGAAATATCCCCCGCAGCGGCAAGAATGCCGCTGCCCGGGTCCTCGCTTTCGTGTAACAAGACGGTCATGAGCAGCCTGCCGCCGCGCCCCAGCCGCCCCGACGCCGCCCCCGCGCTGTCGCGGCTCCTCGCCGAGAGCGCCCTGTCGCGCTCCGCGCTGGGTGCGTGCGGCGTGCCGCTCGCCCTGGTCGAAGCCGTCTCGCGCGCGCGCACCGTGTCTTACGCGAACGCCGCGTTCCTCTCCTTCTTCGGCTACCGGGAGACCGAGGTGCTCGGGCGGCCGATCGCCGCACTGCTTTTCCGCAATGACGAGGCGCTCGTGCAGCGCGTGCTCGGCGAATCGCCCCGGCATTGGGAGCTGGGCACGTGGGGCAAGGATGGGGAGGCACGGCCGGTCGAGCTGTCGTTCGCAGGCGTGCGCGACAGCGCCGGGACACTCACCCACTGGATCGTGGCGTTCTCCGACCGCGCGGAGCTCGAGCGGCTGCGCGCGGAAGTGGAGTCGCTGAAGTCGCTCGCCGCGGCGAGCCTAGGCGTTCGCCTGGATCCGCTCGGCGAGCCAGCGCGCGGTGCGCAGGAGCCGCGCGTCGAAGTTGCGCCGGCCGACGAGCTGAACGCCGATCGGCAGGCCGGCCCCGTCCTCGAGCAGCGGTAGCGAGACGGCGGGCATCCCGCACAGCGTCCAGAGCGTGCAGAAGGCGGGGTCCCCGGTCGAGGCGAGCCCCTTGGGAGCGCTGCCCGGCGCCGCTGGCGTCAGGATCGCGTCGTAGCGCTCGAGAAAGAGGTCTTCGAAGGACTCGGTCAAGACAGCGGCGCTGCGCCGCGCGCGCTGGTAGTCCACCGCGCGCGCTTCCCTTCCCCGCTCGATGAGCCCGCGAAGCTGCGGCGAGAGCTGCTCGCGGCCGCTCTCCCACTCGCGCTCGAGGTTGGCCGCCATGTCGGTTTCCATGATCAGCTTGTGCCAATCCCACGCATCGGCGGCCCGGATGGGCAGCTCGATTTCCTCCAGACGGTCGCCGAGGAGGCTCGCGAGCTCGCCGAAGGCCTCCTTTGCGTCGGCGCTCACACGCTCCCAATGCGGCGTCTTCACGAAAGCGATCGTCGGCTCGATCGGCGGCGCCTCGGCGAGCACGGCGCGAAAAGCGGGCGCTGCGCGCGGCCGCGTATCTGGATCTCCGGCGTCGTAGCCGACGAGCGACTCGCCGAGCAGCGCCAAGTCCTCGAGCGTGCGGGCGAAGAGGCCGACGTGGTCGAGGACTTGCGAGAGCGGCAACACGCCGGTGCGCGGTATTAGTCCATGCGTCGGCTTGAAGCCATAGACCCCGCAGAACGCGGCGGGCCGGATGACCGATCCATTGGTCTGGCTGCCGAGCGCGAGCGGCACCATCTGCGCCGCGACGGCCGCCGCCGAACCGCTCGAGGAGCCGCCCGGCGTGTGCTCGGGATTCCAGGGATTGCGCGTCTTCCCCGGCGAGTAGTAAGCCGATTCGGTGGTGACCGTCTTGCCGACGATCACCGCACCCGCGGCCCGAAGCATGGCGACCGCCTTCGCATCCTCGCGTGGCGTGCGGCCGGCGTGCAAGGCGATGCCGTTCTCGGTCGGCATGTCGGCCGTGTCGAAGATGTCTTTCACGCCCACCGGCAGGCCGTTGAGCGGCCCGGCCCCGGCGCCCGAGCGACGCCGTTCATCGGCGGCGCGCGCCTGCTCGAGCGCGTACGCCTCGTCGAGAAAGGCCCAGGCCTGGACCGTGGGCTCGACCTGGCGGATGCGCTCCAGGCAGGCCTCGACGAGCTCCTCGGAGCTCAGCAGGCCGTCTTGCATCCGGCGCAGGGCCTCGAGGCCCGTCAGCGTAGCCGGCGATTCCATGGCCATCGCCCGATCAGCCGCCGCCGTACAGGTAGTTCGGCAGCCAGAGCGTCATGCCCGGCCAGACGTACATGAGGATCATGCAGACGATCACGATGAGCATGTACGGCATCATGCCGGCGAAGATCTGGTTGAGCGTCACGTGCTTGGGCGCCACGCCCTTGAGGTAGAACGCCGACATCGCGACCGGCGGGCTGAGGAATGCCGCCTGCAGGTTGACGAACACCAGCGTGCCCCAAAGAATCGGATCGATGTTGAAGTGCTTGAGCAGCGGCAGGAAGATCGGCACGAAAATGACGATGATCTCGGTCCACTCCAGCGGCCAGCCCAGCACGAAGATGATCGCCTGGGACAGGATCATGAACTGTACCGGCGACATGTTGAGCGACAGCACCCATTTCTCGACCAGCTGCTGGCCGCCGAGGATGGCGAATACCGCCGAGAAGAGCGCCGAGCCGACGAACAGCCAGCAGACCATCGCCGTGGTCTTCGCGGTCAGGAACACCGACTCCTTCACGCGCTCCCAGTTGAGGGTCTTCGCCTGGATCGCCAGAAGGAATGCCCCCGCCGCGCCCACGGCGGCCGATTCCGTCGCCGTCGTGATGCCGAAGAGAATCACCGCAAGCACGACGATCGTGAGGATGCCGAGGGGCATCACCGACGAGATGAGGAGCCGGAGCAGCTCGAACTGGTCCGCCTCCATTTTCCAGTAGTACCAGAGGAGCGCGAGGGCGGTCGCCGCGACGATGATCCAGAAGTACGTGTAGAACTCGGGCGGCGGGCCGGCCTCGGCCGGCGCCGCAGGACCTTCCTTGAGCAGATCCGGGTTGCCGACCTCCTCCAGCGTGTTCGCGTCCTTGGATTCCTCGACCGCGCCTTCGCCGCCGCCAAGCTCCTGCACGCCCTCGCCCGCCGGCGCGGCCGGCTTGGCGGGGGAAGCCTGCGAGACGTCGCTGGAGGCTTGGCGCTCGATCGCCGTGGCGGCCGGCTGGATGTCGGCCTGCTGGTGAATCACGACGTACCACCACACGCCCCAGAGGCATGCGGCAGAAAGAATGAGCGGGAAGAGCGCAGCCCCAAGGCCCTTCAACACCGCCATGTAGCCGCCCTTGCTGCCTTCGGCCGCGGGAAGCGTCAACGCCTTGCCGGGCGCCACGGCCGCTTTCAACAGGGCCAACAGCATCTTGGGCGAGTACGCCTGCGAAAGGCCGCGCACCCAGTCGGACACGGGGATGCGCACCTCGGACTCAGCCAGCTTCGGCGCGATCTTCGGGTCGATCAGCGCCCAGCCCACGATGTAGATGAGATACAGGAACGCGAGGAAGAAGCCCGGAAACATGGCCGACGCATACAGCTTCACCACCGACTGCCCCGCGACGGCGGCGTAGACGATGATCATCACCGACGGCGGAATCAGGATGCCCAGCGTTCCGCCCGCCGTGATCACCCCGGAGGCGAGCTTCACGTTGTAGCCCGCCTTCAGCATCGGGTTGAAGGCGATCACGCCCATCAGCACCACCACCGCGCCGACGAGGCCGCTGGCGATGCCCCAGAAGGTGCAGACGATGAGCGTGGCGACCGCCAGCGACGCGGGAAAGCGCCGGAACGCGAGCTGGATGCTGTAGAACATCTTGTCCACCAGCGCGCCCCGTTCCATCACGTATCCCATCAGGACGAACAGCGGGATCGAGATGAGCGTGTCGTTGTTCATCGCCCCGTAGGTGCGCTCGACCATGAGGTCGAAGATCTTGTTCTGGTACCAGGGCAGGCTCGCATCGTGGAGCGCGAAGAAGCCGAAGAACATGCCGAGGCCCATCAGCGTGAAGGCGGTCGGGAAGCCCATCATGATCACGATCACGATGAGCGCGAGCATCGTCAGGCCGAGTGCGGGATCGCTCATTTCGCCTCCCCGTGGCGGCCCAGCTCCTCGGTGGCGCGCTCGCCGAGGCCGCGCTGGTGCGCCGCCTCGTCGATCTCGTGCGCGCGCTCGATCGCGATCTTGCGCGACTCCTCGTCCACGTAGGTGCTCTTGGAAAGCTGCTGCTCGATCACGTCGATCTCTTCCGCATCCTTGAGGCGCTCCGGCCAGTCGCCGGTGCGCAGGCAGACGACGCAGCGGGCGATCTCCGCGAAGCCCTGCAGCAGCACCAGGGCGCCCGCGATCGGAATGACCGTCTTGAACTGGTATACCGGCGGCCCGTTGGACGTCACGTTCGAATGCTCGTCGATGCGCC
>JBLNDP010000036.1:0-9485 GCA_050261755.1 Clostridia bacterium
TGAAGAGCTGCCACTCCTCGCCGGAGATCGCGTGCTGGTCGCCCACCGCGAGCGCCGCCAGGACGCCCGCGGCCGGCGTCGGCCCCAGCACCGCAAGGAAACGATCGCGCACCGCTTCGCGAGCGCCCTCCACGCGGTCGAGCAGCGAGCCGCGCTCGCCGAGCCGGCGCTGCTCGCCGCGCTGGCGCACGTAGCCGGTGGCGCCGATGCCGCGCTCGAGGAGCCAGGCCTCGAAGTCGAAGCCGTTCTGATTGACATTGCCGTGCGGCCGCCGCAAGCGCACGGTCAGAAGCCATCGCTCGCCCGGATGCAGCGCCGCGCCGAGCGGCGCCGCACCCTCTTCGGCGGAGGCGCTGCGGTACCAAGACAGGAGCAGGCGCGGGGGCAAAGGTTCGGGCGAGGACTCGACGTCGAACTCGAAACGCGCGCCGCGCTCGTTCGCCGCCGGAAGGCCGGCTACCACGCCGATGACTTGGATCTCGCGTCCCTCGAGCGCGGGCGCGAGCCACGCCTCGATGCGCTGCCGCGAGAGCGTGGCCGACCAGGCCACGCCGAGCGCGAAGGCGAAGAGGAAGGCGGTGCGCGGCCGCACCCAGGCGAGAACGCCGAGCGGCGCGAGCGCGAGCGCCCAGGCCGCGCCGGGCAGCTCGGCGAGCTGCTGGACCAGCGCGACGCCCAGCGCAAACGCCACGGCGGCGAGGGTCATCTAGAATGCAACGCGCCTCCTTCGACCCGGCTGACCGTGGCGCGCAAGTTTCTCCGCAAGTTCGTTCCCGACGCCGAAGCCGTGCGCGGCCGGCGCCTGGTCGCCTTCTTCGCCCCTTGGCTCGGCCATCCGCGCCTGTGGTCGCTGAACCACCATTCGGTGCCGGGCGCCGTGGCGATCGGCCTTTTCTGCGGGCTGATCCCGGGGCCCTTCCAGATGCTCGGCGCGCTGCTCGTCGCCGTGCCGCTGCGGCAGAACGTGCCGGTTGCCCTGGTCGTCACCTTCTATACCAACCCATTCACCATCGTGCCGCTCTACCTGCTGGCCTACCGCTACGGCCTTGCCCTGCTGCCCGACGGCCGCCGCGCGAGCCTGCCCGCGCCCTACGAGGTGGACTGGTCGGACTGGATCGGCTCGCTGCACGCCCTGCTCGACTGGATGCTCTCCCTCGGCAAGCCGCTCGCCGTGGGCCTCGTGGCCCTCGCCGTCACGCTCGCCGTGGCCGGGTACTTCGCCACGAGCATCGCCTGGCGGCTCCATGTTGTTTATTCTTGGCGCAGAAGAAAGCGGCGTGGAACCGGCTAACCACCTTCTGCTGCAGGCAGCGCTGTACTTCGGCTCGGCGGTGATCGCCGTCCTGGCCGCGCAGCGCCTCGGCCTGGGCTCGGTGGCCGGCTATCTCCTCGCCGGCGTGGCCATCGGGCCCTGGGGCCTCAAGGTGGTCGGCGACGCCGCGAACATCCAGTCGTTCGCCGAGCTCGGCGTGGTGTTCCTTCTCTTCGTCATCGGCCTGGAGCTCGAGCCGCGGCGGCTCTGGAGCATGCGCGGGCGTCTGCTCGCGCTCGGGCTCTCGCAGGTGGTCGGCACCATCGCGGTGATTGCCCTGGCCGGCCACATCGCCGGCGTGGACGTGCGCATCGCCGTGATCGCCGGCATGGCGCTTTGCCTTTCGTCCACGGCGATCGCCCTCCAGCCGCTGACCGAGCGCGGCGGCCTCGGCACGCACGGCGGCCAGTCGGCTTTCGCCATCCTGCTCTTCCAGGACCTCGCCGTCATCCCGATGCTGGCCCTCCTTCCGCTGGTCAGCGGCACGGGCGAGACGAGCTTCAGCGCGAGCGACCTCGCCTATCCGGCCGCGGTGATCCTGGCGACGCTGGTGGGCGGCCACTACCTCGTGAGGCCGGTCTTCCGCCACATCGCGCGCACCCGGCTGCGCGAGATCTTCACCGCCTTCGCGCTGCTGCTCGTGCTCGGCATCGCGCTCGTCTACGAGATGGCGGGGCTCTCCATGGCGCTCGGCGCCTTCCTCGCCGGCGTCCTGCTCGCGGAGTCGGAGTACCGCCACGAGATCGAGGCCGCGGTGGAGCCCTTCAAGGGGCTGCTGCTTGGGCTCTTCTTCATCTCGGTGGGCATGGGAACGGACTTCACGGTCCTCCTCGCGAATCCGCTCATCGTGCTCGGGATGGTGGCGGCGCTCCTGGTGCTCAAGGCGCTCGTCCTGTGGATCATCGCCGCGCGCCTGCGCCTGCCGGCAAGCGAGCTGCCGCTCTTCATCCTCCTCCTCGCTCCGGGCAGCGAGTTCGCGTTCGTGCTGCTCGGGCCCGGCGCCGGCGGTGCCGCCATGACGTCGAGCACGAACCAGGCGATCATCCTGGCCGTCGGCCTTTCCATGCTGGCGAGCCCCTTCCTCCTTGCCTTGCACGACCGGCTGCTTGCGCCGCGCCTTGCCAAGGGTGCGGCGAAGCGCGCCGCCGAGACCCCGGATTCGGCAGAGGTGATCGTTGCGGGCCTCGGCCGCGTCGGCCAGGTCGTGGCGCGCCTGCTCAACGCGAGCGGCTACCACCCGACGGTGCTCGACGACGACCCCGACCACGTGGAGGAGAGCCGCAAGTTCGGCTTCCGCGTCTTCTACGGCGATGCCACGCGGCTCGACCTCCTGCACGCCGCCGGCGCCGCGCGCGCCCGCCTGCTCGTCATCGCGCTCGACGAGGCGGAGGCGACCACCCGGCTCGCCGCCATCGCGCGCAAGCACTTCCCCGGCCTGCGGCTCGTCGCCCGGGCGCACGACATGCGCCACCTCTTCCAGCTGCGCGACCTCGGCGTCGAGGTGATCGAGCGCGAGACTTGGCTCGCCGCCCTGAAGCTCGGCGAGGCGGCGCTCGCGCAGGTGACCGGCGAGCCGGAGCGCGCCGCGCGCGCCGCGCAGGCCTTCTTCGAGCACGACGAGCACGTCGTCGCCAAGCTCTACGCGGTGCACCGCGACTCGCCGGACGCGCACGTGACGGTCTCCAACGAGCTTCGCGACGAGCTTCAGCGCACGCTGCAGGAGGATCGCGCGCACGAGGGCACGGGCGGCACGCCGTGACCTACTACGGCTACCTGGCGCACCGAGCCTACCGGGCCTTCCGCAACCCGACGCTCGCCTTCTTCGCGATCATGCTCGTGGGCACGGCCGGCTACTGGCAGGTGGCCGCGGGCAAGGCGACGCTGCTGGACTGCGTCTACATGACCTTCATCACGATCGCCACCATCGGCTATGCCGAGGTGATCGACCTCACGCACAGCCCCGGCGGCCGCATCTTCACCATGGTGATCGGCTTCGTGGGCGTCGCCAACATCTTCTACATGACCTCGAAGATGACCGCCTTCATCCTGGAAGGCGAGCTCAACGAGGAGCTGAGGAGGCGCAGGATGCTCGACCGCATCGCCCGGCTGGACCGGCACTACATCATCTGCGGCGTGGGCCGCGTCGGCACCAACGTCGCGCACGAGCTGCACGTCACCGGACGCGCCTTCGTCGCCATGGACGCGTCGACGGAGTCGCTCGAGGCGTTCAAGGAGCGCTTCCCGGACGCGCTCGCCCTGCACGGCGACGCCTCGGACGACGAGCAGCTGCAGGCGGCGGGCGTCGCCCGCGCCGCCGGCGTCTTCGCCGTGACGGGCGACGACGCGCGCAACCTCATCGTCACGCTCTCGGCCAAGCAGCTCAATGCCTCGCTGCGCGTGGTCGCGCGCTGCCACGACGTAGGCAACGTCGAGAAGCTGAAGCGCGTCGGCGCCGATGCGATCGTGTCGCCGGACTTCACCGGCGGCATGCGCATCGCCTCGAGCATGCTGCGGCCCGCGGTGGTGAGCTTCCTCGACGAGATGCTGCGCACCGACGAGCGGCTGCGCGTCGAGGAGGTCATCGTCCCAAGGGAGTTCAGGGCGCGGCCGCTCGCCGAGGTGGCGCCCATGTCCCGCGACTACATCGTGCTCGCGGTACGCAGCGACAGCGCGTGGCTCTTCAATCCGCCGCACGACTACCGCGTCGAGCCGGGCAGCACGCTCGTCATCATGGCGCACCCCGAAGGGCGGGAAGCCCTGCAGGCGCGGCTCGCCGGCTGACCTAGCGCGGCGCGAGCCGGCCGTCGCGCAGCTCGTAGACCTTCTGCGCCCGGGAGGCGATGCCGGCGTCGTGCGTGACGATGACGAACGCCGTGCCGTGCGAGTCGGAGAGCCGCACCATCGCGTCGAAGACCTCGTCCGCGGTATGGGAGTCGAGGTTGCCGGTCGGCTCGTCCGCGAGCACGCACGCGGGCTCCGTCACCAGCGCACGCGCGAAGGCGCAGCGCTGGCGCTCGCCGCCGGAGAGCTCGCCCGGCTGGTGCTCCAGCCGGTGGCCCAATCCGACTTCCTTCAGGACCGCGCTTGCTTTCTCCAATGCCTCCTCCCGCGCTTGCCTCCGGATCAGCAAAGGCATGGCCACGTTCTCGACCGCCGTGAACTCGGCCAGCAGGTGGTGGAACTGATAGACGAAGCCCAAGGTAAGGTTGCGCACGCGGCCGCGCTCGGCCTCGCCCATGGCGCTGAAGGGCCGGCCCTCGACGAGGACGCTCCCTTCCGTCGGCGAGTCCAGCCCGCCGAGAAGGTGCAGGAGCGTCGACTTGCCGGACCCGGAGCGGCCGGTGATCGCGATGCGCTCACCGCGCCCGACGGCGAAATCGATGCCCTCGAGCACCGTCACCGGCTGCGGGCCGAAATAGGTCTTCTTCAGGCCGACGCTTCTCAGCACCTCGCGGATCGCCTCATTCATAGCGGAGGGCCTCCGCCGGGTTGACGCGCGAAGCCCACAGGCTCGGGAACACCGTGGCGAGGAACGAGAGGACGAGCGCCGTGAGCGACACGGCGATCACGTCGCCCGCCTGCAGGTCGGAGGGCAGCTCCGGGATGAGGTAGACGTCCTTCGAGAGGAACTGGATGCTGAAGATCCGCTCGATCGCCGGCACGATGACGTCGATGTTCTGCGCGATGACGATGCCCGTGACGACGCCGAGCAGCGTGCCGACGAGCCCGATCACCATGCCTTGCGTCATGAACACCTGCATGATCGACCGCGGCGTCGCGCCGAGGGTGCGAAGGATCGCGATGTCGGCCTGCTTGTCGGTCACCGCCATCACCATGGTGGAGATGATGTTGATCGCCGCCACGAGGATGATGAGCCCGAGGATGATGAACATCACGCGCTTCTCGATCTCCACGGCGCGGAAGAAGTTGGCGTGGCTGCGCGTCCAGTCGGAGGCGAAGATGTCCTGCGGCAGGTGCGCCATGAGCTGCGCCGCCACCTCGCGGGCCGCGAAGAGGTCGTCGAGCTTCAGGCGTACGCCGGTGACCGTGTCGCCGAGCTGGTAGACCGCCTGGGCGTCGCGCAGGTTGACCAGGGCGAGCGTAGAGTCGGCGTCGACAATGCCGGCCTCGAAGGTGCCGGCGACGGTGAACTGCTTAAGGCGCGGGATGAGGCCGGCCGGCGTCACGGTCCCCTGCGGCGCGATGAGCGCGACCTTGTCGCCCGGCACGAGGCCCAGCGCGCGGGCGAGGTCGCCCCCCAGCACGACGTTGAACGAGCCGGGCTTCAGCGCGTCGAGCGAGCCGGTGCGCATGTGGCGCCTGAAGTCGGCGACGCGCTCCTCGAGCGCCGGGTCGATGCCGCGCACGAGCGCCCCGCGCACCGCGCGCCCGGAGGTGAGCATCGCCTGGCCCTGCACGAACGGCGCCGCCGCCACGACGTGCGGCTCGCGTGCCGCGCCTTCCGCAATCGGGCGCCAGTCCGGAAGGAGGTTGTTCGGGCCCGTGATCTGCACGTGCGAGACGACGCCGAGGATGCGCGTGCGCACCTCCTTCTGGAAGCCGTTCATCACGGACAGCACCACGATGAGCGCCCACACGCCCAGCCAGATGCCGATGATGGAAATGAGCGAGTTGATGCCGATGAAGCGGTTGCGGCGCTTGGCGCGCGTGTACCGCAAGCCGACGAGGAGCTCGTAGCGCATCTGGGGATCCGGCGGCGAGAATACTACAATCGCCTCAGTGGACTCCGACGCCGCCGCCCTCCTCAAGAGCCTCCTCCTCAAGGAGCGGATCGCGCACCTCGCGACGCTGCGCGGCGGCGCGCCCATGGCGTCGATGACGCTCTTCCTCCCTGAGCCGGATTTCTCGTCCTTCTGCATCCATGTCAGCCGGCTCGCCTGGCACACCCAGGACCTCGGGAAAGATCCTCGCTGCGCCCTCTCGATCGGCGAGACCGACGACCGCCGCGCGGATCCGTTTACGCTGATGCGGGTCACGATTCGCGGCGAAGCCGCGGTTTTTGAAGACAAAGACTCTTCTTTGAAGAGCCGCTGGCTGGCCCGCTTCCCGGAGCAGGCGATCAACTTCGAGCTCGCCGACTTTTCCTTCTGGCGCATCGTTCCGGCCGACGCGCGCTTCGTCGCCGGCTTCGGCCGCATCCACAATCTCTCTGCGGCGGAGCTGCGCCGCGCCTCCGGCGGCTAGTGCTCGTCCTCCTCCGCCTGCTGCGCAAGGCGATCGGCTGGGCCGACTTCGTCGCCTTCACGGCGCTCGTCTACCTGCTGGCCTGGCTGCCGTGGCCCGGGCGCCATCCGGTCGCGCGCATGTTCCACGCCTGGTGCCGCTCGTTCGTGCGCGCGCTCGACGTGGACCTGCGCCTGCACCAGAAGAACCGGCGCCGCCTGCCGGAGCGCTTCATCCTCATCGCCAACCATCCGGCCGCCTTCGAGGACATCGGCATCCCGGCGCTCTTCGAGGTGGTGTCGCTCGCCAAGGTGCAGGTGCAGGACTGGTTCGTGGTCGGCCGCATCAGCAAGGCGGCCGGCACGCTTTACGTCGACCGCGACAATCCGGAGTCGCGCCACCAGGCCATCGACGCGATGGTCGCAGCGGTGCAGTCGGGCCAGAACATCGCGCTCTACCCGGAAGGCGGCTGCAAGGGCCGGCGCCTCTACACGGAGTTCCTCTCGGGCGCCTTCGACGTCTCCATGCGCACCGGCGTGCCGATCCTGCCCGTGTTCCTGCACTACGAGGCGCAGGACGACTTCGAATGGCAGCCGCCCTATACGCTGCCGCAGAAGATCTGGCACATGATGACCACCGTGAACAACCGCGCCAACTACTACGTCTTCGATCCGCTCGAGCCGAAGGACTACGCCGACAAGCAGGCCATGCGCGACGCCGCGTACGCGAAGTATGTACAGTGGAATGCCCGGTACCTGGAGTAAGCCATGAAGGCGGAAGAGCTCAAGGCGCTGCAAGCGCCGATCAAGGAACGCTATCGCAACGACCCCGCGGCCGCCGTCGTCACGCTGCGCGCGAGCGGCCAGATCGGCGAGGGGATCGCCTGCCGCGTCGACACCGGCAAGGCGCTCGTCGAGGCGGGCCTGCATCCCGCCACCGGCGGCAGCGGCCTGCAGGCTTGCTCGGGCGACATGCTGCTCGAGGCGCTGGTGGCTTGCGCCGGCGTGACGCTCAAGGCGGTTGCTACCGCTCTCGGCATCCCCTTGCGGGATGCGAAAGTGACGGCAGAGGGCGATCTCGACTTCCGCGGCACGCTGGGCGTCGCCAAGGACGCCCCGGTCGGCTTCCGCGAGATTCGGCTGCGCTTCGACCTCGACTCGGACGCGACGCCGGAGCAGCGGGCGAAGCTCCTGGAGCTCACCGAGCGCTATTGCGTGGTGCTGCAGACCATCCGTAACGCTCCGCAGGTCAAGGCCAGCGCGGGCGCTTGAGGGTCTACGGCGTCGACTTCACCTGCGCGCCGCGCAAGGCGAAGCCCATCACGATCGCTTCGGGCTCCCTGAAGGAAAATATCTTTCGCCTGGAAGAGGTCGAGCGCCTCTTCACATTCGCCGATTTCGAGGCGTTCCTCGAGCGGCGCGGCCCATGGATCGGCGGCTTCGACCTGCCGTTTTCGCTGCCGCGGGAGCTCGTGCGCGACCTGAAGTGGCCGCAGACGTGGCGCGAGCTCGTGCAGCATTGCGCATCGCTCACGCGCGACGACTTGAGAAAAGCGTTCGACCGCTACCGCGCCTCGAGGCCGGTCGGCAGCAAATACGTGCACCGCGCGACGGACTCTCCGGCCGGCTCCTCGAGCCCGATGAAGCTCGTCAATCCACCGGTCGCGCTCATGTTCCACGAAGGCGCCCCGCGCCTGCTCGCGGCCGGCGTGCACCTGCCCGCGCTATGCGCGGGCGACCGCGCACGCGTCGCGCTCGAGGCATATCCCGGCCTGCTCGTGCGCAAGCAGCTCGGCTTGCGCGCCTCGTACAAGAGCGACACGAAACGCGACCAGACGCCGGCGCGCCGGTCCGTCCGGCGTCACGTGCTGGACGCGCTCCTGGCCGGAAGGCCCCTCGGCATCCGGCTTTCCTTGAGCCATTCCCTGAAGACCGATCTTCTCGCCGACGGGTCGGCCGACCGGCTCGATGCGGCGATCTGCGCCGTGCAGGCCGCCTGGGCGTGGCAGCGGCGGCGGAGCGACTTCGGCCTTCCGAGGCGGCGCGATCCGCTCGAAGGCTGGATCGTGTCCGTTCAGCCCGATGCCGGCGCTTTCTCGCGCGGCTCCAGCCGGTAGCCCTTGTTCTTCATGCAGAACTGCGCCAGCCGTCCTTCCTCGAGGTAGGGATCGCCGAAGGGATACGAGCCGGCATAGGGCCCGTACGGCCAGAAGAGCCGGCGGCCGAACGGATCGTGGTACGGATACGGCCCGAAGGGCGCGTATTGCCAGTCGAGGCTGCGCGCCTCGCGCCAGGCGGCCTGCTGGCATTCGACGCTGTCCTGCTGCAGCTGTTCGGCGCTCGTGTCCTCGCGCACCCATGCCATCGGCGTGCAGCCGGCGGCGAAAACCGCGGCGGCGAGGAGAGCGAGGCGAAAGCAGCGCATGAAGCTTCGACCATTACAATCGATCGGATGTTCACGGTATACGGCATGGCCCTCTCGGGCAACTGCTACAAGGTGAAGCTTGCGCTCGAGCAGCTCGGCCTGCCCTACCGGTGGAGGGAGACGGACAATACGCGCGGCGAGACGCGCAGCGCCGCGTTTCTCGCGCGCAACCCGAACGGCCAGGTGCCGGTCCTCGAGCTCGAGGACGGCACCACGCTCGCGGAGTCGAACGCCATCCTCTGCTTCCTCGCCGACGGCTCGCCGCTCTTCCCCGACGAGCGCCTCGAGCGAGCACGCGTCCTGCAATGGATGTTCTTCGAGCAATATAGCCACGAGCCCTACATCGCCGTCGCGCGCTTCATCGCGAGATTCCTGCCGCCGGACACCGAGCGCCGCGCGGAGCTGCCTCGTCTGCTCGAGCGCGGGCGTCGTGCCTTGGCGGTGATGGAGCAGCACCTCGCGCGGGAGCCTTTCTTCGCCGCCGGACGCTACACCGTGGCCGACATCGCGCTCTACGCGTACACGCACTGCGCGGGAGAAGCCGGCTTCGACCTGGGTGCCTACC
>JBLNDP010000037.1:0-3927 GCA_050261755.1 Clostridia bacterium
TATTCGACCGGGGCGAACGAGGTGGCGGGCCGGCATACCCTCGGCCACTTCGACCTGCCGCTGCGCCACTGCACGATCGAGATCGACGGCGCGGCGGTGGTGCGCGACGGCGCGCTTGCGGCGTGACCCACCTGCTCTTCCTGCACGGCCTGGGCGGCGGGCACCACGCCTGGGATGACCAGCTCACCTACTTCGCCGCGCACGGCTACGCTTCGCACGCCTGGGACCAGCCGGGCTACGGCCACACGCCCGCAGTCGAGCCCTATGACCTCGAGCAGGTCAGCGCCTCGCTCAAGCGGCTGATCGACACCTTCGCCGGCGAGCCGGTGGTGCTGGTGGGCCACAGTATGGGCGGCTGTGTGGCGCAGGAGGGCTTCGCCCGCTATCCGGGCTGCGCCCAGGCGCTGGTGCTCGGCTTCACGAGCCCGAACTTCGGCGGCGGCAGCGAGGAGTTCGTGCGCAAGTTCATCGCCGCCCGCCTCGGGCCGCTGGACGAGGGCAAGACCATGGCGGACATCGCCGCCGCCCTCATGCCAACCATGCGCGGCTCGAATTCCATTCCTTCCGGCCTGGCGCATGCGCAGGCGATCATGTCGGACATCCCGCCGGCGACCTACCGGAAGGCCGTGAAGCTGCTCACCACGTTCGACCGGTCTGCCGACTTGAAGAACATCTCCGTCCCGACGCTCCTCATCGCGGGCTCCGACGACAGGACCGCGCCGCCCAAGGTGCTCGAGCGCATGGCGAAGGCCATTCCCGGCTCCGAATTCGTCGTCCTGCCCGGCTGCGGCCACCTCGGGCCGATGGACCAGCCCCGGCCTTTCAACGAAGCGGTTCTTTCCTTCCTCAAAAAGCACAAGCTATGAGCGACGCACGCTATTCCGTCTGCGGCTCGGGATACGACCTGACGGACAAGCAGCGCCAGCTGATCGAGCTGGCCGAGTCGCTCGGGCCGCGCTTCGCCGAGCGCGCGGCGCGCTACGACCGCGAGGCGAGCTTCCCGCACGAGAACTACGCCGACCTGCGCGCCGCCGGCCTTCTCGGCCTCTGCATTCCCGAGGCGGACGGCGGCCTCGGCGCCGACTTCCGCACCTACTCGCTGGTCTCGGCGACGATCGGCAAGTACTGCGGCGCGACCGCCCTCACCTTCAACATGCACGCCTGCTCCACGCTCTGGCCCGGCATCCTCGCCGACGACCTCGAGATGACCGCGGAGCAGCGCGAAGAGCATGAAAAGAGAAGGAAGAAGCATTTCCGGAAGGTGATCGACGACGGCGCGATCTACGCGCAGCCGTTCTCCGAGGGGAGCGCCGCGGCCGCCGGCCAGGCGCCCTTCGGCACGACGGCGACGCGCGTGGACGGCGGCTGGCGCATCAACGGCAAGAAGATCTTCGCCTCGCTCTCCGGCGCCGCGAATTACTACGGCGTGCTGTGCACCGAGGCGAAGCCGCAGCTCTCCATGCGGGACACGCTGTACCTGTCGGTCCCGGCGGATTCGCCCGGGCTCAGCGTGACGGGAGACTGGGATCCCCTCGGCATGCGCGGGACGGTGTCGCGCACGCTGGTCTTCAAGGACGCCCTCGTGGCCGACGACGCGCAGATGATGCCGCGCGGCGTGTATTACCAGGCGGCCAGCCGCTGGCCGCACATGTTCACGACGCTCTCCCCGACTTACCTCGGCATCGCCATCGCTGCGTACGAATTTACCGTGCGGTATCTGCGCGGCGACTATCCAGGTGTTCCAGTAAAGAGAAGGATGTATCCGACCAAGCAGATCGCCGTGGCGGAGATGTGGGTGAAGCTCGAGCAGACGCGGGCGCTCTTCCTGCGCATGCTGCAGGACGCGCGGGTCGACCCGCCGAAGGACGCGCGCCTGCGCGCCTATGCGAGCCAGTACACGATCATGGAGAACGCCAACGAGATTTCCCGGCTGGCGATCCGCACCTGCGGCGGCCAGTCGATGCTGAAGACACTGCCGCTCGAGCGCCTCTACCGCGACTCGCGCTGCGGCGCGCTCATGCTGCCCTGGACGGCGGAGCTGTGCCTCGACCGCATCGGCCGCGAAGCGCTCTACGAGCCCGGCGAGTCCGACTAGGGACGTGGATCTCTCGGCGTTCATCGAGCGCTGCGCGCAGCGCTTCCCCGGCAAGGCGGCGATCCACTTCGAGGGCGAGGATCTGTCCTATCGCGCGTTCTACGGTGAAATCCTCGAGAGGGAAAAAAGCCTGGACGTCGGTCGAGGCGACCGGGTCGCCTATCTCGGCTTCAACGACCCGAAGATGCTCGTCCTTCTCTTCGCCCTCGCCCGCCGCGGCGCGATCCTGGTGCCGCTCAACTGGCGCCTCACCGCCGCCGAGCACAAGCAGATCCTCGCCGACTGCACTCCCCACCGGCTGATCGTCGGCGAGGAATTCGCGGCGCGGAAAGCGGATTTGCAGTGGGTCGATGGAAAAACGAACCCTCAGGCGCCCGGAGGGCAGGAGGAAGACGATGCGCTGATCGTGTACACCTCCGGCACCACCGGCAAGCCGAAAGGCGCGGTCCTGACCCAGGCCGCGCTCGTGAACAACGCGCTGAACTCCTTCTACGCGCACGACCTGCAGCCCGAGGACCACGTGCTCACGGCACTGCCCATGTTCCACGTCGGCGGGCTCAACATCCAGACGTTGCCCGCGCTCTTCATGGGCTGCACCGTGTCGCTGCACAAGCGCTTCGAGCCGGGGCGCTGGCTCGCCGATGTACAGGCGCGCCGTCCGACGCTGAGCCTCCTCGTGCCCGCCACCATGGCCGCGGTGATCGCGCACCCCGACTGGGCGAAGACGGACCTTTCCAGCCTGCGCCTGCTCAACGCCGGCTCCATGGTCATCCCCGACTCGCTCATCCGCGCCTTCCACGACCGCGGCATCCCCGTCGGGCAGGTCTACGGCGCGACCGAGACGGCGCCGATCGCCATCGCCCTGAAGAAGGAGGACGCGCTACGGAAGCCTGGAAGCGCCGGCAAGCCGGTGCCGCATGCCGAGGCGAAGCTGGTCGAGGGCGAGATCTGGATCCGCGGCCCGGCGGTGATGCGCGGCTACTGGAACGATCCGACGGGTCTCGACGCCGAGGGCTGGTTCCATAGCGGCGACCTCGGCCGCGTCGACGAGGACGGCTTCTGGTGGGTCGTGGGCCGCTCCAAGGACGTGATCATCTCCGGCGGCGAGAACGTGCACCCGGCGGAGCTCGAGAACGTGCTGGCCGACTGCCCCGCGATTGCCGAGGCGGTGGTGGTCGGCGTCCCGGACCCGAGATGGGGCGAAGTCGCTTGCGCCGTCGTGGTCCGCAACAAGGATTCCGCGCTCAAGGAAGAGGAGGTCCTGCACCTGTTCGACGACCGCCTGGCGCGCTACAAGCATCCCAAGCGCGTGGTGTTCCTCGACGAGCTGCCCAAGAACGCCATGGGCAAGGTGCAGCGCCCGCGCCTCAGGCAGCTCGTTTCGCCGGCGGGCTGAGCAGGCGCTCGACCAGGCGCTGCTGCGCCGGCAGGCACACCGTCTTCAGGTCGAATCGCTGGACGACGGTCTGCCGCGCTTTTTCCCGAAGCGAAGAAAGATCCCGACCCAGGGCCTCGTCGATCGCGGCGGCGAGCGCTTCGCGGTCGAAGAAATCGACCAGCAAGCCGTTCTCCCCGTCGCGGATCACCTCCTCCACCGGCGCAGTGCGGGAGCCGAGCACCAGGCAGCCGGCGGACATCGCCTCCAGCATCGACCACGACAGCACGAAGGGATAGGTGAGATAGACGTGGACGGCGGAACGCCGCAGCAGCTCCAGATATTGTCCGTAGGGAAGGCGCCCGGTGAAGACGACGCGGGACAGGTCGATCTTTCCGTTGAGCTCTGCGAGCAGCCGCCGTCTATACGTTTCGCCGGAGGGCAGGCGCGGCGAGTA
>JBLNDP010000038.1:0-10095 GCA_050261755.1 Clostridia bacterium
CCGCAAGCGCGCCGTCGCGCACCACCGCCGCGCCGTCGATCTCGATCGTGCAGTGGCGCAGCGGCAGGTCGAAGTGGCCGAGGGTATGCCGGCCCGCCACCTCGTTCGCCCCGGTCGAATAGAGAAAGTTGCCGGCAAACGCCCGCTGCTCCGTGCCGTTCAGGTCGCGCCGGTCGTAGAGCGCAGCCGCGTCCCAGCGCGCCCGCTTGTTGAGGCCCCAGCCGACGTGCGAGACGGCATAGGCTTCACGGTCGCCCCACGCCGCCATGTACTCGCGCATGAGCTGGGCATCGAGGCCGTCGCCCTCGATCTTCGTCACGTAGTCGGATTCGATCGCGAGCCGCACCGGCGTCTCGAGGTAGCGCTTGAAAGTGAGATTCAGGTCGCCGGGCGCGAGGACCAGCGTTCCCTGCACGCTCCCGGCCTTCGGAAAGGCGAGGCAAAGCCCGCCGGGCCAGTGCGAGAGCGTGCCCGGCTTCTCGGTGTAACCCCACACGCCGCCGACGCGTGCGCCTTCGAGCGAGATGTCGAGGCGCGTGCCGGCAGGGGAGGACACTTTCATCCGCTTGCCATCCTTGAGGCGTCGCATCGCCGCCCTCGCCTGCTGCTCGTCGGCGGAGGAGGGGACCAGCCGCTCGAGCACATCCGGATGCTCGTTGGAGATGTAGAGCACGCGCGCCCCGCCCTTCAGGACGCGGGGCAGCTCGGCGGCATGCATCAGCCCTTCGACCGTGCAATCGGCGACGAACGTGGACGCGGCGAGCGCCTCCACGGCCGGCGCCATGCCTTCGAGCGCGTTGGAGGCGCCGGTGGAGCGGATCGGCACCGGCGCCGTCTGGCGGGCCGTGGGAACGACGACATGGAAGGGCTTGGCGCCCAGGCGCTGCAACGCGAGCTCGGCGAGCTGCACGTTCAGGGCGCGCGACTGGCTTTCGGAAAGCACCGCGCACACGTCGCCGCGGCCCACTTTGCAAAGCGCGAAGACCTCCGCGAAGAGGTCGATCCACTTGCCTTCGATGCGGTCCGCGAGCATCGAGGTATTGTATGTAGAATGCCCCTTAAATGATTGTTTTCGATCTTCTTTGCGCGAACCAGCACCGCTTCGAGGGATGGTTCAGCTCGGCTGCGGACTTCGCTTCGCAGAAGAAGCGGAAGCTCCTGCAGTGCCCCACCTGCGGCGACGCCGCGGTGAAGCGCGTCCCGCACGCCACTCGCTTCAACGTCGGCGCGCAGGCGCCCAAGGCTCCCGCCAAGCCGCAAGCGCCGGAGAAGACGCCGGACATGGAAGGGAAGGACCCCTTCGCCATCGCGCAGATGCTCTACTCGCGCATGCTGGACGAGCTCCTCACGAAGACGGAGGACGTCGGCAAGGACTTCCCAAAGGAAGCGCGCAAGATCTTCTACGAGGAAGCGCCCGCCCGGCCCATCCGCGGCCAGGCGAGCGACGAAGAGCACGAGGAGCTTGTCGACGAGGGCATCCCCGTCGCGCGCTTCCCGGTCCCGCCCTCAGGCCGCCTGAACTAATCGCCGGCAGTCTTGCGCGTCGCTGACGCGTGAGAATGATTCCGGTCATGTCGCCGCGGTGACCGCGCTCCTATGCTCGGCCGCCAATGTTCCATGCGGGACGCAACGCGAGCGGTCTGGGCGTCGGCTTGCTGCTGATCGCCAGCGCTGCCGCATTGGGCTCGAGCGCCTTTGGACAAGCGGGCGCCATGGGCACGTACCTCTCCATGTCGCATGCCCTGGCCTCCCAGTTTGGCCGCACCTGGCAGCGGGGGCAGCTCTGCAATCTCTCGCTGGACGGGGTTTCGCGCCGCGCTGCCCACCTCCTGTTCAGCAGGCGCCTGGCTCCCGAGCAGGTCGACCAGGTCCTGACCTCCTTCGACGAGGCGGCGAGGGCCGCCGCGAAGGAAGGCTGCGTCCGCAAGGCCGTGGAGTCCGACATCCAGCAGGCCGATGCGCAGCTTCGTCGATCCCTGCAGGTGCCCGCGCCATACCGTATCCAGATCCCGGGGCAGATGCCTCCCGCGCGTTTCTAGGCGGCTTCTCGCAGCCCTTTGAGTTTCACAATGTGTATTATGTTAAATAAGAGATAAGGCCCGCAGCCTCGGGAACCTGAACTCTCTATTCCGGAGCGCCGGCCTTGGCCAGCAACTGGACGATCTCCTGCTCTCCCTTCGCCTTGGCAAGGCCCAAAGCGGTCTGGCCGTTCTTGTCCCGGTGAGTGAGGTCGGCCTTGTCTTCGATGAGCGCCTTCGCGGCCTCCGTGCGGCCGTTCCGGATCGCCAGGATGAGCGGCGTGTCCCAGTTCGGAGCGAGCGCGTTCTTGTCGGCGCCCCTCAGCACGAGGAAATGGACGATCTCGTGCGAGCCGCTATACGCGGCGTAATGGAGGGCGTTCCAGCCGCTCGTGTCCATGCGGGCCCCGCTGGCGAAGAGCGTCTTCACAATGTCGAGATGCCCGCCCAGGCTGGCCATCATCAAGGCCGTGTCGCCCTGGGCCGAGCGGCGGTTGGGATCGGCCTTCAGGGAAAGGAGCGTCTTCACGACGTCCAGGCGCCCCAGCCGCGCCGCCGCCATCAGGATCGTCTGCCCGTTTGGGCCGGTGCTGTTGGGATCGAGCCCTTGGGACACGTATTGGGCGGTGGCCGCCGCGTCTCCCTCTTCAACCGCCGAAAGCAGCCGATCCAGCGAGGATTGCTGGGCCCAGGCGGATTGGGAGAGCACAAAGCTTGCTGCTACAACGGCTTGGGTAATTGATTTCAGCATTTACACTAGGTTTTCTTGGGCATCGCCGCCAGCATGGCGGCCGCGAAAAGACGCGGGTTCAGCGGGTGGCGTGCCAAGGCCCGATTGCGCCCCATTTCGCGCGCATAGGCAAGCCATTCGCGCGGCGACGTTGAGGCGGCGCCGCCCCCGGTCGCGAACATTTCCTTCTGGCTGAACCCCGCGAGGGCCCGGTCCAGGGCGAATTTCTGCAGCGCCTCGGCCAGCGCCTCGAGCTCGGGCCGGTCGTCGACCACCACCTGGGCGCGCGAGCGGATCTGTTCCAGCAGCCGGTCGACGCCGGCGCCCGCCTCCGCGTACTCGAGCGCCCGCAGCGGCGCGCCGCCCGCGTAGGCCAGCCAACGATCGGCGTCGCGAAGCTTTTGTGCGGCGAGCCACTTGGCCGCCACGTCGCGCGGGGGAAGCGGCACCGGAATCGCGACGCAACGGCTGCGGATGGTCGGCAGCAGGCGCGCCGGGCGATGCGACACCAGGAGGAACATGGCCCCTGGCGGCGGCTCCTCGAGCGACTTGAGGAGCGCGTTGGCCGCGTTTGCGTTCATGTCCTCGGCCGGATGCACGAGGGCCACTCGGCGGCCGCCGCGGTGCGAGCCGACGTTGAGGAAGGCGGCGAGCTGGCGGACCTGCTCGATCTTGATCTCGAGGCTCGGCTTGCCCTTGCGCGCGGGCGCGGCCGCCGAACTGTCCTCGGCGCCCTCCTCTGTTTCGGCCGCCGTCGCGGCTGCGAGGGCCTCGGGCTCGAGCCGGCGGAAGTCGGGATGATTGCCGGCCGCCAACCAGCGGCAGCCTTCGCAGCGGCCGCACGGCTTTTCCTTTTCGGCCGCCTCGCACAGGAGCAGCTGCGCGAGGCGCTCGGCGAGGGCGAGCTTGCCCACGCCGCGCGGGCCGTGGAGCAGCAGCGCGTGCGGCAGGGAGGCTAGCCGTCCCCGGACAGACTCGAAGACCGGCTCGTTCCAGGGATGGCCGCTCACGAGAGCTCGAGCTCCTTTCCGATCGCCTTGCGAATCGCCGCGAAATCGCCCGATGCATCGATGACGCGCATGCGGGCGGGTTCCGCCTTGGCGAGCGCCACGTAGGCGCCGCGCACGCGCTCGTGGAAGTCGCGCCCCTCGCGCTCGAAGCGGTCCAGCGTCTTTCCGGAGGACTCGAGGCGCTGCCGGGCAACTTCGTAGCTGCAGTCGAAGACCAGCGTGCGATCGGGCTGCAGGCCACGGTGCGCGGCGTCCGCGAGCCGCCGGATGAGGTCCTCCGGCACGCCCTTGCCGGCGCCCTGGTAGGCGTAAGTCGCGTCGGTAAACCGGTCGCACACGATCCACGTTCCCGCATCGAGCGCGGGACGGATGACCTGGGCGACGTGGTGCGTGCGCGCCGCGAACATGAGGAGCGTCTCGGCAAGCGGCTCCATCGGCTCGTTCAGGATCAGCTCGCGCAGGCGCTCGGAAAGGTCCGTGCCGCCGGGCTCGCGCGTGACGATGGCGTGGACGCCTTTCGCGCCGACCAGGTCGGCGATGAACTGGAGGTGGCTCGACTTGCCGGCGCCGTCGACGCCTTCGACCGTGATGAACTTGCCGCGCGCGGGCATGGAGAGGGGCTCAGCGTTTGAGCTGGTATTTTGTCACGGCGCGGTTGTGCTCATCGAGATTGCGCGAGAACTGGCTCGAGCCATCGCCGCGCGAAACGTAGTAGAGCGCATCGGTCTTCGCCGGGCGCAGCGCCGCCCGCAGCGAAGCACGGCCGGGCATGGCGATCGGCGTCGGCGGCAGGCCGGCGCGCGTATACGTGTTGTACGGGCCGTCCTCGAGGAGATGAGACTTCTTCAGGTTGCCGTCGAAGGAGTTGCCCAGCCCGTAGATGACCGTCGGATCGGCCTGCAGCCGCATGCCGATGCGCAGGCGGTTCACCAGCACGCCGGCAATCTGGTCGCGCTCGGACGGCTTGCCCGTCTCCTTCTCGACGATCGAGGCCATGATGAGCGCCTCGTACGGGCTGCGATACGGGACCGCCGTATCCCTCGCCTCCCATTCCGCCTTCAGGTGCCGCTGCAAGGCTCCGTAGGCGCGCCGCAGGACCGCGAGGTCGCTCGAGCCCTTGGCGAAGAGATACGTGTCCGGAAAGAAAAGCCCCTCCGGATGCGGCTCGGTCGCCTGGATCTTCGAGAGGACCTGCATGTCGTCCAGGCCCTTCGTGTCGTGCTTGAGGTCCGGGCTCGCGTCCAGCGCGGCCCGGAACTGCGCGAACGTCCAACCCTCGATGAGCTGCACCGCTGCCTGGGTCACGTCGCCGCGCGTCAGCTTGTCGAGGAGCTGGAGCGGCGTCACCGGCTCGCCGAGCCAGTAGCTCCCCGCCTTGACGTCGCGCTCGCGCCCGAGCGCCCGCGCAAGGAGCTCGAACTCGTAGCGACGCACCTTGATTCCCGCCTTCTCCATCTCGACCGCCGCGGCTCGCAGGCGAGCACCTTGGGGAATGTCGAATTCCACCGGCGAATGGGTGACCTCGAGCGGCGTCGCGACGTACCAGGCCGCGTAGCCCGCCACGGCGAGCGCCGCCAGAAACACCAGTGCGAGGAAGGTCTTCAGAAAGCGCGTGACGCTAAAATGGCGATTCTACGATGGAGCACGCGAAGCTCGAGCGCTACGGACTCATCTCGGTGTCGGGAGAAGACGCGCGTGATTTCCTCCACGCGCAGCTGACGAACGACATCCAGAAGCTTGCGCGCGATCGCGCCGCGCTCGCCGGCTGGTGCACGGCCAAGGGGCGCCTGCTCGCCACGCTCCTCGTCATTCCCGCGAAAGACGGCTTCCTCCTGCAGCTTTCGCGCGACCTCGTTCCGGCCATCGCGAAGCGCTTGTCGATGTTCGTCCTGCGCTCTAAGGTGAAGATCGCCGACGTCACCGCCGCCTGGACGCAGGTCGGCAGCTGGGGCGAGGACCGCGGGCCTCGCGAGGAGCTGCAAGTGCTTCAGGAGGGCGAATCGATCGTCGTGCGCATGGGCGAGCGCCGCTTCCTCCTGTTGTCGCCTTCTTCTTCGCCTCTTCCCTCGTTTTCTTCGCCGGAAGAGCAATGGAGCGCGCAGGAAATCCAGGCGGGGCGGCCGTGGATCACGGCGGCCACCCAGGACCAGTTCGTGCCGCAGATGGTGAATCTCGAGAAGATCGGCGGCGTGGATTTCCAGAAGGGTTGCTATCCCGGCCAGGAGATCGTCGCCCGCGCGCAGTATCGCGGCGAGGTGAAGCGGCGGATGGTGCGCCTGCCCGCCCCGGCCGGCGCGGCGCTCAAGCCGGGCCAGGAGTTCAACGGCGGCGTGGTGGTGGATGCCGCGGGCGGCGAGCTCCTCGCCGTGATGCCGGTTTGAATTACTACGTCTACTACAAGTTGAGCGAAGCGCAAGTGCGCGCTCTTTCAGCTTCGGTGGAAAAGCTTTTCGAGAAGGTGAGGCAAAAGACCGGCGTGCAAGGCCGCTGGATACGCCGCCGAGACGATCCGTCCACGTACATGGAGGTGTACGAAGGCGTGAAGGACCAGGCGGGCTTCGAAGCGCTGCTCGAGCAGGAGAGCCGCGGCTTCGGCGTCGAGCGGCGCGTCGAGCGCTTCGTGCTATGTTCGGAGCTGGAATCCTAGGGGGCGAAATGGCGGACAAGGACGACATCCGGGAAGGCAAGGACTTCGGGATCGGCATCCCGCAGGTGAGCAAGCCTTTCCACGTGAAGGGCGCGGGCGCGCTCGACTGGGGCATGCAGAACCGCCTCGCGCGCATCTTCAACCCGGCGTCGGGCAAGACGGTGATGCTCGCCTTCGACCACGGCTACTTCCAGGGCCCGACGACGGGCCTGGAGCGCATGGACCTCACGATCGTGCCGCTCATTCCCCACGCCGACGTGCTGATGTGCACGCGCGGCGCGCTGCGCTCCGTGATTCCGCCCTCCTCCACGAACGCCGTGGTGCTGCGCTGCTCCGGCGGCCAGAGCATCCTCACCGAGCTCTCGCGCGAGCTGATCGCCGTGGACATCGAGGACGCGATCCGCGTCAACGCCGCGGCCATCACGACCCAGATCTACATCGGCGCCGAGTACGAGCACCAGTCGATCAAGAACCTGGTGCAGCTCATCGACACCGGCAACAAGTACGGCATCCCGACCATGGCGGTGACCGGCGTCGGCCAGCAGATGAAGCGCGACGAGCGCTACTTCTCCCTCGCCACCCGCATCGCCGCCGAGCTCGGCGCGCACTACGTGAAGAGCTACTTCATCGAGGAAGGCTTCGAGCGCGTCGTGGCGGGCTGCCCGGTTCCCATCGTCATCGCCGGCGGCAAGAAGCTGCCCGAGCTCGAGGCGCTCACCATGGCCCACAAGGCGATCGACCAGGGTGCCGCGGGCGTCGACATGGGCCGCAACATCTTCCAGTCCGACGATCCGGTGGCCATGATCCAGGCCGTGGGCGCGGTCGTGCACAAGAAAGAGACGCCGCAGAAGGCGTTCCAGCTGTACGAGCAGCTGAAGGCCCGCAATGTGCCTGGTCGTACTCGCCTGGCAAGCTCTTCCTGACCTTCCGCTCGCCGTCGCGGCCAACCGCGACGAGTTCCACGCGCGCGAGGCCGCTCCGGCCGCCTTCTGGGACGATGCGCCGGCGATCCTCGCCGGCCGCGACCTGCGCGCGAAGGGCACCTGGATGGGCGTGGCGCGCGACGGACGCTTCGCTGCCGTGACCAACTACCGCGGCGCCACCGAGCCCAGCGCTCCGCATTCCAGAGGCTCTTTACCCGTGCGCTTTTTGTCTTCGAATCTTCCTGTTGAAGAATTCATGCGGGAAACCCAAGCACAAGCGAAGACATACAGCGGGTTCAACCTGCTGGCCGCTGATGACCGGGAGCTTTGGTGGCTATCGAACCGGGACAGCGCGCCAAGGCGCCTCGAGCCGGGCTTCTACGGGCTGGGCAACTTCCTCTTGGATTCGCCCGACGTGGAGCCGGTGAAGCGGTCCTTTACCGCCGCGGCGGCGCTCAGCCCGGCACCGGAGCCTTTCTTCGCCGAGGTTGCCAAGGCGAAGATCGTCAACCCGGCGTATGGCACGCGCTGCTCGACCGTTTTGCTGAGAGGCAAGGACGTCGTGCGCTATGCCGAGCGCAGCTTCGCCCCGGACGGCGGCGAGCAGGAGACCCGCCGATACGAATTCCGCCCCGGCTAGAGCGCCCGGCGCATCGTCCGGTGCGGGATGCCGGCGTCGTCGAATTCCGGCCCTTCGCAACGGAATCCGTGGCGCTCGTAGAACGGGATGGCGTGGACTTGAGCCGACAGCAGGACCTCGCCATGCCCCTCCTGCTTGGCTTTCTGCATGAGGCTCGTCAGGAGCATGCCGCCGATGCCCCGGTGCCGCCAGGCTTTCAGCACGGCCATCCGGCCGACGTGGCCGTCGGGCAGCAGGCGCCCGGTTCCGATCACCTCCTTGCCGTGGAACGCCAGCGCATGCAGCGAGCGCGCGTCCATGTCGTCCAGCTCGATCTCGGCCGGCACGCGCTGCTCTTCGACGAACACGGCGAAGCGAACCGGCGCGGCAAGCGGCCGGGCGTGCTCCCAGTCCATCAGCTCCACGGTCACCATGGCGCGAAAAGTATAATCGCGCGATGAAAAGCCTCTGGAGCGACGCGGAAGCGGCGCGGTGCGCCGGCCCGCTGGAGGAGCGTGCCTATAGCTCGCGCCTCCTCGGCCGCGACAAGTCGCTCGTCCTGCACGGCGGCGGCAACACGTCGGTCAAGCTGCGCGAGAAGGATCTCTTCGGCGAGGAGCGCGACGTCCTCTACGTCAAGGGCAGCGGCTCCGACCTGGCGAGCATCGAGCCTGCGCAGTTCGTCCCGCTCGATCTCAAGGCGATGCAGAAGCTCGCCACGCTGCCGGCGCTCTCCGACGCGCAGATGATGAACGAGCTGAATGTGCACAAGCTGCGCGCCGACGCTCCGTCGCCCTCTGTCGAGACGCTCCTGCATGCCCTGCTCCCGGCCCGCTACGTGGACCACACGCACGCCGATGCCGTGCTCGCGATCTCCAACGCGCCGGACGGCGAAAAGCGGCTGCGCGAGATCTACGGCGAGCGCGTCGTCATCGTTCCCTACGCCATGGCCGGCTTCCAGCTGGCCGCGCTGTGCGCCCGCGAGTTTCCCAGGCAGGCCGGCAAGAGCTGCGTCGGCATGGTGCTCGTCTCGCACGGCATCCTGACCTTCGGCGATACGGCCAAACAGTCCTACGAGCGCATGATCGAGCTCGTCTCCCTCGCAGAGGCCTACCTGGAGAAGAAGGGGGCCTGGCGCTTCGAACTCCCCTCGGGGAGCGCGGACGGCAAGAGGCAAGGTATCGCCGCGCTGCGGCGAGAAGTCTCCGCGGCGGCAGGTTTCCCGCTGGTCATGAGATGGAGTGGGAACAAGAAACTGCAGGGCTTCGCGCGCTATCCCAAGGTCGCGAAGCTCAGCCAATCGGGTCCCGCGACGCCGGACCACCTACTCTATACGAAGGCCGTTCCGATGCTCGGCCACGATGTGGCCGCCTATGCCCGCCAGTACCGAAGTTATTTTGAAAGATATGTTGGAACGGGAAAGAAGGTCATGCTCGACCCGGCCCCGCGCGTGATCCTCGACCCCGACCTCGGCTTTCTCTCCGCCGGCCGGGATGCGCGCGAAGCGGCAGTGGCGGAGGAAATCTACGACCACACGGTAGACGTCATCTTGCGCGCAGAGGCGCTCGGCGGCTGGCGGGCCGTGAGCGAGGACCATCTCTTCGACGTCGAGTACTGGGAGCTCGAGCAGGCCAAGCTCTACAAGCACGCCGTGCAACCCGCCTTCGCTGGCGAGGTAGCGCTCGTGACCGGCGCGGCGTCCGGCATCGGCCGGGCGAGCGTCGAGGCGTTTCTGGCCCGAGGCGCGGCAGTCGTGGCGCTCGATCGCAATCCGGCCATCGAAAAACTCCTGCAGCGTCCGGACTTCCTCGGCATCGCCTGCGACCTCACAGATACGGCGGCCATCGAGCGCGCCCTGGACGCCGCCGTGAAGGCCTTCGGCGGCCTGGACATGCTGGTGCTCAACGCCGGCATCTTTCCCGCGACCCAGCCGATCCCGGAGATCAAGCCGGACACCTGGCGCGCCGCGATGGGCGTGAACGTCGAGGCGAACCTCGCGCTCCTGCAGCGATGCCATCCGCTGCTCAAGCTCGCGCCAAAGGGCGGCCGGGTCGTCGTGATCGGCTCGCGCAACGTGCCGGCGCCGGGGCTCGGCGCCGCCGCCTATTCCGCCTCCAAGGCCGCGATGAACCAGCTCGCGCGCGTCGC
>JBLNDP010000039.1:0-7440 GCA_050261755.1 Clostridia bacterium
AGGAAGGTGGTCATGCCGCCTCCTCCTGCCGCTTGCGCAGCTCCTCGGCAAGCAGCTCCTCGTCGGTGGGTCCCTCGTCCTTGTCGGCGGGATCCGGGATCATGCGCATCAGGAAGGCGACGCGCTTGATGAGCTCGGAGAGCCCCTGGAGGATGAGCAGGAAGAACGCCACTGGCACCATGAGGCGCCCCGGCCAGACGAGCAGGCCGCCGGCGTTGGTGGACACTTCACCGCTGCGCCAGGCGTCGGTGAAGACCGGCCACGAGAGCCACATGATGGTGATCGCCATCGGCATGAGGAAGAAGACGGTGCCGAAGATGTCGATCCAGGCCTTGGCGCGCGGCGACAGGCCGCCGGTGACGATGTCGATGCGCACGTGCTGGTTATGGAGCAGGGTGTATCCGGCGCAGAAGAGGAAGACGAAGGAGAACAGGTACCACTGCAGCTCGAGCCAGGAATTCGAGCTGGTGTCGAGCGCGTAGCGCACGATTGCATTGCCGGTGCTGACCAGCACGGCCGCGAGGATCAGCCAGTAAGTCAGCTTGCCGACCTGCTCGTTCAGCGCGTCGATGCCGCGCGAGAGCGCGAGTAGCCCCTTCATGCTGCGTTCCTCCTCCTCAGGAAGACTTTCGGTGTTCTTAGGCCGCCGTCAGTTTCGCGTCAGCGGCGGCCCGCATTTCGCGGGCTCGCGCCTGGACGGCGGCATGCAGCCTCGGCTTGTAGCCTAACGCAAAGAAGAGCTCCGCGCAGAGGAATATCGGCGCGATGAAGATCTGGAACAGGTTGTCGGCGAGCGCGGGCTTGCGGCCCTCGAACGCGTGCCCGAGGAGCTGCACGATCCAGCCGCCGACGAAGAGGACGGCGAACGCCGTCCAGCCGACCGCCGCGCCCTGGCCTGCCAGCCATCCGGCGAGGAGCAGGAAGAGCGCCATGAAGACCGCGCTTCCGATGGCGAGCATCGCGTCCAGGAACACGTAGTAGAGGAGCACGACGGCGGCGAAGGCGGTCGCCGCGGAGAGGTGCAGCGGGCCGAGCTCGACCTGCGGCCACGACAGCGGCACGAGCAGCGAGACAATGATCATCGGCACGCCGAAGAAGTGCGTGGCCTTGTTGCGCGCGTCCTGGTGGTAGGCCGCGTAGAAGGACATCTGTTCCTCGAGCGTCTTCACGGCGCCTCCCCGGTCGCGTCAAGCCTCGGTAAAGACACTATAATTCAGCATTTTAACCGCACTCCATGGTCGTCACCCACGGCGCCCCGACCGGCGCGGCCGCCGGCACCGCCGGCGGCTGGGCGGTGACCATCGGCAACTTCGACGGCGTGCATCGCGGGCATCGCGCGCTGCTCGACCGGGTGGTGGCCGCGGGGCGCGAGCGCAACCTCGGATCCTGCGTGCTGACCTTCGAGCCCCATCCCCGCGAGTTCTTCGCGCCGGCAGCAGCCCCGGCGCGCCTCTGCCGGCTGCGCGACAAGCTCGAGCTCATGTCGGCGGCCGGCGTGGGCCGCGTCCACGTCGCGCGCTTCGACGCGCGGCTCGCCGGCTTGCCGGCGGAAGCTTTCGTCGAGGACTATCTCGTGGGCGGCCTCGGGACGCGCTGGCTGCTCGTCGGGCGGGATTTCCGCTACGGCAAGGGACGCGTTGGGGATTTTCCCGCCCTCGAGCGCAGCGCGAGCCGGCGCGGCTTCGCCGTGGAGGCCATGGCCGACGTGCAGGTGGACGGTGAGCGCGTCTCGAGCTCGGCCGTGCGCGAGGCGCTCGGCCAAGCCGACTTCGCGCGGGCGGAGCGGCTGCTCGGCCGCCGGTATTCGATCAGCGGGCGCGTCGCGCACGGCGAGAAGCTCGGCCGCAACCTTGGGTGTCCCACGGCCAACATCGTCCTGCGCCGCTCGCCGCCGCTCTCCGGCATCTACGTCGTCGAGGTGGAGGTCGAGGAGGGCGGGGAGCGCCGGCGCGGCGTGGCGAGCATCGGGCGCAGGCCGACCGTCAACCCGACCGCGCGCCCCCTCCTCGAAGTCCATTTGTTCGACGTCGACGAGGACCTGTACGGCAAGCACCTTCGCGTGAGCTTCCTGGCGAAGCTCCGCGACGAGAAAAAATATCCCGACCTCGAGCACCTGAAGCGCGCGATCGCCGCCGACGTCGCGGAAGCGCGCGCTTATTTCCAACGACATGGCTGACTACAAAGACACCCTCAACCTTCCGGACACGACTTTCCCGATGCGCGGCGACCTCGCGAAGCGCGAGCCCGAGCGCGTGAAGCAGTGGCAGGAGAAAGGCGTCTACCGCCGCCTGCGCCAGCTCGCGAAGGGCCGGCCCCGCTTCGTGCTGCACGACGGGCCGCCCTACGCGAACGGCGACATCCACATCGGCACGGCGGTGAACAAGATCCTGAAGGACATCATCGTCAAGTCGAAGGCCCTCGCCGGCTTCGATGCGCCCTACGTGCCGGGCTGGGATTGCCACGGCATGCCGATCGAGGTGCAGATCGAGAAGCAGCACGGCAAGAACCTGCCGGCGCAGGAGACGCAGCGGCTGTGCCGCGCCTTCGCCACCGAGCAGATCGCCCGCCAGAAGGCCGACTTCCAGCGCCTCGGCGTCCTCGGCGACTGGGAGCACCCGTACCTCACCATGGCGCCGGGGAACGAGGCGGACGAGATCCGCGCGCTGGCGCAGCTGCTCGCCAAGGGCTACATCTACCGCGGCCTGAAGCCCGTGAACTGGTGCTTCGACTGCGGCTCCGCCCTCGCCGAGGCGGAAGTGGAGTACGAGGATCGGAAAGATCCGGCGGTCGACGTCGCGTTCGAGGCGCTGGAAGACGACCTCGACAAGCTGAAGCGGGCATTCGGGCCGCAGGCGGTCTCGGGCAAGCCGGTCTACGCCGTGATCTGGACGACCACGCCCTGGACGCTGCCCGCCAACCAGGCGCTCAACGTCCATCCGGAGCTCACCTACGACCTCGTCGATACGGACAAGGGTCTTCTCCTGCTCGCCGACGACCTTCGCGAGGCGAGCCTGAAGCGATATGGCCTCGAGGGCAAGGTGGTCGCCCAGGCGAAGGGCGGCGCCCTGGAGAACATCCGGTTCCGGCATCCCTTCTACGATCGCGCCTCGCCCGTGTACCTCGGCGAATACGTGACGACCGAGAGCGGCACGGGGGTGGTTCATTCCGCACCGGCGTACGGCGTGGAGGACTTCGAATCCTGCCGGCGCTACGGCCTGAAGGACGAGGACATCCTCACTCCGGTGCTCGGCGACGGGAAGTACGCGCAGTCGCTGCCGCTCTTCGGCGGCCTGTCGATCTGGGACGCGAACCCGAAGATCGTGAAGGCGATCGACGAGAAGGGACGCCTGCTCGCCGTCGACTGGAAGCACACGCACAGCTACATGCACTGCTGGCGGCACAAGACGCCGGTGATCCTGCGCGCGACCACGCAATGGTTCGCCTCCATGGACAAGCCCGTCGGCGGCGAGAGCCTGCGCCAGGTCGCCCTGCGCGGCATCGAGAAGACGCAGTTCTTCCCGCCGTGGGGCCAGGCGCGCCTGCACGGCATGATCGCGAACCGCCCGGACTGGACGCTGTCGCGCCAGCGGCAATGGGGCGTGCCGATGCCCTTCTTCCTCCACAAGGAAACCGGCGCGCTGCATCCGCGCACGCAGGAGCTGCTCGAGGAAGTGGCGCGGCGCGTGGAGAAGGGCGGCATCGAGGCCTGGCAAAGCGTCAGAGCGGAGGAGCTCCTGGGGTCCGAAAGCTCCTTGTATGAGAAAGGCCGGGACACGCTGGACGTGTGGTTCGACTCGGGCACGACGCATTTCACGGTCCTGAGGCGCTCGCACAAGTCCGAGTCCAGCTACCCCGCGGACATGTACCTCGAGGGATCGGACCAGCACCGCGGCTGGTTCCATTCGTCGCTCCTCACGGCGTGCATGATGGACGGGCACCCGCCGTACAAGAGCCTGCTCACGCACGGCTTCGTCGTCGCCGGCGACGGACGCAAGATGTCCAAGTCGCTGGGCAACGACATGGCGCCGCAGAAGATCTCCGGCAGCCTCGGCGCGGAGATCCTGCGTCTCTGGGTGGCGAGCACGGACTACTCGGGCGAGCTGTCCATCTCAGACGAGATCCTGAAGCGCGTCGTCGAGAGCTACCGCCGCATCCGCAATACGCTGCGCTTCCTCCTCGCGAACACCTCCGACTTCGATCCGGCGAAGCACGCCGTGCCGGTGGCCGAGATGGTCGAGATCGACCGCTACGCGCTCGCGCTCGCGGGCGAGATGCAGGAGCAGGCGGCGGCCGACTATGCCCGCTTCCAGTTCCACCTGGTCGCGCAGCGGCTGCAAAGCTTCTGCTCCGAGGACCTCGGCGCCTTCTACCTCGACATCCTGAAGGACCGCCTCTACACGTGCGGCGCCCAGTCGCAGGCGCGCCGGTCGGCGCAGACCGCGCTCTGGCACATCACGCACAGCCTCGTGCGCCTCATGGCGCCGATCCTGTCCTTCACGGCAGAAGAGGCGTGGGAGCACTTCGGTGCAAGCAAGGACGACAGCGTCTTTTTCCAGACGCTTCACGATCTTCCCTCGGTGGAAGGGGCGAAAAGCCTGCTTGAAAAATGGCAGCGCATCCGCGCCCTGCGCGACCCGGTGCGCAAGGAGATCGAGGCGCTGCGCGCCGCCGGCAAGGTGGGCTCGTCGCTGCAGGCGGAAGTGAGCCTGCAGGCGCCGGCCGCGGAGTACGACGCGCTGGCGAGCCTGGAGGACGACCTCAAGTACGTGCTGCTCACTTCGGCCGCCTCGGTGTCGAAAGGAAAGGAATTCGCGGTGGAGGTCGCGCCGAGCCGGCATGCCAAGTGCGAGCGGTGCTGGCACTACCGGGCCGACTTGGACGACCACGGCCTGTGCGGCCGCTGCGTGAGCAACCTGCGCGGACCCGGTGAGCCCCGCAAGCACGCCTAGCGCGGCGCGCTGGTTCGGCCTCGCGGCGGCCGTCGTTGTCGCCGACCAGCTGGTCAAGGCGCTGGTCGTGGCGCGCTTTGCCCCCGGCGAGCGCCTCGAGATCGCCGGCTTCCTCAACCTGGTCCTGGTCTTCAACAAGGGCGCGGCCTTCAGCTTCCTGGCCGGCGCCGACGGCTGGCAGACGCCGCTCCTCGCGGCCTTCGCGGTCGCGGCGGCCCTCGTGCTCGGTTTCATGATCTACAGGAATCCCGGAAAGGCGCTGATGAACGCGGCGCTCGGCCTCGTGCTCGGCGGCGCCGTGGGGAACGTCATCGACCGCCTGCGCATCGGAGCGGTGGTCGATTTCGTCGACTTCCACGCCATTGGCTGGCACTTCCCGGCGTTCAACGTCGCCGACTCGGCGATCACCGTCGGCGCGGCCCTGCTCATCTACGAGGGCTTCGTGCACGATGAGAAGACGGGGGCTGCTCCGTGAAGGACCTGGGTCTTCTCCTCAAGGCGCTGCAATTCGCGGCGCACAAGCACCGCGACCAGCGGCGCAAGGATCGCCAGGCCTCGCCCTACATCAACCACCCGATCGCGCTCGCAAGCGTCCTCGCCCACGAGGGCGGCGTCGGCGACGCGCGCATCCTGGCGGCGGCGCTGCTGCACGACACCATCGAGGACACGGAGACGACCGCCGAGGAGCTGCGCCGGGAATTCGGGCCGCGCATCGCCGCCACGGTGCTCGAGGTCACCGACAACAAGCGGCTGAGGAAGCACACGCGCAAGCGCCTGCAGGTGGAGCACGCGCCGAAGCTCAGCCGCGGCGCGAAGCTGGTGAAGCTCGCCGACAAGATCTGCAACCTGAGGGACCTCGCGAGCCGCCCGCCGGTGGGCTGGGACCGCAAGCGCCGGCAGGAGTATTTCGACTGGGCGAAGGCGGTGATCGACGGCCTGCGCGGGACGCACCCGCGCCTTGAGCGCGCCTTCGACGCGGCCTACGCCCGTCGGCCGGGCGCCCGCGTGCGAAAATAGCGCCGATGGAAGTTCTCCTCGCCAACCCGCGCGGCTTCTGCGCGGGCGTCGAGCGCGCCATCGAGATCGTAGAGCGCGCGCTTGCCCAGTTCGGCGCCCCGATCTACGTGCGCCACGAGATCGTCCACAACAAGACCGTGGTCGAGACCCTGCGCGCCAAGGGGGCGGTGTTCGTGGAGGAGCTCGACGAGGTGCCGGCCGGCGCGACGGTGATCTTCAGCGCCCACGGCGTGGCGAAGTCGATCCGCGCCGAGGCGGACCGCCGCGGCCTCAAGGTCTTCGACGCGACGTGCCCGCTCGTCACCAAGGTGCACGTCGAGGTGGAGAAGCGCCTGCGCGAGGGCTACGAGATCGTCATGATCGGGCACCGCGGCCATCCCGAGGCGGAAGGCACGGTCGGCCAGGCGGCCGCCGGCATCACGCTCGTCGAGACCGTGGAAGACGTCACCGCGCTCAAGGTGCGCAATGCGGACAAGCTCGCGTACGTCACGCAGACCACCCTGTCGGTGGACGACGCCAAGACGGTGGTCGGCGCGCTGCGCGAGCGCTTCCCGAAGATCGTCGGCCCGAAGCGCGACGACATCTGCTATGCGACGCAGAACCGGCAGGACGCGGTGAAGTTCATGGCGCCGCGCTGCGACGTGGTGATCGTCGTCGGCTCGCCGAACAGCTCCAATTCAAACCGGCTGCGCGAGGTCGCGGAGCACATCGGCGCCCAGGCCTACATGGTCGACAGCGCGGCGGACTTGCGGCCCGAATGGATCGCCGGCAAGGCGCGCATCGGCGTGACCGCCGGCGCCTCGGCACCCGAGGTGCTCGTCCAGGAAGTCGTCGAGAAGCTGCGCAAGCTCGGCGCGCGCAACGTGCGCCAGCTCGAGGGCATCCAGGAGAAAGTGGTCTTCGCGATCCCGCGCGGGCTGGCGCAGACCGGCTGAATTACTGGCAGTTCGCGCTGACCGCGGCGCGTGCGCTGGCCTTTTCCCGCTCGATATCCTCGTCGGACAGGTAGTACCGCTCGCCCGAGGCGTTGAGGCGCGTGACGCGGCCCCCGGCCTCGTAGGCCGCCAGCTGTTCCTTCGCGCGCTTGCAGTTCTCGGCGAACTGCGCGCTGCGCGCGGCGTTCTCCGCCGCCTTCTTGTCCTCGTCCGCCTTCTTGGAGGCCTTCAGCCGCTCCTGCTGCTGGACCTCCGCCGGCGTGAGCGGCGCCGCCTTGCCGGAAGGGGCCGCGGCGGGCGCGGCGGGCGCGCTGTTCGAAAGCGTCGAGGACTTCGCGCCCTTGGGGCAGGGAACCTGCGAATACACGGTCTTTCCGGATGCGTCGACGCACTTGAAGACCTGCGCCTGCGCGGCGCCGGCGACGAGGAAGGTGAGGAGGAAGGCTGCGGCTCGCATCATCGGTCCCTTGGCTGCGGAAGTAGAATCCGGGCCAGTATATAGCCGGGCAGGGGAGGCCGCCCGGGCGGCGAAAGCGGAA
>JBLNDP010000040.1:0-10239 GCA_050261755.1 Clostridia bacterium
ACAGCAGTTCGTCGGCCAGCGCCTTGCGGATGGTGTCCTGGATCAGTCGCGACATCGGGCGGGCACCCATCAGCGGATCGAAGCCCGTCTTGGCCAGGTGCGCCGTGAGGTCCTCGCCGAAAAGGGCTTCCACCATCTTCTCGTGCAGCTGGCTCTCGAGCTGCATGAGGAATTTGTCCACCACGCGCATGATCGTGTTCTGGTCCAGCGCGCCGAAGGAGATGATCGCGTCCAGGCGGTTGCGGAACTCCGGCGTGAACATCCGCTTGATCGCCTCCATCTCGTCGCCGGTCTGGCGCGACGGGGTGAAGCCCATCTGCGTCTTGGCGAGCGACTCGGCGCCGGCGTTGGTGGTCATGATGATCACCACGTTGCGGAAGTCGGCCTTGCGGCCGTTGTTGTCCGTCAGCGTGCCGTGGTCCATCACCTGCAGCAGGATGTTGAAGATGTCGGGATGCGCCTTCTCGATCTCGTCGAGCAGCAGCACCGAGTAGGGCTTCTTCGAGATCGCCTCGGTCAGCAGGCCGCCCTGCTCGAAGCCGACGTATCCCGGCGGCGCGCCGATCAGCCGAGACACGGCATGGCGCTCCATGTACTCGGACATGTCGAAGCGGATGAGCTCGATGCCCATGCAGTACGCGAGCTGGCGCGCCACTTCCGTCTTGCCGACGCCCGTGGGGCCGGAGAAGAGGAAGTTGCCGATCGGCTTCTGCGGGTTGCCGAGGCCGGAGCGCGCCATCTTGATGGCGGCGGAAAGCGCATCGATCGCCTGGTCCTGGCCGAAGACGACGGCTTTTAGATCCCGATCCAGATTGGCCAGGGCGCTGCGGTCGTCCGTCGAGACGCTGCGCGGCGGGATGCGGGCGATCTTGGCGATGATCTCCTCGATCTCCGGCTTGCCGATGACCTTCTTCTGCTTGGCCTTCGGGGCGATGCGTTGTGCGGCGCCGGCCTCGTCGATCACGTCGATCGCCTTGTCCGGGAGGTGCCGGTCGTTGATGTAGCGGGCGGAGAGCTCGGCCGCGGTGGTCAGCGCGTTGGCGGTGTACTTGACGCTGTGGTGCGCCTCGAAGCGCGACTTCAGGCCCTTGAGGATCTCGACCGTCTCGTCCACCGAGGGCTCGATGACGTCGATCTTCTGGAAGCGCCGGGAGAGCGCGTGGTCCTTCTCGAACACGCCGCGGTACTCGTTGTAGGTCGTGGCGCCGATGCACTTCAGCTGGCCGGTGGAGAGCACCGGCTTCAGCAGGTTCGAGGCGTCGAGCGTGCCGCCCGATGCGGCGCCCGCGCCGATCACCGTGTGGATCTCGTCGATGAAGAGGATGGCGTTCGGGTTGTCCACCAGCTGCTTCAGCACGGCCTTCAGGCGCTGCTCGAAGTCCCCGCGGTACTTCGTGCCGGCGAGGAGCGCGCCCATGTCCAGCGCGTACACCGTGCACTTCGCGAGGAGGTCGGGCACGTTGCCCTCGACGATGCGGCGCGCGAGCCCCTCCGCGATGGCCGTCTTGCCCACGCCGGCCTCGCCGACGAGGAGCGGATTGTTCTTGCGCCGCCGGCACAGGGTCTGCACCACGCGCTCGAGCTCCTTGTCGCGGCCGATGAGCGGGTCGATCTTGCCCGCGAGCGCCATGGCGTTCAGGTTCTGGGTGTAGTTGTCGAGCGGGCTGTTCGAGGTCTCCGCCTGGCCTTCCTGCTCGGCCTCCTGGTCGGCGTTCTTGCCCTGCGCGGCGGTCGGCGTCTTGGTGATGCCGTGGGAGATATAGTTCACCACGTCCAGGCGGGCGATGCCCTGCTGCTGCAGGAAGTAGACGGCGTGCGAGTCCTTCTCGCCGAAGATGGCGACGAGGACGTTGGCCCCGGTCACTTCCTTCTTGCCGGAGGACTGCACGTGCAGGATGGCGCGCTGGATGACGCGCTGGAAACCGAGGGTGGGCTGCGTGTCCACCTCGCGGTCCGCGGCGATGCGGGGCGTCTGCTCGGCGATGTGCTGCGTGAGGTTCTTGCGCAGCTCGTCCATGTTGGCGCCGCAGGCGCGCAGCACCTCGGCCGCCGTGGGGTTGTCCAGCAGGGCCAGCAGCAGGTGCTCGACGGTGATGAACTCGTGGCGCTTCTGCCGCGCCTCGACGAACGCCATGTGCAGACTGACCTCGAGCTCCTGCGCAATCATCCTTTGCCTTTCACCTTCATGCCCTGATGCATTTAACTACGTTTCCTCCTGCCTTTACGTCTCTTCCATCACGCACTGTAATGGATGTTGGTGCTTCCGGGAGTATGCCGCGACTTGCTCCACTTTGGTGTAAGCGACGTCGCGCGGATAGACCCCGCAGACGCCCATGCCTTCGCGGTGCACCTTGAGCATGACCTGGGTGGCGCGTTCCCGCGTCATGGCGAAGAACTTCTGCAGCACGATGACCACGAACTCCATGGGGGTGTAGTCGTCGTTGAGCAGCATGACCTTGAACATCGGAGGCGGCTTGAGCTTGCTTCGCTGCGCCTCGAGAAGTGTGTCGTCCTTGGACTGCGCCATGCCGCCTTGTCACGCGCCTGTCGGGCCCCCGTTCGTGGGACAAGCCCTGCGAGCGCCCGTTCCCGCCCGGGGGGGCGCGATCCTGTGGTGAAAGCTCGAACCTGAAGGGTTCATTTGCCTGCGTCCTATCCTAATGATTTGGGGGGGTCGCTGCAATGCGCCGGCAGGAATCGGCGAGCGCGGAATGCGTGCTTTTTCACGGCCTTGGAGCGGTTGGCGGGCAAAGTGGCGGCTCTTGACGACACCCCACGGTACGCGTAAAAGGCGGGCTGTGTTTGGAGTCAGGCTGTCTGTTTGCCGGTCGGCGGCGGGGTCGTGAAGTTCCAGGCATGGCTCGGGTCAACAATCGCCCCGCGGTCAACCAACGAAACAATCAGGGAGAGCAGCAGATGGCAACAGGCACCGTGAAGTGGTTCAACGACGCGAAGGGCTACGGCTTCATCACGCCGGATGACGGCAGCGAAGACCTTTTCGCGCATTTTTCGGCCATCAACATGTCGGGCTTCAAGACCCTCAAGGAAGGCCAGAAGGTCAGCTTCGACGTCGTGCAGGGGCCGAAGGGCAAGCAGGCCTCCAACATCCAGAAGAGCGGCTGACCCAGACCGCTCCAAATGAAAAGGCCGCCTGCGGGCGGCCTTTTTTATTGCCTGTTCCTATCCCGCCCAGGGGCGGATGGCTTCCTTCAGCTTCTTGTACCCGTCCAGGTAGCGCGGGCGCTTGCCGGAATAGACCTTGTCGAAGGCCTCGAGCTGCTCGTCCAGCCACTTGGCCAGCTTCGCGTTGCCCGGGTTGGCCGCCTTGTAGGCCTCGTTGATCAGGACGAAATGGATGCGCGGGTCGTAGGGCTGCTTGGTGCCGCCCTCCGTCTCGTCGCCCTTCAGCAGGCGCAGCAGCATCGCGTCGGCCGAGCCGAGCGTCTGCTCGAAGATCGGCTCGCCCTGCATGCGGTACATGACGCTCGTCATGTCCTTGCCGTTCTTCATGGTGAAGCCCATGTCGCTCCACAGCTTGTTCATGTCGCTGCCCGGCTTCACCTTGTCGAGGATCATCTGGCCCCAGGCGCGCAGCGCGTCCGGCGCGTCGGCCATGAGGTCGGTGAGGCGGTCGCCGTCCAGGTCCGTCGCGTAGATCACGACCTTCTTCTGCTGCATCATGTCGTGCAGCAGGAGGCCGAAGTTGGTGTCGGAGATGTGCTCGTGGATCTCGCCGCCCCAGCTTTCCATGCCCGCCTTGAAGTCCTTCGGCAGGAGCGCGACGATCGCGTCGACGTTGTCCTTGTGCTCCTCGTAGGCGTCGACGGAATACCGGCGCTTGAGCTGGAACTTGGTGCCCTTCATCAGCCAGCGCAGCACGCCCGCGTTGACCGCGTCTTCCTGCGCCTGGGTGGGCTTGGTGGCGATGCGGCCCACCTGGCCGGTCTCGTGCACCATCTTGAGGAAAAGGCGCGCCGCGTAAGCCATGCGCACGCCCGGCGTGTTCATCTCCGAATGGATGATGCCGGTGTCGCGCGTGACGGCGAACTTCTTCTTGTCCTGCGAATAGGGCAGGCCGGGCATGAAGCGGATGCAGGTGATCGTGCCGTACGGGCGCACGTTGCAGTACACGCCCGCGGCGGTGCGCAGCGGCGCGTTGGCCGACTTGCCGTTCACCACCACCTTCTTGCCGTTCTCGTTCACGAGGAAGTCGCCGGCCGTGGACCACTTCAGCGCCGTGTACTCCAGCTTGCCGAACCAGTCGAGGGACTTCAGCTTCGTGTCGTGGCGGAACTGCGCCATCATCGGCACGCCGAGGAACGGCAGGCCGAGGACGTCGAGCGCCATGAGCGTGCCGTTGAGCGCGAACATGTCCGTGAAGGCGTGCGCGACGGGCTTCACGCCGCCGGCGGCGTTGCCGCCTTCCCAGATGATCGCGTCGGCGATGCCGCGCGGCTGCACCTTGGAGCGCTTGTAGATGCTGTCGAGGAGCTTGAAGAGATCGCCGCTCTGCTCTTCCTGGGCGACCTTGAGCAAATCGAGGGTCATGGAGATGCCTTGGTGTCGAGGGGCTCTGAAAAGGGGCTGAATTATATAAGACCGAGCTTCAGGTCGAAGGCCCTTTCCACCATCCAGATCGTGGCCACGGCGGCGATCGCCGCCGAGCCGCCGATGAAGATCACGCGGCGGTAGGCCGTCGTCGCGCGCAGCGCATAGGCGAGGGGCAGAAATGCCGAGATGATGGCCAGCTGGCCGATCTCGACGCCGACGTTGAATCCCACCAGCGCCAGCAGCAGCGCGTCGCGCGGCAGGCCGAGGTCGGCGAGCACGCTCGCGAAGCCGAAGCCGTGGACGAGGCCGAAGCCGAACGCCACCAGCCAGCGCCGCTCGTGCACGAGCGGCCAGATGTTGTTCAGCGCCGCGACGACGACCGAGAAGGCGATGGTCGACTCCACCAGGCGCGAGGGCAGCTGCACGATCGACAGCGCGGCGAGCGACAAGGTGATCGAGTGCGCCAGGGTAAACGCCGTCGCCACCCGCACCACGTCCCAGAACGTGTCCTTGAACCGCACCGCGGGAGCCCAGCGGTTGTCGACGAGGATGAACACCGAGGGCAGGAGGAGCGAGAGCAGGAAGAGGATGTGGTCGAAGCCCTTCCAGATATGCCACACGCCCTCGCCGACGTAGTCGGCGAACTGGCGCAGGCGCGAGCGGCCCTCCGCGCCGATGCGCAGGGCCGGCTTCTCCGGCGAGAGCACGCCGGTGACGGAATCGCTGCCGCGCTCGACCCGGACCAGCCCGCGATGGGTCGGGTCCAGGTCGAAGAAGAGGCTGTACTCGATGCCGACCTCGGCATAGCGCGGTGCAGGGCACTGCGCCGTGAAGCGCAGCACCGCGTACGCGCCGTCGGTGTGGTCGTCGACCAGGAGGTCCTGCGGCACGCTCGTGCATGGCTGTGCGTCGGCGAGCAGCCTCAGCCGCGAGAACGCGTACGCCTCCGCTTCCCGGCGCTTCGCCTTGAGCTCGCCCCAGGTGATCGCGCCGTCGCCGTTCGCGTCCAGGCCGATCGCGAATTCCAGGTCGCGGAGCGCGATGTCCCATTGCCCGCGCAGCGAGCCGCCGTCGGCAAAGAGGGTGAGGTAGCTGTCGCTCGGCTTGTGCGCCTCGGCGGCGCCGCAGGTCGCGAGCAGGAGGACGAGAAGGAAGCGCCTCATCTCAGCGCCGCCACGAGTTGGCGGATCTTCGCGCTCTCGAAGCCCGTGTCGGCGGCCCACTTCAGCACGGGCGCCGCGGCGCCCGCATCCTTCGCCGCGAGCGCCGCCTCGAGCACCAAGAGCGCGTCGCGGGGCTCGCGCTGCTGGCCCTTCGTCCAGCTCTCGAGCGCGGCGGCGAGCGCGGCGCGGGCGTCGCCCTTGAGCTCGAGGAGATAGCGCGCCTCCTCGCCGATCTCGAGCCTTTCGCCGCGCAGCGCCGCGGCGGCGAAGCGATCGCCCAGTGCCTGCGCATGCGCGCCGGCCTCCGGGGCGCCGACCGCTTTCTCGGCCAGCGCGAGGCGAAGGAGCAGGATGTCGGAGCGCGTCCAATCCTTGAGGAGCCGCACGACTTCCGGGGCGCGCTTCTGCTCCAGGAGGAAATCGGCGTATTCGCCGAGCAGGAAATTGTCGTCCTCGCCCAGGGAGAGGGCTTCCTTGAAGTGCGCATCGGCGGCCGCCGTGTCGCCGACGTACCAGGCCATTTCCCCCAGCCGCGTCAGGATCCAGAGGCGCTCGCCTGTTTCCACGCTGTCCTCCGCGTCGTATGCGTCGAGCAACCTGCGATAGGCGTCGCGAGCGTGGCCCGTGGTGGCGTCCACGTATGCCCGGCAACCTACGGCATAAAGGTCGTCCTGCGGGACGGGGAGCGCCGCGCACTCGCGCGCCGCCTCGTCGTATTGCGCCCGCACCATGAACAGGGCGGCGCGCCAGGCGTGCGCGCCGAAGTGGCGCGGCTGGTGCTCGAGCACGCGGGCGAAGTACCCGAGGGCCGTATCGAAATCGTGGCGATATTGCCGAAGAATGCCGCGCACGTAGAGGATTTCGTCCGGCGCGTCCTCCGGCCAGCGCCGCACTGCCGCCTCGGCATAGCCAACGTAGCGCGGATCGCCTTCGGCGCTCGCCAGCTCGAAATAGCGCTTGGCCAGGCGCGCCGTCGCCGCCGCGTCGTCCGGATGCGCCGCCGCGGCGGCGCGCAGCGCGCGCAGCTCCGCCATGGCGGGGTCGTCGCGGCGCGCGGGAAGCCGCTCGAGGACGGCCGAATCGTCGGCGGGCATGCGCGGGACGGCGAGCGCCGCGTTCGCCGTGGCGAGCGCCAGGACCGCCAGGAAGAGCCTCATCGTGTTGTACCTACTCCCTTAAGAAACAATAGGTTACCATGCCTTCGGAGCCTGCCGCGGTATTTCAATACAATCCCCGGCGCTGTTGCTTTCAGGGAGGTGCGGGAAACGCGTCAACCGGTCGCAAGCCCGGTGCGTTATTCGCGCCGGGACAGCGCAGCCAATAGCGTTCATCCCGTGTTCGAACACTAAACAGGAGAAGGAAATGAGCAAGCTGCTTTCGCTGATCGTTGCCGCGGTTATCGCCGTCGTTGCCGCTCCGTCCTACGCCATGAAGCACGCCGGCGCGATGGACAAGAAGGACGACGCCAAGATGGAGAAGAAAGAAGCCAAGAAGAAGGCTCCGAAAAAGGCCGCGAAGAAAGCCGAAGAGAAGAAGTAAGGCTTCGGGCATCGTGAAGAAGGCAGGGCATCGTCCCTGCCTTTTTCTTTTCTAGAATGCGGTCATGAGACTCCTGATCGCCGCCGCCACCCTCGCCGCCGCTTCGGCGGCGCATGCGCAGCCGCAGCCGCCGCTGCCCACCGTTCCGCTCACCGCCGGCATGCACATCATCAAGGCGGAAGTCGCCGCCGATTTCGGCTCGCGCATGCAGGGCCTCATGTACCGCGAGTCGCTCGGCCCGAACGCCGGGATGCTCTTCGTCTTCGATGACCCGGACAAGCAGTGCATGTGGATGAAGAACACGCTGATTCCGCTTTCCGTGGCCTTCGTCGATCCTCAGGGGGTCATCAGCAACATCGAGGACATGGCGCCGCAGACCGAGCAATCGCACTGCTCCGCTCGACCGGCGCTTTACGCGCTGGAGATGAGCAAGGGCTGGTTCGTCCAGCACGGCATCAAGCCCGGCACGAAGCTCGGCGGCCTGGAGCGCTTCTCCCGCCGCTAGTGGTGGCGGTGATGCAAGTCGGGATAGTGCGGGTGGCGATGCACCATCCGCTCGTGCCGGTGGGAGTGCGTATGCGGCTCGGCTCCGTCCCACGCGGCCTCGTGCGCGTGGCGATGGTGCTCGTCGTGGACGTGCCGATGCTCGTGCTCCATGGGTTCATGCACATGCTCATGCTCGTGGCGCTCGCTGACGTGCAGCCACACGCCGGCCGCCATCAGGGCGAGGGCCGGCCAGAATAGCGGCGCCGGCGCTTCGCCGAGGATCAGGAGCGAGACGGCGACACCCACGAAGGGCGCCGTGGAGAAGTAGGCGCCGGTGCGCGCCGCACCCAGGTCACGCAATGCGGCGACGAAAAGCGCGAGGCTCACGCCGTAGCCGAGCATGCCGGTGCCAGCCGCGAGCGCTGCGCGCTCGAGGCCCGGCCACGTTGCGCCCGCGGCGAAGCCGATCGAAAGGTTGACGGCGCCGGCGATGCCGCCCTTCAACGCCGCGACGAGCGCCGCGTCGCCACCGGAGACTTTGCGGGTCAGGTTGTTATCGATGGCCCAGGCGAGGCATGCCCCCGCGATGCAGGCACCCCCGACGGCACCCCCGCCGAGGGCGCCAGGCTCCAAGGCGAGCAGCGCGCCGCCCGCGACGATGAGCGCCATGCCGAGCGCGATGCGCGCGTCGAAGTTCTCGCGGAACGCGAACCAGGCGACGAGCGCGGTGAACACGCCCTCCAGGTTGAGGAGCAGCGACGCGCTCGCTGCGCTCGTCGCCGCAAGCCCGACCATGAGCAGCACCGGTCCCAGCACGCCGCCGCTCGCGATGGCGCCGGCGAGCCACGGCCAGTCCGCGCGCGGCAGTCGAACCCACTTGCCGCGCAGCACGAGGAATAAGCCGAGCCCGAGGCCGCTTCCGGCGTAGAGAAGGCCCGCGAGCAGGATCGGGTGGATGTCTCCGGCGAGCGTCTTGGCCGCGGGCGTGCTGGCGCCGAAGAGCGCCGCCGCGGCCAGCGCGCTCGCGACCGGCAGCGCCTTCATCTCAGAACTGCACCATGAGCGATACGCGCAGGGTGCGCGGCTCCGCCGGATGGAAGTGCTTGTCCAGCACTCCCGCAGCCTCGCCCCGCAGCCGCGATTCGTAGAAGTAGGTGATGTCGTCCACCTTGCGGTCGAAGAGGTTGAGGATATCCATGCCGGCGCGAAGTTGCTTGGTGAGCTGATAGCCGGCCTTGGCGTTGACGAGCAGCGACGAGCCCGAGCGCTGCGAGTTGTCCTCGATGAGCGGCCGCGGCCCGAAGTAGCGTAGCCGCAAGCCCCCGGTCCACGGTCCCGACAGATAGGTCAGGCCGGCGGACGCGGTCGTCTCCACCGCGCCCGGTATGTAGTTTCCCGCCGGGTCGTTCTCCTTGAAGCGGGCGCGCGAGAGGTTGACGTCGAAGTCGCCGGTCAGGTCGCGGGCGAGCTTCAGGTAATTCGACCACTCGACGCCTTGGCGGCGACTGGCGCGGCTGGGCTCCGTGGTCCCCGCATCGCCGGCGAACACGAGCTCGGAGGCGATGTCGAGCCGCCACAGGGCGAGCGAGGTCTGCACGCCCTTCAAGAAGGAGGCGCGCAAGCCGACTTCCGCCCCTTTGGCGCGAACGAGCGGCGTGACCTGCTGCGCCGGCGCGCCGGTCGCCGCGTCCACGGTGATCGTGGCGCCGCGCACGTCGTTGCTATGGAAGCCGTATCCCGCGTTGAAGAAGTACTCGACATTGCTCCACGGGCCGAAGACGAGTCCGATCTTGGGGCTCGCCAGGGAGGCGGACCCGCGGCCGGAGTTCAACGGGTTGTCGCTCGCGACGCGGTAGTCGAGACGGTCGGCGCGGATGCCGGCGAGGCTGCGCAGCCACGGCGTCCACGTGATCGAGTTGAGGTAATAGGCGCTCGTCATCGTCTGGCGCACCGAATCGTCCCGGACGGTCGACAGGCGCTGCCGCGCGACGGTGTTGAACAAGCCGACTTCCCCGACGTTGTCGTTGCGCAGCTGCACGCCCGCCGTGTGCTCGATGTCGCGGCCGCCGAACGCGCTGTGCCAGGTGTGGGAGGCCTGCGCGCCGGCGACCGTGCGGCGATCGACCTGCTCGAACTGGTCGCCGTTCACCGGATCGTTCAGGAAGTAAGTGAAGTCGGAGTAGAGCTTCAGGTCCGAATGCACGACGTACGCGCTTGCACGCGTGGAGGTATTGGCATCGCTGCGCATCCATTGCGCGGAGAGGCTCTGGCGCGAGGATCGCCCGCCATCGGTGGCGTCGAGCGCGCCGAAGCGGCCGACGACGCCCTGGTCGAGCGCGCGCTGGGCAATCTGGTCCGTCGCGTTCCAGCGGGAGCCGTACGCCATGCCGGTGACGGTGAGGCCGTTCTTCTCGTCGCCCTGCGAATACCGAAGGATCGCGTTGAGCTTGCGCAGCCGCTCCGGGTTCACCCAGGGGCCGTCGTCCTGGCCGACTTCGAG
>JBLNDP010000041.1:0-18726 GCA_050261755.1 Clostridia bacterium
CCTTGAACATGCCCGGCTCGAGCGAGTGGCGCTCGAGCAGGCGGTAGAACTCGGTGCGGTTGCGGCCCGCCAGGCGCGCCGCCTTGGTCACGTTGCCCCCGGTGATCTTGAGGATCCTCACCAGGTAGTCGCGCTCGAAGGCCTTCCTCGCCTCATCCAGCGGCGTGAGCGCGGTGTCGGCCACATCGAGCGCCTGTCGAACGAGGGACTCCGGGATCACCTCGGTTGCCGCCAAGGCCACCGCCTGCTCGATCACGTTCAGGAGCTGGCGCACGTTCCCGGGCCAGGGCGCCGAGACGAGCACCTGCATCGCCTCGGGGCTGAAGGAGAGGCTCCCCCTCCTGTAGCGCTCGGCAAGGCGCGTGAGGAAGTGGTTCGCAAGCAGCGGGATGTCCTCGCGCCGCTCGGCAAGCGACGGGATGTAGAGCTTCACCACGTTCAGCCGGTAGTACAGGTCTTCCCTGAATTCGCCCGCGGCGATCTTCTCCTCGAGCTTCCTGTGGGTGGCCGAGATCACCCGCACGTCCACGTCGAAGCTCTCGTGGGAGCCGACCGGACGCACTTTGCGCTCTTCCAGCGCACGCAATAATTTGACTTGTAAAGGCAAAGGCATGTCGCCCACCTCGTCCAGAAAGAGCGTGCCCCCCTGGGCGGCCTGGAAGAGCCCCCGGCGGTCCGACACCGCCCCCGTGAAGCTCCCCTTCTTGTGGCCGAAGAGCTCGGATTCCAGCAGCCCCTCCGGGATCGCGCCGCAGTTCACCGCGACGAAGGGGGCTCCTGAGCGGGGGCTTGCCCGGTGGATCGCCCGGGCGAGGAGCTCCTTGCCCGTGCCCGACTGGCCAAAGATGCACACCGAGGCGTCGGAGGCCGCTACGCGCCTTGCCTGGGCAAGGAGATCCTCCATGCTGGAGGAGCGCGTAATCAGCTCCGCCCTCCAGTCCTCGAGCTGCCCCGTGGGCGCAGACGACAGCCGCATCGCCTCGGCCACCGTATCGAGAAGGACTTTGGGCTCAAACGGCTTCGTTAAAAAGGAGAACACCCCGCGGCGCGTGGCGGCCACCGCCTCCGGAATCGTCCCGTGCGCAGTCAGGATCACCACCGGCAGCGAGGGCGAGTCCCGATGGATCGCCTCAAAGAGCGCAAGCCCGTCCATCCCGCTCATCCTGAGATCGGTCACCACCACCTGCGGCCGCGCCACCGCCAGCGCCGCCAGCGCCGCCTCCCCGGACTCCACCGCCGTCACCGCATAACCGGCCGCCTGCAGCCGCATCGCGATCAGCTGCAATAGATCCTTGTCGTCGTCGACGAGCAGTACCTTGGGTTGCTGTTGTTCCGTGCTCAACGTGGTTCCCTTCGCTGGCCCATGCAAATAGGCAAAATTTTCGCCCGGGTGTCGTTACGCGGCGTCGGCCAGCGCACGTTCCGATCGGCGCGGCAATGTGACGCGGAAATGACCGCCCGCGCCGCCAGGCACCACGGCGATCCGGCCGCCGTGCGCCTCCGCGAGCTCGCGGGCGATGGCGAGGCCCAGGCCGCTCGACTTCACGCCGCCCTCGGCCTTGGTCTTTCCCCGGAAGAACAGGTTGAAGATCGACTCGCGCTCTTCTGCCGGGATGCCGGGGCCGGAATCGATCACCTCGATGGAAGCCTCGCCGCCGGAGACGCGCGCCTGGATCCGGATAGTACCGCCGGGCGGGCTGAATTTCACGGCATTGCTGACGAGGTTATCGACGATGGAGCGCAGCTTCTCCGCGTCGGCATCGATGGCTTCGCTCGGCGCCTCGACGAGGAGCCGCAGCCCCTTCGATGCCGCGGCGAGGCGGTGCGCGCGCACCGCGTCGTTCACGAGCGCATCGAGGGGCACGCGCGTGACCTCGAGCGACGACGCGGCGTGCAGGGCGCGCTGGTAGTCGAGCAGCTCCTCGATGAGGCGCTGCAGCTTCACGCTGTTGTCGCGCATGATGCCCACGACCTGGCGCTGCGGCGCCGTGAGCGGCCCGCCGACCTCGTCGTGCAGCAGCTCCGCGCCCTCGCGCAACGCCGTGAGCGGCGTCTTGAGCTCGTGCGACACGTGGCGCAGGAAGCGGTTCTTCTGCGTCTCGAATTCCTCCAGCCGGCGGCGCAGCCAGTCCAGGCGCCTGCCGAGGTAGCGCAGGTCCGCCGGCCCGCGCACCGAGATCGCATGGGAGAAGTCGGCACCGCCGAGCTGGCGGATCGCGCCGTCGATCTGCACGATCGGGCGGGCGATATAGCGCGTGAGCGCGAGCGCGATGGTGAGCGCCACGGCGGTGGCGAAGAGCACGAGGATGACCAGCCCGCGCTGCACGTCGTCGGCGCTCGAGCGCAGGCGCTCGACCTCGCGGTCGACGATGCGGTTGTTGATCGCGAGCACCTCGCGAGCCGAGTCGATGAGCCGGTCGATGCGCGCGTCGATCTCCTTCGTCGGCACGCGCATGCGCGGCACGGCGGTAAGCAGGTCGTAGAGGCCCTGCTCCTCCATCACCGCGCGGCTGAGCGCGGCGGCCTGCGCATCGTCGATCGGCAGCGTGGCGATCTCGTCGGCGAGGCTCTTGAAGCTGCGGTGGACGCGCGCATACGCGGCGACGATCTCGGGATCGTCGAGCACGGTGACCTGCTGCGCCATGCGCTCGATCGAGCCGATCCGCTCCACGAGCGAGCGGCTCGCCCGCGCCGCCTGCGAGGCGTTGAACACGGCCGTGCGGCTCTGGCCCGCGAGACGCTCCGTGCTCCACGCCGAGTAGGCGAGCGCGGCGACGAGCGGGACCATCACCAGCGTGAATGCGGCGAGCAGCAGCCCGAGGAACGAGCGGGGATAGGGCACGAGCCCCGATACGGAGGGCACGAACCCGGAAACATCGGGAAGAGCGGCGCCGACTGAGCGCAGGGCGTTACGCACGGCGGGATAGTTTCATCCTCTTCGACCCGCGCCAATGTCCCTCGTTCCCGACAGGACGCGTCGTTGCCGGGCGACGCTCACCAGCGACCGAGAACCGCCCGGCGGCCCACCCGCGCGAGCACGCGCAGGCCGGTGCGGTCCTCGCGCCTGTCCACGATCACGGCACGGAAGCCGCCGCCGCGGCGCGCGTCGATCAGCGTGTCATGGCCGCGCTCGGCGAGCAGCACCGCATCCCGCACCGCGTCGCGCCCCGGCACGCCCCTGCGCACCCGCCGGAGGAGCGAAAAGAGCGCCGCCGTTAAGCGACAGCTGTCACCGTTCGGCGACATAAAATATATGCGCGAAAACATAGAATCCCGGCGCTAGGGGCATACGCCGTTTCCAGTCCAGGGAGCACAGAAATGAAGAAGACCACCCTTCACGCCGCCGTCCTCGTCGCCCTCGCGGCGCCCGGCGCCGCACTGGCGCAGCATTTTGACGCCGTCGATACGATTCCGTCCGCGACCGGCGGGCGCTTTCCGGCCTATGGCGTCGAGCCGCCGCGGCCCACCGAGGTCTACGTGCGCGGCGGCATCGTCCGCGACGACAACGTGTTCCGCCTGAGCAACTCCGCCAACACGCAGGCGATCCTGGGCACCAGCGACCGGTCGGAGACCATCACGCGCGCCGGCGTGGGCATCCGCCACGAGCAGCGCATCTACGGCCGGCAGAGCATCCGCCTCGCGGCGAACCTGGACCAGTACGACTACAAGCGCTTCTCGCTGCTCAACCACACCGAGTACGGCTTCCGCGGCGAGTGGCTCTGGGAGTTCACCAACGACGTGAGCGGCACCGCCGGCTTCGAGCGCCGCCATAGACTGGTGGACCTGGCGCAGCGCCAGCGCGCGGTCAAGGACATGATCACCGAGGACCACGCATTCCTCACGGCGGCCTACCTCCTCGGGCCGACGGTGCGCCTGCGCGGCGGCCTCGATGGCGCGCGCGGCCGCCACAGCGATACGACCGCCAACGCCGCCGACGTGCGCACCACCACGGCCACCGGCGCCGTCGAGTACGTCACGCCGCTCGGCAATGCGATCGGCATCGAAGGTCGCCGCACGCAGGGCAACGCGCCGCTCCAGGAAGCGGTCGGGCCGGGCGCGGTGCTCGTCGACAACGACTTCACCGAGACCGAGGTCGCCGGCGTGCTGACGTGGACGGCGAGCCCGCAGTTCCACGCCGTCGGCCGCCTCGGCCGCACGCAGCGCAAGCACGTCCAGTTCCCGGAGCGCAACTTCAGCGGCACGACGTGGCGCGCCACGGCGGAATGGGTGCCGCTCAACAAGACCGGCTTCGACTTCTCGCTGTACAAGGAGCCGAGGACGATCATCGACATCGCCGCGAGCTACGTGCTCGTCACCGGCGTGACGTTCGGCCCGCGCTGGGCCCCGACGGAGAAGCTCGTCTTCAACGCACTGCTCGTCTCCGAGAAGCAGGACTTCCGCGGCGACCCGACGCTCGCCGTCGTGCCGGGCACGCCGGAGCGGCAGGAGACGATCCGCGGCATCCGCATCGGCGGCTCGTGGGAGCCCATCCGCTTCGCGCAGGTGCAGCTCGGCTGGGACCACGGCAAGCGCACGTCGAACGTCCTGCTGAGGGACTACGACTACGACGCGCTGATGCTCAACCTCCGCCTGACGTTCTAGCCCGCAAGGGAGTCCAGCCACTCCACGGCCTCGGCGACCGTGACGAACGCCCGCGCCTGCATCCCGATGCTCTGCGCGAACGTCTCGCCGAATTTCTTCGGATCGATCAGCTCCGGCTTGACCACGACGGCGAGGCGCACGTTGCCGTTCGAGGCGCGGTGCCATTCGCGGATGTAGAACGCGCGGGAGCCGAGCCCGACCGGCTCCGACGGCGTCACGTCGCCCAGGTCGGCCACAAGCTCGCGCGCGCCCTGGACGCGGCACATCTCCAAAGCCTGCGTCACGCAGTCCGCCGCGTAATCGGGCAAATGCATCCCGCTCAGGCGGTAGATCGCCCGCTTCCCCTCTATCCGAAGCCCCTCCATGGGGCGCAAATATAGCGCCTACCTGAATTCCGTGTCAGGCAGAAAATCAGGGACGTGCTCCGATTATTTCCCGAGGTCCGTCTCTATTCGGCTCTGATGTTCGCCAGCCGCGCGACCCTGGACCATTGCAGGGCATCGGCATGAAGCCGGGCCGCCAAATCGGCCGGCGTACCGGGCGCCACTTGCATCCCCAGCTTGGCGAACTTATCGCCCACTTCTTCGTTCGTTAATACGGCATTCAACCGGCCATTGAGCTCGTCCACGATCGTCCTCGGCGTGCCTGCGGGGACGAAGAACGCAATCCACTGCGCGTAGTCGCATCCGGTCACGCCCTGCTCCGCGAGCGTGGGGATGTCCGGGAACTGGCGATTCCTCTGCGAGCTCGTGATGCCCAGCGCCTTGACTTTGCCGGACCGAATGTTCGGACCGGCGGTGCTCAGCGACTCCATCATCATCTGAATATGACCCGCGAGAAGGTCCTGGGCCGCCGGCCCGGCGCCTTTGTACGGCACATGGGTGAGCACCGTGCCCGTCTGCGAGGCAAACAGCTCGGATCCCAGGTGAAACGTGCTGCCGATGCCCGATGTCCCGTAGGCGATCTTCCCGGGATTCGCCTTGGCATAGGCGATGAAGCCCCGCAGATCCTTCGCCGGCACCGATGGATGCACGACCAGCACCACCTCGCTCGTCGCGATCGTTCCCACCGGCACGAAATCCTTGAACACGTCATAAGGTAGGTGGGGCGACACGGCCGGACTCGAGCCCATGGAGCTGCTCGTGCCGAGAAGGATGGTCGAGCCATCGGGCGCCGACCTCGCCACCTCGCGAATGCCGATGATCCCGGTTGCACCCGGCTTGTTCTCCACGATGACGGGCCGCTTGATGAGCTCCGTCAGATATGGAGCCACCAGGCGAGCGCCGACGTCCGCGGGGCCACCCGCGGCAAAGGGGACCACGACCGATACCGGTTGCGCTGCTCGCGCTGCAGGCGCGCTCGCCACCACGCCTAGAACGACTGCACAGAGGGAGTCGCGAACACAGCGGTCCAGGGATCTCACGGCCGATCTCCCTCAACAAAATCAAAGCGCCCGGGTCCCGTATGCACGAGCAAGCAATAGGCATCATGCCACTCGCTCAGGTTGCGGACATCGTGCGTCATGCGCGGCGGGACGCAGCAATACCCGCCAGGCGCGAGCAATGAACGGGTCCCGTCGCAGCGAATCTCCAGCTCGCCTTTTATTCCGAAGAAATGGTCGTGCACATTCGAATGCCGGTGAGCCGGCACGCAGCCGCCCGGCCCGATCTTCAGCATGCTCGCCCGCATTGCACTGTCCTCGTGCAGCAGAGCCCGTGCGTATCCAGGCCGCCGCATTTCAAAGGCAAGCGCCGCCAGATCCCTGAGCGAGACGACTTCCTGCGACCACGCTTCCTTCATGCTTGCCACGATAGCCCGCGGCCGCTATAAGGTGAACTGCGTTTTTCTCGATACCGATATAGGTAAAAGCCTATGGCCTCGACGGATTGGCAGGCGCGCATCGGCAGGCGCCTCAAGCTCAGGGACCTCCATATCCTTTCAGCGGTCGTGCAGCGGGGCAGCATGGCGAAGGCCGCCACGCAACTCGCCATGACGCAGCCGGCGGTTTCCGAGTCGATCGCTCACCTCGAGCAAGCGCTTCGGGTGCGGCTGCTCGATCGCGGCTCCCAGGGCGTGACGCCGACTGTCTATGCGAACGCGCTGCTTCGACGCGGCAGCGTCGTTTTCGACGAGCTGCGGCAAGCGCTCACGGAAATCGAGTTCCTGGCCAGCCCGACCTCAGGCCAGGTCCGCGTTGCCGCCGGCGATACGATCGCTGCGAGCCTGCTGCCCGCCGTAATCTCCCGCTTGTCGGCGCGCTACCCGGATGTCGTCGTGCGGGTGATCCAGGCCAACGCGGAACGCATGGATTTTCGGGAAGTCCGGGAACGCGAAGCGGACCTGGCCTTCGCCCGGGTTCCATCCTCCTTCGAGGCGAAGGACCTGGACTGGGAAGTCCTGTTCGAGGATCCGCATCGGGTGGTCGTCGGCGCGCGCAGCCGCTGGGCAGGCCGCAAGGCGTCGCTCGCGGACCTTGCCGGCGAACCCTGGCTTTTCGCATCGAACGAGGTCATCCGGCAGCTGATCGCGGAAGCGTTCCAGGCACAGGGACTGGAGGTGCCGCGCGAGCGCGTGGTCGGCAGCTCGATCCTGATGCGCAACCACCTGCTTGCTACCGGCCGCTTTGTCACGGTGCTTCCAGAATCGGTCATCCGCTACAACGCGAGGCAATGGGGCCTCAAGGCTTTGCCGATCGATCTAGGCGTGGCGCCGAGATCGGTCGCAATCATCACGTTGAAGGGACGAACCGCCGCTCCGGTCACCGGGCTCTTCATCGAGCAAGCGCGCAAGGCGGCGCAAAGCATTTCCGCGGCCTCGAGCCGCAGGGCCCGAAAATAATCGGAGCACGTCCCCGATTTTCCTAGCGGCCGTAGACGTCTTCGAAGCGGACGATGTCGTCTTCGCCGAGGTAGGCGCCGGACTGGACCTCGATGATCTCGAGGGGGACCTTGCCGGGGTTCTCGAGCCGGTGCTTGGTGCCAGTGGGGATGAAGGTGGACTGGTTTTCGGTGAGCAGGAAGCTTTCCTCGCCGCGCGTCACGCGGGCGGTCCCGCGAACGACGATCCAGTGCTCGGCGCGGTGGTAGTGCATCTGCAGCGAAAGGGAAGCGCCGGGCTCGACGACGATGCGCTTCACCTGGAAGCGCTCGCCGTTCTCGATCGAATCGTAGCTGCCCCACGGGCGCTGCACCTTGCGATGCTGCAGGCATTCCTCGCGCCCGGCGGCCTTGAGCTTCGCGACGAGCGGGCCGATCGCCTGTGACTTCTCCTTCTTCGCGACCATCACCGCGTCGGGAGTCTCCACGACGACGAGATCCTCCACGCCGACGCACGCGACGAGGCGGTGCTGCGAGATGACCAAGGTGTTCCGGGTGTCCGAGGCCTGCACGTCGCCGTGGAAGGCGTTGCCGTCCGCGTCCTTGCCGTCGATCTGCCAGAGCGCGTCCCAGGCGCCGACGTCGGACCAGCCCGCCTCCAGGCTCACCACGACCGCTTCGTAGCTCGACTCGCGAGCCAGGCGTTCCATCACGGCGTAGTCGATCGAATCGGCCGGCGAGCTCTCGAACGCGCCTCGGTCGACGCGGAAGAAGACGCCGTCGCGCTTGCCGCCGCGGTGGGCGCGCTCGCACGCGGCAAGGATGTCCTTGCTGAGCGAGCCCACGGCGTCGATCCACACGGATGCCCGCACGGCGAAGATGCCGGCGTTCCAAAGGTATTCGCCCGATTCGACGTAGCTGCGCGCAAGCGCGGCGTCGGGCTTCTCGACGAAGGCGTCGACGAAGCGCGCTTCGCTGCCCTTGCCGTTCACGGCCGTGCCGGCGCGGATGTAGCCGTAGCCGGTCTCGGGCGCCGTCGCCGGTACCCCGAAGGTGACGATGTAGCCCTCGCGGGCAAGCGCCGCGCCGCGCTCGACCGCCTTCGCGAAGGCTGCCTTGTCGAGGACGACATGATCCGACGGCATGACCAGCAGCACCGGGTCGTCCGCAGTGACGCAGTGCACCGCCGCGAGCGTGAGCGCCGGGGCCGTGCCGCGCCCCTTCGACTCGAGCAGGATGCTCTTCGGCTTCGCGCCGATGCGCTTCAGCTGCTCGGACACCATGAAGCGGTGGCCTTCGTTGCAGACCACGAGCGGCTCGACGACGGAGCCGAGCGCCGATGAGCGCAGCGCCGTGTCCTGCAGCAGCGTCTGCTGCCCGTTCAGCGCATGAAGCTGCTTGGGATAGTGCTCGCGCGAAAGCGGCCAGAGGCGCGTGCCGGAGCCTCCGCAGAGGATCACCGGCTGGATCAGCGTCGGCGTGACGCCCAGCTCGATCATGGCTTGGATCCGATGTTCAGATTCGGGCGGCTCTGCGCCGTTCGCCGAAGAGTCTTTGATAGCTCCACTGTGCGCCGAAGCGGGCCTGCCAGTCCGCCTGGGCGCACTCCCCCATCTGGCGCATCTTTTCCGGGAACGCCTCGGCCCAGGCGAGCCGGCGCGCGAGGTCGCGCCCCGAGCCCGCCTCGAAGAGAAGCCCGTTGCGGCCCGGCTCGACGAGGTCGGCGTGCGAGCCGACGCGGCTGGCGATGACCGGCAATGCGTTCGCGAACGCCTCGATGAGCGGCCGCGGCAGCGGCTCGTAGCTGAGGCTCGGCAGCACGAGGTAGGCGGCGCGCCGCATGCGCGCCTGCAGGTCGGCGCGGCTCACCGCGCCGAGGCAGCGCACCCGGACATGAGCGGCCAGCCGGTGCTCCTCGGGCCCGGTGCCGACCACGTCGATGCGCGAGCCGGGATAGAGATCGAGCGCCTCGAGCAGCGTCGCGGTGCCGCTCTCCGCCGTGAGCCGGCCGACGAAGAGACCGCCGCTGCGGGCCGCGCTGACCGGCCGCGGCGCGGGACTGCCGCGCTCAAACGCCATCCGGCTTCCAGCGTCGAGTGCGGTATTCCACGCGCACCGGCTTCGCGGGCTTGCGCGGCGGCACGATGGCCGGCTCCTCGAGCGGCGGCAACGCCGCGACGCGGATGGGCTTGCGGCCGGCGCCGAGCGGCCGCCGCTCATGGCGCTCCGGCTTCGCGGGCTCCTCGTCCTTGCTCCGTCCGCGCAGGCGGCCGGAGGCGTACAGGTAGCCTGCTGCAGTGGCAGCGGCGCTCATGGGATGGATCTCCTTTCGATGGCTAGTTCTTCTGGGACTGAAGCAGCGGCAGCGCCTTTTCGAACTCCTGGCGGCTGAGCCGCCCGTCGCCGTCGACGTCGGCACGCTCGAAGTTGGCGGACAGGCCGGGCACCCCGCCTGCCTCGGACTTGTCGAGCCATCCGTCGCCGTTGCGATCGCAATCGTCGAACGAGCGCACGCCCTGGGCCGCCGGCTGCGGCTCGCTGCGGGCCGCGGCGCTCGCGCCCGTGCTCGGCGAAGCGCTCGCGCCCGTGCTCGCCGAACCCGCCTTCGGCTGGGCGGCCGGCGCAGGCTCGAGCGCGCCGACGATCGTCGGCGCAAGCAGAATGGCTGCGCAGCACGTGCCGACATAAACGGCGAACGCGACGCGACGGTTCTGCAAGCGGGGATTCGAAGCAGTTGGCACTTGTGCGCGCAGACGCAGCAAGCGCTGTACCAGCGTTTGGGAACAATGACTTACGTAGAACCCGCGCGCGGCGAGCGTCACCGGGGCGAGACAGCGTGGGGCTTCGAATCGATAAGTCGCTGATTCCGCGCGTGGAGGCGCGTCGGCTCGCCGCGACGTCACCGACTTACGAGGCGTGTAATTGCTTCTACCAGCGCCGATGGACGGCTCGCGCGCTTTGCGCAGAGAATGCCCCGCCATGAAAGCCCGCCTCCTTGCCGTCGCGCTGCTCGCGGTCCTCGCCGGGTGCGCGGGGCAGACCTACGAAGGACGGTTCGCCGAAGCCGGGCGCGCCACCGTGAACCCGGACCGCTCCGCCACGTTCAAGCGCAGCTCCTACTACAAGCAGCCCGCCGCGTTCACCGTGACGCCCGAGGCGGTGGCGGAGAAATTCGGCCACCTGTGCAAGGCGAAGCAGGCGTGCGTCTACTTCGCGGACCAGCGCGCCTATTACCTCGTTCCTGACTACGGCCTGCCCGGGGCGCGCCCCGGCGGCATTTCGCAAACCGCCTGCCCCATCGTCGACGGCGTCTCCGGATCCCTGCTTAGAATCTGCTGATGCAGATCTCCGAGCAGGAAAGAAAGGAGCTCGCGCCCTCCGGGACGATGCGCGTCGGGCTCAATTACCAGAACTTCCTGCTGGTCGGCCGCGACACGGCCGACGGCACGCCCAACGGCATCGCCCCCGACCTCGCGCGCGAGCTGGCGCGCCGCGCCGGCGTGCCGATCGAGTACCTGCGCTACGACACCGCCGGCAAGCTCGCCGATGCCGTGAAGGGCGGCGCGTGGGACGTCGCCTTCCTCGGCAACGAGCCGGCGCGCGCCGACGTCATCGCCTTCAGCTCGGCTTACCTCGAGATCCCGATCACCTTCCTCGTGCCGGCCGGCTCGCCCATCCGCTCCATCGACCAGGTGGATGCCAAGGGCGTGCGCGTGGCGGTCTCGGCAAAGAGCGCCTACGACCTCTACCTGACGCGCACCCTGAAGAACGCGCAGGTGGTGCGGGTGGACGGCATCGAGGCTTCCTTCCGCGCCTTCGTGGACCAGAAGCTCGAGGCGCTGGGCGGACTGAAGCCCCGCCTCGTCGCGGACGCCGAGGAGCTCGCCGGCTCGCGCGTGCTCGAAGGCCAGATCAGTGCGGTACAGCAGTCGGTGGGCACGCCAAAGGCGCGCACCGCCGCGGCGGCGTTCGTGCGCCGGTTCGTGCGTGAAATCAAGGCCGAGGGGCTAGTCGCCCGGCTCATCCAGAAGCACGCCGTGCGCGGAGTCGGGGTAGCGCCGCAGGACTGAGCCGGTCCACACTGGACGGGTGCGGCTCCTCCTCGTCTGGCTCATCAACACCGCGGCGCTCGCGGTGGTCGCCTACCTCATGCCCTCCATCCAGGTCGCCAACCTGCCGGCCGCGCTCGTCGCCGCCCTGGTGCTGGGCCTGGTGAACACGATCATCCGGCCGATCCTCATCCTCCTCACACTGCCGGCGACCATCCTGACGCTCGGGCTCTTCATCTTCGTGATCAACGCGCTCCTCTTCTGGATGGTGGCGCAGTTCGTCCAGGGCTTCGTGGTGCCGAGCTTCTGGTCGGCTTTCTTCGGCGCCATCGTCTACAGCCTCGTCTCCTGGCTGCTGTCGGCCCTGGTGCTCAAATGAGCGCCTTCCGCCTCGCCCTCGGCAAGCACCTCCTCGCGATCGAGGAGCGCGACCTCGACGCCCTCGCCGCCACGGTGGCGCCCGACGGCGTGCTCCTCGTCATGGCCGACGGCAAGCTCCTGCGCTCGACGAAGGAATTCCTCGACGCGCACCGGGAATGGTTCGCGATGAAGCACTGGCGCCTGGACGTGAAGCCGGTGCAGATCCACGAGACGGCGGAGCTCGGCGTGGCGCTGCTGCACCTCGAGTACCGCGACCATACGCCCGGGCAGGTACCGACGCGCCAGACTTCCTTCCTGACGCTCGTGTTCCGCAACCGCAACGGCACCTGGCTCATGGTCCAGGACCAGAACACGCCGATCAAGTAACCCGGCGCCCGCGCCGGCCCTGCTAGGCGCGCTGCTCCGCGGCGCCGGCGAGCAGGCGCTCGAACGCCGCCGGCTCGAGCGCGTCGGCGCCGAGGCGCCCCTGCCAGAGGTCGCAGCCGAGCTCGAGCACCCGGTCGAGCTGCGCGCGCGTCTCGACGCCCTCGGCGGCGAGCGAGAGGCCGAGCGTCTTCGCCATCGCGGCGATGGCGCGCACGATGGCCTCGTCGGCCGGGTGGGAGTCGATCGAGCGCAGGAAGGCGCGGTCGACCTTCAGCTTGTCGATCGGCAGGTGCCGCAGGTAAGCGAGGCTCGAGTAGCCGGTGCCGAAGTCGTCGACGGCGAAGCGCACGCCGAGCTCGCCGATTCGCCGCACGGTGTCGAGGTGCTGGTCAAGGTCCGACATGAGCACGCGCTCGGTGACCTCCAGCTCCAAAGCGCGCCCGGACAGGCCGTTCGCATCGAGGCAGTGTTTTATTTTCTTGAAAAAAACATCCCCCTGTGCCAGCTCGGGCGCCGAGACGTTGATCGCGTACCAGGCCCGGCCCGGATACTTGCGCTCCCAGGCGCCGGCCTGCGAGAGCGCCCGCTCGAGGGTCCACTCGCCGACCGCGCGGATCAGGCCGGATTCCTCGGCGAGCGGCACGAACTCGTCCGGCATGAGCAAGCCGCGCTGCGGGTGGTTCCAGCGCACGAGCGCCTCGGCGCCGGCCACTTCGCCTCTTCCATTGAACACGGGCTGCCAGTGCAGCACGAGCTCGCCGCGCGCGAGCGCGCCGCGCAGCTCGTTGTGCACCCGCAGCCGCTCCACCGCGCGTGCGTTGAGCGCCGGCGAGAAGAATCGGAAAGTCCCGCGGCCACTGTCCTTGGCGTGGTGGAGCGCCGCATCGGCGTTCTTGAGGAGCGCGCCGAAATCCGCCCCGTCCGCCGGATAGACGGCGATGCCGATCGAGGCGTTCACGGTGACGGAGGTCCCGTCGACGTCGAACGGGCGCGCGAGCGTGTCGAGGATGCGCTGCGCGAGAAGCGCCGCCTCGTCCTCCGCGCGGATGGCCGCGAGCAGCACGAAATCGTCGCCGCCCAGGCGCGCGAGCGTATCGCCTCGCGAGGCGCCCTCGAGGCGCGCCGCCACCGCGCGCAGGAGGGTGTCGCCGCGCGCATGGTCGAGCGAGCTGTTCACGAGCTTGAAGCGGTCGATGTCGAAGCAGAGCACCGCCAGCTGGCCGCGCGCGCGGGCGGCGGCGAGGATGGCCTGGCCCGCGCGGTCGGCGAGCAGGATGCTGTTCGGCAGGCCGGTGAGCGGGTCGCGCGTGGCGAGGTATTCGATCTTCGCCTCGGCGAGCTTCTGCGCCGTGACGTCGGCGCCCGTGCCGCGGTAGCCGATGCGCTGGCCCGATTCGTCGCGCACGGGCACGCCGGTGACGGAGAGCCAGACGACCGTGCCCGAGCGCGTCATCGAGCGGAACGTGAAGTCGCGGAAGCCGTGCTCCGGCGCGGAGAGGGCGGCGAGCCGCGCAGCCACCTCGCGCCGCTCGCCGAGCGGCATGAAGTCCTGCGGCTTGCGGCCGAGGAGCTCGGCGCGCGGATAGCCGAGCACCGCCTCGGCGCGCTCGGAGAGGAAGACGTACCGTCCCTCGGCGTCGGTTTCCCAGACGTACTCGTGCGCGGTCTGCGCCACGTCCTGGAAGCGCTGCTCGCCGTGCGCGAGCGCGGCCTGCGCGCGCTTCTGGGCCTCGATGTCGGCCAGCGTGCCGGACATGTGCAGCGCCCGGCCGGACGCATCGCGCTGCGTCACGCGGCCGCGCGCCTTGAGCCACTTCCACGCGTCGCCCTGCGCGCGGATGCGGAACTCGGCCTCGAAGACCGACGCCGTCCCCTTCAACGCGTTCACGAGCGCCGTGCGGCAGGCCAGCCGGTCGTCCGGGTGGACCATCTCGGCCGCCTCCGCCGCGCTCGCCTCCTGCGGCGAGGTCGCGTGGCCGAGGAAGCGCACCCAGCCGTCGCCCGCATAGAGCTCGCTCTTCGTTACGTCGAAATGCCACTCGGCGAGATTGCCGCCGTCGAGCGCCACCTCCAGGCGCGCTTTCGCCTTGAGCAGGCGCGCCTCGGCGGCGCGCTGCTCCGTCACGTCACGCCCGACGCCGCGGTAGCCGAGGAAGCGGCCGTGGCGGTCGACGCGCGACTGGCCCGAGACGATGTGCACCTGGCGCGCGCCGCGCTCGTCCGTGCGGGCGATCTCCAGGTCGAAGAACGGCAGCTGCCGCTCGAGGCGCTCGAGGTGCGCGCGCAGCGCGTCGCCCTCGACCTCGATGCGCGGGATCTCCCAGAAGCGCTTGCCGTAGGCCGGCGCGTGCCCGAAGAACGTGGCGACGGGAGTGCCGCCGGACAGCCAGACGAGCTTGTGCTCGGCGTCGCTTTCCCAGAACCAGTCCGCCGAGAGCTCGGTCAGCTCGCGGAAGCGCTTCTCGCTCTCCTGCCTTTCCAGGAGCTCCCTGCGCAGGCGGGAAGTGCGAAAGGCATGCAACAGATAAACCGCCCCGCCGGAAAGCAAGGCGACCAGGAGCCAGTCCGACACCTACCGGCTTCCGTCCGACGCCGGCCTCAGCTGGCGTCCTTTATGGGCGGGGCGACTTTCAGGACCTCTTCCATGGTGGTGAGGCCCGCCGCCACCTTCATGGCGCCGCTGATGCGAAGCGGCTTCATGCCTTCCTTGAACGCCTGGTCGCGGATCGTCGCGAGATCCGCCTTCTCGTTCACGAGGCGCTTGATGTCGGAAGTGCAGACGAGCGTCTCGTAGATGCCGACGCGGCCGCTGTAGCCCGTCATGCGGCACTCGAGGCAGCCCACCGGCTTGTAGATCTTCCCCGGGCGGTTCGACTTCCAGGGGGAGACGAGGGCATCCCACGCCGCCTCGTCCTCGACGCGGTTCAGGTCGACCTTCTGCTTGCAGTGCGCGCAAAGCGTGCGCACGAGCCGCTGCGCCATGATGCCGTTCAGCGTGGCGTTGAGGAGGTAGGGCGGCACGCCGAGCTCGAGCAGGCGCGCCACGGCGCTCGGCGCGTCGTTCGTGTGCAGCGTCGAGAGCACGAGGTGGCCGGTGAGCGCCGCCTGCACCGCCATCTCGGCGGTCTCGAGGTCGCGCACCTCGCCCACCATGATGATGTCGGGGTCCTGCCGCATGAGCGCGCGCACGCCCTCGGCGAAGCCCAGGTCGAGCTGGTGCTGCACCTGCATCTGGTTGAACGAGCCCTCGACCATCTCGATCGGGTCCTCGATGGTGCACACGTTGACGTCCGGCGTCGCGAGGCTCTTCAGCGTCGAGTAGAGCGTGGTCGTCTTGCCGGAGCCGGTCGGCCCGGTGACGAGGACGATGCCGTTGGGCCGCGTCGTCATGTCGTCACAGCGCTTCTTGTCCTCGTCGGAGAAGCCGAGCTCCTTGAAGTCGCGCACCAGGACCTCGGGGTCGAAGATGCGCATGACGAGCTTCTCGCCGAAGGCGGTCGGCAGCGTCGAGAGGCGCAGCTCCACCTCTTCGCCGTCGAGCGTGCGCGTCTTGATGCGGCCGTCCTGCGGGCGGCGCTTCTCCACCACGTCCATGCGCGCGAGGATCTTGATGCGGCTCGTCATGGCCATCAGGACGGCCGAGGGGATCTGGTAGACCTGGTGCAGCACCCCGTCGATGCGGAAGCGCACGATTCCCTGCTCGCGGCGCGGCTCGACGTGGATGTCGCTCGCCCTCTGCTCGAAGGCGTATTGCCACAGCCAATCGACGATGCGCACGATGTGCGCGTCGTTCGCGTCGAACTGGCGGTCGCTCTTGCCGAGGTCGACGAGCTGCTCGAAGTTCGAGAGGCCCGCGCCGCCGGTGGCGTTGCGCGCGGCGCTGCGCACCGACTTCGCCAGGTTGTAGAACTCGACCTGGTAGCGCTCGATGTCCGCCGGGTTGGCGATCACGCGCTTGATATCGCGCTTGATGATCGGCGCGAGCTCCTTTTCCCACTCGCGCGAGCGCGGCTCGGCGGTGGCGATGATCGCCTCCTTGGTGGTCACGCCGATCGGCAGGATGTGGAAGCGCGTCGCATAGGCCGAGGACATCACCTCGGTGACCGCCGAGAAATCGATCTTCAGCGGGTCGATGTGCACGTACTCCATGCCGCAGCGCTTCGCGAGCCATTCGGTGAGCGACTCGAGCGACACGGCGCGGTGCGGCGGCGCGGCGTACTTCCACTTCTGGTCGGCCACGACGACCAGCGGATGGGCGGCGCCCCGGTAGTAGCGCCGCTCCTTCTTCAGCTGCTCGACCAGGGCCGGCTCGACCAGCTTGTCCTCAACCATCCAGTCGAGCACTTCGGCCAGCGTGAGCCGCGAGTCGGCGCTCGTCTTAACTGCTTGTTGCATGGGCGAAAGACTATACCTCAAACTGGCGCAATGGCCCGCGCATCCGCCGCAGTGCTCGCCCCGCGCGTATCGCTGCGCGAAGTCTGGGCGTGGAGCATGTACGACTTCGCCAACTCGGGCTACACGACGGTGGTGATCACCGCCGTCTTCAGCGCCTACTTCGTCTCCGTGGTCGCCGCCAATGCGCCCTGGTCGACCTTCGCCTGGACCGCCGCCCTCTCCCTCTCGTACGCGGCGATCCTCGTCACCGGCCCCCTGGTCGGCGCATGGGCCGATGCGCATGCCGCGAAGAAGAAGCTCCTCTTCCTCTCGACGGTCGGCTGCGTCGTCGGCACGGCGCTCCTCTATTTCGCCTCCCCCGGCGCCGCTGCGCTTGCCCTCGTTCTCGTGGCCTTATCGAACTTCTTCTTCGGCACGGGGGAAAACGTGATCGCGGCGTTCCTGCCGGAGCTGGCGGACTCCGAGGCGATGGGCCGCGTGTCCGGCTGGGGCTGGAGCTTCGGCTACTTCGGCGGCATCGTCGCGCTCGGGCTGTGCCTTTTCTATCTCCAATCCTCGGGGAAGCCCGCCACCGAGTCGGTCCCCGTGACGATGCTGATCACCGCGGCCTTCTTCGCAGTGGCGGCGGCGCCGACTTTTCTCTTCCTGAAGGAAAGAGCCGTTCCGGCCGGCAGCACGGCGCTCGCTTCGCCGTGGAAGAGGCTCCTTGAAACGGCGAGGCAGGCGGCGCGCTACCGCGATCTGCGCGCCTTCCTCGTCTGCATCGTCTTCTACCAGGCGGGGATCCAGACCGTGATCGCGCTCGCCGCGATCTACGCGCAGCAGGTCATGAGCTTCACCACCGAGCAGACGATCATCCTCATCCTCGTGGTCAACGTGACCGCCGCGATCGGCGCCTTCGCGTTCGGCTACGTGCAGGACCGCATCGGCCACGTGCGCGCCATCGCGTTCACGCTCATCGGCTGGCTGGTGATGATCGGCCTGGCCTTTTTCTCGGAATCGAAAACGACCTTCTGGATTGCCGCGAACCTGGCCGGGCTCTGCATGGGCTCGTCGCAGGCCGCGGGACGGGCGCTCGTGGGCTATCTTGCGCCGCCGGCCCGGCTCGCCGAGTTCTTCGGCCTGTGGGGCCTCGCGACCAAGGGGGCGTCCATCGTCGGCCCGCTGACGTACGGCGCGGTGACGTGGCTCTTTGCCGGCAACCACCGGCTCGCCATCCTGGCGACGGGCGTGTTCTTCCTCGTCGGGCTCGCGCTCCTCGCCGCCGTCGACGTGGCGCGCGGACGGGCGGCCGCGCTGTCGTCGTAGCAAGACGCCCCCGGGAACTTCCCCCCCTTCGTGCGGGTCTTTCGTAAGGTGAAAACCGCCCGCCTGCTTTTCCTGGCCGCACTGGCGCTTGCGCTCTCCGCCTGCGAGCCCAACAACACCAAGCCCAAGACCAGCGCGGCGCCCACGCCGGATTCGGCCCTGCCATGGGCCGCCGCCCTGCCGAGCGCGCAGGCGGCCGAGCCCTCTTCCAGCTCGGGCGCAAGCGCGCCGCAGGTCACCGGACTGCCCGACTTCTCGCCGCTCATGAAGATGGACGGGCCGGCCGTCGTGAACGTCATCACCACGAACAAGGCGTCCTCGCGCGGCACCGCCGCGCAAGGCGAAGGCGACGAGGACGACCCGATGCTCGAGTTCTTCCGCCGCTTCATGCCCGGCGTGCCGGGGCCGGGCGGCGGCGACGGGTCGGCGCGGCCGAGCGGCGGCCTGGGGTCGGGGTTCATCATCAGCCCCGACGGCTACATCCTGACCAATGCGCACGTCGTCGCGGAATTCGACGACGTGCTCGTGCGCCTCGCCGACCGCAAGCGCGAGTTCAAGGCGAAGGTCGTCGGCTACGACAAGCGCACCGACGTCGCCCTGATCAAGGTCGACGCGCAGAACCTTCCCACGATCAAGCTCGGCAAGTCCTCGGAGGTGGAGGCCGGCCAGTGGGTCGCGGCGATCGGCTCGCCGTTCGGCTTCGCCAACACGATCACGGCGGGCATCGTCAGCGCCACCGGGCGCGACCTGCCCGAGGAAAGCTACGTGCCGTTCATCCAGACGGACGTCGCCGTCAATCCCGGCAACTC
>JBLNDP010000042.1:0-7353 GCA_050261755.1 Clostridia bacterium
CCATCATCTTCTCGGAGGCGTACTGCTTCTTCAGCCAGTCGAGGTCGACGTTCCAGACCTTCGCCCAGTGCGCCCAGGAGCCCGGAACGGCGACGGGATAGTAGCCCGGCAGCGTGTCGGGGTTCGGGCCGATGTCGGTAGCGCCCTGCACGTTGTCATGGCCGCGGTACACGTTGCAGCCGCCGCCGGTCTTCCCGACGTTGCCGAGCGCGAGCTGGACGATGTTGGTGGCGCGCACGATCGCGTTGGCGTTGGTGTGCTGCGTCTGGCCCATGGCCCAGATGATGAAGCCCGGCCGGTTCTCGGCCATCATCTTCGCCACTGCATACACCTCGGACTCCGGCACGCCCGTCACGTCCGCGCACTTGTCCGGCGTCCACTTCGCCAGGACCTCTTCCCTCACCTTGTCCATGCCGTAGACGCGCTGGCGGATGTACTCCTTGTCCTCCCAGCCGTTCTTGAAGATGTGATACAGCACGCCGAAGAGGAAGGCCACGTCCGTGCCCGAGCGGTGGCGCACGTACAGGTCGGCCTTGGCCGCGGTGCGCGTGAAGCGCGGATCGACGACGATCACCTTGGCGCCGTTCTCCTTGGCGTGCAGGGTGTGCAGCATGGAGACCGGATGCGCCTCGGCGGCGTTCGAGCCGAGGAACATCATCGACTTCGAGTTCTGCTCGTCGTTGTACGAGTTGGTCATCGCGCCGTAGCCCCAGGTCTGGCCGAGGCCGGCGACGGTGGTGGAGTGGCAGATGCGCGCCTGGTGGTCGGTGTTGTTCGTGCCCCAGAGGCGGACCCACTTGCAAAGGAGCTGCGACTGCTCGTTGTTGTGCTTGGACGAGCCGACGATGAACAGCGAGTCCGGGCCGCTCGCCTTGCGGATCTCGAGCATCTTCTTGGAGATCTCGTCGTAGGCCTGGTCCCAGGAGACGCGCTTCCACTTGCCGCCCTCGAGCTTCATCGGGTATTTCAGGCGGTGCGAGTCGTGCGTGATGCCGTGCTCGCGGATCGAGGCGCCCTTCGCGCAGTGCGAGCCGAGGTTGAGCGGCGAGTCGAACACCGGCTCCTGCCGGACCCAGACGCCGTCCTGCACCACCGCGTCGATGGCGCAGCCCACGGAGCAGTGGGTGCAGACCGTGCGCTTGACCTCGACCTTGCCGGTCGCGTCGGCCGCCTCGGCCTTGCCGATCATGCTGTAGGGCAGCTGCGAAGCGACGGCGGCGGCGCCCGCGGTGACGCCGGAGCGCTTGAGGAACGTGCGCCGGTCCATCGTCTTGGCGAGCACCCCGGAAAGGCCGCGGGACAGGCGAGACTGGGCAACCGCTTCGCTGCTTGCTTTGCGGGTCAGAAGCATGAGGGGCTCCTCAAACCTTCGTGGTGCGGTAGTAGTTGTTGACGTGCTCGGAGGCCTGGTAGCCCCGCGTCGCGCGCTTGTCCTGGGAGTCCGGCTGGGATGGGGTGGAATTCTTCGTCGCGACCACCGCGGCCGCGGAGGCGACGCCACCGGCACCGACGGTCAAAAGGAAATTGCGACGGGACAGACGCTTCGCGCGCTCGCTCATACGGCTTCTCCTCCAATCCATCGCCCGGCCCTGTGCCGGGCGGTTCGTCAATCTGCCCTTATTGAATGGCAGTTCAGATGCGGATGTTAGAGCATTTCAAACGACTTATGTTCGACGGTGCAGAGCGCATAGAGAAACGCCGCGACCGATCGGTAAAAGCGCGCGCCTTCGGTCTTCTCTATTGCGACGCACAACGGCTCGACGTTGGGCCATATCCACCGCTCGAAGAATCGTTTCTGCGTGACGAGTTCCGCATTTCCCTCGGTGATGAGATAGCGCATCACGTCGCAGAGGGCGGCGACGTGATCCTCGGGTTCTCCCCGGTCGGCGCGGCGGGCGAGGCCGAGCGCGGCCAGATCCGCCTTCAACGCCACGAGCGGAACTTCGCTCGCGTACTTGATGGAATAAGCGCAGACATAGAGTGTTACGGGCGCCTTTCCGGTGCCGACGAAGACGGTGTCGTATTCATCGCGGATCGCCTCCGGATCCGCACCCGCCGCGGCGGCCGTGAGCGATTCCCACGCCGAGGCAATCTCGCCCTCCTCCGCATCGAGATCGCCCGCGCCGGCGAGCGCCTCGAGCAGCGCGGCGTCGGGCGGCGCGTAGAAAAGGCGTGCGAGCAGCCCGTAGAAATTCGCCCGCGCCACCTCTTCCGGGGGCAGCGTGGGCACGAACTGCATCGGCGTCGCGGCGGGAATGCCCTCGCTCATTTCTTGAAGTCGAAGATCGTCGCTTCGCCCTTGTTTTCCATCATGTCGACGACGCGGCAGTCGCCGCACATCTGCAGGCGGCGCAGCCCGCCGGCGAACATCGAATGCGAGCCCAGCCTGCCGAGCATGTTTTCCACCATCTGGCGCGTGCCGAAGGGCTTGCCGCAGCGCACGCAGTTGAACGGCTCCGCCTCGTTGAGCGTGACCGGCTCCTTGGCCTCCTTGGCGAGCGAGAGCCTCGGCACCAGCGCGATCGCGTCCTCCGGACAGGTGTCGGCGCACAGCCCGCACTGCACGCAGTTGCGCTCGATGAAGCGCAGCGCCGGCGACTCCGTGGCGTCGATGAGCGCCGATTCGGGGCATGCGCCGACGCACGCCTTGCAAAGCGTGCAGGTGCTCTTGTTCACCGTGATGGCACCGAACGGCGCCCCGGCGGCAAGGGGGATGGTTTCCGTCTTTTCCGGCGAATTCTTGAAGAGATGATCGAGCGCGAAGTCCAACGTGGTTCGCTTCTCAGGCGCGAAGTTGAACGTCGCCGCCTTGGCTACGGTCGCCGCGGGCTGCGTCGTCCAGACCGCCTGCAGGTCCTCCAGCCAGGAAAAGTGCGTGCCCGGATACCCCAGGGCGTTCGCGATCGCCTGCGCGTAGCCCATCTGCCGCTTCGTCGCCTCGGCGTAGGACGGCGCGACCTTCTCGGTGGAGAGGAGCGCCACCTGGCTTGCGCCGTAGGCAAGCGCGCCGAGCATCGCGTCGATGCCGATCGAGGCGACGTGGAATACCTCGATCGGGATCACGCGGGCCGGCAGGCCCTTCCCCTTGCGGCCGAGCTCCAGCATCGCCGCCCGGCCTTCGCGCGCGTCGTGGAAGAGGACGCAGGCGTTCTCGCCGCCCGCCTCCCGATAGGCGGCGAGCGCCGTCTTCAGGCGGGCGCCGAGGTCGGGGGCTTTCGGATAGCCGTAGGTCATCGCGCCCGAAGGGCACACCGTGGCGCAGCCGCCGCAGCCGGCGCACAGGTGCGGCTCGACCTTGACGTGGTCGCCGTCCGGACGAATTGCCCCGGTGGAGCAGACGTCGAGGCAGGCGTTGCACCCCTGGCGGCCCGAGCGGCTATGGGCGCAGATGCGGGGGTTGTACTGGAAGAAGCGGGGCTTCTCGAACTCTCCGACGAGCGCGGCGAGCGCGTACGCCGCGAGCGCCTGCTCGAGCGGGTCGTCGCCCGGCGCGCAGTAGCCCTGCGGCGGCTCGCGCCCGGAGATCAAGGGGGCGCGCGAGAGATCGAGCACCAGGTCGAACGATTCCTTTCTCGAGCCGCCCCTCGAGAAATCGATGGCGCCGATCGCGCCGCAGGCGCTCACGCAGGCCCGGTGCGCCTTGCACTTGTCCAGGTCGACCTGGTAGCTGAAGTCGATCGCGCTTTCGGGGCAGGCGCGCACGCAAGCATTGCAGCGGGTGCAGAGCTCGAGATCGATCGGGTTTTCCTGCCGCCACTCGACCTCGAAGGCGCCGAGCCAGCCCGCGACCGATACCGGCCGCCCCGACCACACCGGATAGCGCCGCTCGAGCGGCAGCTCGCCGCTTTTGTCCGTCACCAGCACCGAGACCTCGAGGCGATCCTGCAGCCGCTCCGCCCAATCGAGCGCGGCGGCGCCCGGGCCGATGACGAGCAGCTGGCCGCCCGACTTGTATTCGACTGCCGGGGCCGGCTCCGGCTCGGGCAAAGCCGCCATGGCGAGGAGCGCCGCGAGCTTTGGCGTCGCCTGGCGCGCCTCGGCGGACCAGCCGGCCGCCTCGCGAATGTTCACGAACTTCACGCTCGCCTTGCCGCCTGCCGCATCCGCGAGCTCGCCGAAGAGCGCCGCCTCCTGGGTGCAGGCGACGATCACGTCGCCTTCGCCGAGGGCGGCCTGGAAGGCGCCGGCGTCCTTGCGGCATAGCTCCTGGTGCACGGTGAGCGGCGCGCCGAGCTTGAGCGCAGCCGCAAGGCCCTTCGCGTCGACCGCGACGGTCTTGTTGCAGCTGCAGACCTTAAGCGTTTTTGCTTCCAGGCTCATCCGCTGTTCTCTCTTCCGCTTGCTCTGCGCGCTCCTTACTCCACTCCGCGTCGAGCGCCAACGCCTCCTCGTGGTCGCGCTCGAGCTCCTCACGGTCGAACGCCTCGCGCTCCTCCTTGGAGAAAAGCGCGGAGCGCGCCTGGTTCAGCTTCTTGAGCGCCTCGGCGCCGATCGGCTCGGCGCCCGTCCAGTCGCCGGAAAAAGGCTCGAACGCGTCGGGCACGTTGAAGTGCGGGTCGCCGAAGAGCTTCTTCAGCGCCACGCGGCGCAGCGAATCCTGGACCCGGGGGTGCATGAAGGGGGCGAAATCCGACTGCGGCGTGAGCTTGTCGACCGGAGGCAACGCCGGCGCCGCGGCTTCCTTTGCGTCCTTCGCCTCGGCCGCGGGCTCCGGCGGCTTCCTTTCCTCCTCGCGCTTCAGGCGCGACCAGCGGCCGAGGAAGGTCTCCTTGTCGGCGCTCAAGATCACCGGTCCTTCGGGTGGCGGAAGGAGCGCGGCTTGAAGCGCTTCTGCGGCTCCGGCCGGTAGTTCTTTTCCACCCATTCGCCGACCCACGCGAAGATTTCCGGCGTCATGGGAACGCCATCGACGGAATGGCCGCCGTCCATCCAGCGGCCGGCTTCCTCGGAGCTCACCGTCACTTCGGCCGGAATGCCGCGCTCGCCATCCATGCGCCAGAGGATGAACACCTTCGGTTCGGTGCCGGAGCAGTTCAGGAAGTAGCCCTCGGCTTCATCCTTGTGCAGGACGAGCGTGAAGCCCGGATGCAGCCACTGCGAAACCGAGCCGTCGTCGACGAGCTGTCGCACCTCGCCTCCGGCTTCGGCGACGATGCGCACGGGCTCCCAGATGCAATCGGTCCAGCGGTTCTGCACGCTGCGCCGCTGCATCACGACTGCGACGGGAAAAGCGGGTTTCTCCACGGGCCGGACTATACCCCGTCCGGACCACGCTTCCGGGCGCGCACTTTGCAGCTTTCCGCTGCATTCCCATACGAGGAGTGCGAGAAATGCAGACGAAGATTCTTCTTGCCATTGCCGTCGCGGCCGCCCTCGTCGCCGCATGCGATCGGAACGCGCCGAAAGCCGGCTCCGCCGCGCAACCTTCGCCGAACGCCGGCACTTCGCAGATCAGCGGCGCTCCCACGAATAGCGGCGTGCAGAGCAGCGTCACGCCGTCTACCTCGAGCCAGCCCAGCCTGGATCAGAAGCGCGAAGGCGCCAATCCGCAGCAAGGGCAGGTCGACCCCAAGGACCGCGATCAACACAGGGATTTCCAGCAAAGCGGAGACGCGAAAGGCCCGCGCTCTGCGGACACGACGCCAAGAAACTAGCCCGCGCGGGTCCGCGCGGATCGGCTTTGCGCTATGATTTTTCAAGAGAAAACATCATGGCAAGCAAGGTCATCCCGATCGGCGTGGCACCGGGCGACAAGCGCGCTCCGGCGCCGCGCTTCGGCGGCGGCGCGCTGCGCGATGCGCTCGGCCGGGAGATGCATGACCTGCGCATTTCCGTCACGGACCGCTGCAACTTCCGCTGCACCTACTGCATGCCGCGGGAGGTCTTCGACTCGAGCTATCGCTTCCTGCCGCACGAGGCGATCCTCTCCTTCGAGGAGATCGCGCGCCTCGCCCGCGTGTTCGTGGGCCTCGGCGTGCGCAAGCTCCGCCTGACCGGCGGCGAGCCGCTCGTGCGCCGCGACGTTCCGGCGCTGGTGGCGATGCTGGCCGAGCTCGACGCGGAGGTAACTCTTACAACGAACGGCTCGCTGCTCGCGAAGCACGCCGAGGCGCTCGCGAAGGCCGGGCTGGATCGGGTGACGGTGAGCCTGGATTCGCTCGACGATGCGACCTTCCGCGCCATGAACGACGCGGACTTCCCCGTGGCGAAGGTCGTCGCCGGAATCGATGCCGCCGCCCAGGCCGGCCTCGGTCCGGTCAAGATCAACATGGTGGTCAAGCGGGGAACGAACGACCACCAGGTCCTGGCGATGGCGGAGCGCTGGCGCGGCTCGGGCCATATCGTGCGCTTCATCGAGTACATGGACGTCGGCAGCACCAACGGCTGGCGCATGGACGACGTCGTGCCGTCCTCCGAGATCGTGAAGAGAATTTCTTCCCGCTGGCCGCTCGAGGCCGCCCATGCCAACTACGCCGGCGAAGTAGCGGAGCGTTGGCGCTACCGCGACGGCGCCGGCGAGATCGGCGTCATCTCCTCGGTGACGCAGGCCTTCTGCTCCACGTGCACGCGGATGCGGCTCTCCACCGAGGGCTCGCTCTTCACCTGCCTCTTCGCGCAGAGCGGGCACGACCTGAAGCCGCTCGTGCGCAGCGGCGCCACGGACGAGGAGCTGCGCGACGAGATCGCCGCGGTCTGGCAGCGCCGCAACGACCGCTACTCGGAAATCAGGACCGAGGAGACGGCGAAGAACAAAAAAGTCGAGATGTCCTACATTGGCGGCTAGGCCACAGCTCAGCAACGCCGCGCGCCCGGCCACCTTCGAGGTCGAGGCCTACAACGAGGGCGGCGAGATGGTCCCGACCTCGATCGCCGGCGAGCATCCCCTCACCATCTACCTGGACAAGCGCGAGATCGTCACGCTCATGACGCTTGGCCACGCGCCGGAGGCGCTGGTCATCGGCTACTTGCGCAACCAGCGGCTGGTCGACTCGATCGACGACATCGCCGCCGTGCAGGTCGACTGGGAAACGGATTCCGCGGCCGTCACGACGCGGAAGAAGCGGGACCTATCGAGGAAGCTCAGCAAGAAGACGGTGACGACCGGTTGCGGCCAGGGCACGGTCTTCGGCGACCTGATGGCAGAGGTGGACAAGATCAAGCTCGACAAGCATGCGCGGCTTTCGGACGAGAAGCTGTTCGTCCTCATCGAGAAGGTGCGCAAGCACGAGACGATCTACAAGCAGGCGGGCGCGGTGCACGGCTGCGCGCTGGCGAATACCGAGGGCGAGATCCTCATGTTCGTGGAGGATGTCGGCCGCCACAACGCGGTGGATGCGATCGCCGGCTTCATGT
>JBLNDP010000043.1:0-3530 GCA_050261755.1 Clostridia bacterium
CGGGAACGATCTGGGTTCCCTGGTGCAGGAGCTGGTGGAACGAGTGCTGGCTGACCGTGCCCTCCAGGCCCCACACGACGGGACAGGTGGCGTAGTCGACCGCGCGGCCTTCGCGGTCCACGCCCTTGCCGTTCGACTCCATCTCGAGCTGCTGCAGGTACATCGGCAGCAGGCGCAGCGCGTTCGAGTAGGGCAGCACGACGTGCGTCGCGGCGCCGAGGAAATTCGTGTTCCAGACGCCGATCAGCGCCATCAGCGCGGGGACGTTGTCCTCGACCGCTTCCTCCTGGAAATGAAGATCGACCTCGCGACCGCCGGCGAGGAACTCCTCGAACCGCTCCCAGCCCATGGCGCAGGCGGCGGCGAGTCCGACGGCGGACCACACCGAGAATCGCCCGCCGACCCAGTCCCACATGGGCAGCACTTCGGTGGCGCCGAGCTTCCTCGCTTCTTCGACATTGGACGAGACCGCGATGAAATGCTTCGCACCCCATGCCCGCGCGGCGGCGACATTGGCCATCGTCTCCTGGGTGGTGAAGGTCTTGGAGACGACGATGAAAAGCGTGCTCGCCGGATCAGCGCCGTCGATGGCCCGCTCGAGGTCCTTCGGGTCGATGTTGGCGGCGAAGCGCACGTCGAGCGTCCCGTCGGCCAGCGCATCGGCGAGCAGCCGCGGGCCGAGGTCCGAACCGCCTGTCCCGAGGTTCACGACCCGCTTGAACTTCTTTTCGCCGCGAATCTTCGCGACGATGGCCTTCATTTTTTCCAATACGGAAAGAACCTCAGGGTGAGAACCGCTTCGCAGCGCGGTATGCCAGGCGGCGCGGTTCTCGGTGTTGTTGACTGGATCGCCGGCGAAGAGGGCGGCGCGCCAGGCATCGAAGCCGCGCTCGGCCGCAAGCCGCGCGAGCAGGCGAACGGTGAGGCTGCCGAGGCGCTGGCGCGAGTAGTCGTAGCGCAGCCCCGGCGCGGTGGCGACGAGCTGGTCGCCGCGGGACGTGTCGGCGAGGAGCTCGCGCAGGTGCACCTGCTTCCAGCTCTCCGCGTGGTGCGCGAGGTCGCTCCAGGCCTTGCACTGGGTGGGGCGGAGGGTGGTGAGGGCGGTCATTTCAGTCGGTAGAGGCGCAGGCGCTCGGCGCGGTCGCCGGGCCGGCCGAGCTCGGCGAGGCGGACCCAGCCCTCGCCCGGCGCGTCCTCGTGCGCGGCGTTGCCCTGGACGAGTAGCAGGCGGCAGGCCCGCGGGTTGTGCGGGTCCCACGCCACCGTGCGGATGCCGGCATGGTAGTCGAGGGCGGCGGCCTGCGGCACGCCCAGCCCGCGCGCGGCGATGCAGCCGGCCTTGGGCGGGATCTTGGCCTCCAGCGCGAGCGCGACCGAGCGGTAGCTCTTCTGGTAGTCCGCCCAGGGCATCCACAGCATGGCGAAGCTGCCCCAGAGGAGCGTCATGCCTGCGGCCCAGCGCGCCACGCTGCGCAGCGGCGTCGGCGGGCTGAAGAGCACCACGTAGAACCAGCCCAGCGCGAGGGCGATCGCCACGGCGAGCGACACGACGTCGAAATGCAGCGTGAAGCCCGGCGCCGCGCGCACGAAGTTGGCCGCGACGCGCGGCGGCAGGCCGGTCATCATGGCCACGTAGCCGAGCCACACGAGGCCGGCGAAGAACGCGAACGTGAGCACGGCGAACCAGTCGAGCGCCGCGGCGGCGCCGCGGCGAAGCGTCGGGATTCCCTGCGAGGCGAGCAGGCACAGCGGCGCGAGCAGCGGGATGAGGTTCACGTCCTGCGCCGGGCCCCAGTACACGATGCCGGCGAGGGCGAGCACGAAGGCGAGCGCCGGAACGAACACGCGCGGGTCGAGCCAGCGGCGCCGCAGCGCCCACGCGGCCCACAGGGCGAGCGGCCACGCAGGCCAGGCGAACCAGGACAGCGTGACGAAGAAGTAGCGGAAGTTCATGCCCGGCGTGTCGTAGGGCAGCATGTTGATGCTCCACCACTGGCGGAAGAGCTCGGGCGAGCGCACGTAGAGCGCGGCCGGCCAGCTGCCGCCGACGAGCACGAAGGCGAGGAGCGCGGCGGGGAGGAACGCGGCGGCCTTGCGCGAGCGCCACTCCGGGCAGGCGGCGTGCGCGGCCGCCACGGCGACGAAGAGCGCGAGGGGCGCGATCCAGAGCGACGACAGGGAGGCGAAGCCCAGCGCGACGCCGAAGAGGACGCCGGCCGCGAGCGGACGGCGGGGCGCATGGGGCAGCACGGCAAGCGCGCCGCAGAGCGCGGCGAGCGCGGGCAGCTCGGGCAGCGCCTCGTGCGCGTGCACCATGAGGCCGATCGAGCCGAGGAGGAGGAGGAGCGCGCCGGCCCCGGTCGTCGCGGAGCGTTCTTCGCCCAGGCTCAGGTCGCGCGCCGCGACGTGGATGAGCCAGAACGCGGCGAGCATGAACGCGCCGCTCGCGAGCCGCGCGGCGGAGTGGAATTGCACCGCGACCGAGCCGACGCGGCCCAGCACCGTGGCGAACCAGTGGAAGAACGGCGGGTCCGCGAGCCAGGGGAAGCCGGCGATGCGCGGCACGATCGGGTCGCCGGTCGCCGCCATGTCCCACAGGATGCCGATGCCGAGGGCATCGTGCGACTTCCAGGGGTCGTGCCCGGCGAGGCCGGGGAGGACGAAGGCGAGGGCGAAGGCCGCGAGCGCGGCCCGGGACGGCGGAAGGGAGAGCCGGGGCAACAACTTCGCTGCCCCCGGGAGTTACTTAGCGGGCTTCGCTTCGGACTTCGCGGCGGACTTCGTCGTGTAGCGACGCTTGAACTTCTCGATCCGGCCCGCGGTGTCCATGACCTTCTGCTTGCCGGTGTAGAAGGAGTGCGACTCGGAGGTGACCTCGACCTTCACGACCGGGTATTCCTTGCCGTCTTCCCACTTCATGGTCTCGCGGCCCTTCGTCTCGATCGCCGAGCGCGTGAGGAAGCCGTGGTTCGTGCTCGTGTCGAGGAAGATGACCGTCTTGTATTCGGGATGGATGCCTTGCTTCATGATGTTCTGCCCTTTCGAAGGGGGCGAATTATACAGAAAATCGGGGACGTGCACCGATTTCCTCTTATGCATCAGCTACATGAGGACGGTCGGGGAAATCGGTAGACGTCCCCGATTTTCTATCCCCGGCGCATCGAGTCGAAGAACTCGGCGTTGGACTTGGTGGCGCGCAGCTTGTCGATGAGGAATTCGGCCGCCTCGAGCTCGTCCATGGGGAAGAGGAGCTTGCGCAGCACCCAGACCTTCTGCAGCAGGGGCGCGTCGATGAGCAATTCCTCGCGCCGCGTGCCGGAGCGGTTCACGTTGATGGCGGGGTAGATGCGCTTCTCGTGCATCCGCCGGTCGAGGTGCACCTCCATGTTGCCGGTGCCCTTGAATTCCTCGTAGATCACGTCGTCCATGCGGCTGCCCGTGTCGATGAGCGCCGTGGCGATGATGGTGAGCGAGCCGCCCTCCTCGACGTTGCGCGCGGCGCCGAAGAAGCGCTTGGGCTTCTGCAGGGC
>JBLNDP010000044.1:0-12809 GCA_050261755.1 Clostridia bacterium
CCGACGATCTTGCGGATGGGATCCGGCAGCTTGCGCACGAGCGTCGGGATGGCGACGATCTGGTGGTCCTTGGCGAGGCGCGGGTTCTTGAGGAGGTCCACGACCTCGATCTCGTAGCGCCCGGGAAGGTGTTCCTCGCAGACCTTCTTCAGGTTGCGCATGGCCGCGAGGGATTTCGGGCTCTGCCCGGCGGTATACAGACGCAGCTCCCATTTCTCCTGGGCGGCGCCGTTGGCCTTCTTGGTGCTCACTTGGCGTTCCTCTTCTGGGTGGATTGGGTATCCGCGCCGCGGCGGGTGGCCGCCCTTGCGCGCTCTTCCTTCAGGATCGCTTCGCGGCGCTGCGACTGCCCCTGGACGATCTCGGCTTCCTTCTCGACTGCGGAGAATTCCGCTCGCAACGCGGCGATCTGCGCCTCCAGCGCCGCGCGGCGCGCGTCGAGCTCGCGCTGCTTGCGCTGCATCTCCTCGCCGCGCACGAGCGCGGCGGCCTTTTCGCGCGCTTCCTGCGCCGCGCGCATGGAGCCCGTGAGCACGCCTTCCGGCCCGACGTAGACGTCCTGCAGCTCGATGCCGCGCGGGGTCATCAGGAACTCGCGGATCTGGTTGGAGTGCGGCATGCCGCGCGACTTGAGCACGTACAGGCCGCGGTTGCGCTCGCCGCCGAGCTCGATGTCGCGCACGAGGAGCCAGGTATCGATGAGGGAGGAGATGCCCACCTCGGTCGCCTCCGCCACGCCGCCGCCGCCGGTGAGGCTGACGAGCATCGCGGTGATGCCGCGGCCCTTGAGGAAGTCGATGAGGCGCAGCAGCATGGCCTCCGCGTCCGCGCGCGAGCCGCTCTGCGTGAAGTTGCTGACCGGGTCCACGATCACGACCTTCGGGTCGAAGGCCGCGATCTGCTTGTGCATGTGCGCGAGGTGCATCTCGAGCCCGTGCAGCGTGGGACGCGAGGCTTCGTGGCGCAGCAGCCCCTTGTCGATCCAGCGCTGCAGGTCGAGGCCGATCGAGCGCATGTTGCGCACGAGCTGGGGCGTCGACTCCTCGAAGGCGAAGTACAGGCAGCGCTCGCCGCGCGCGCAGGTGGCGTTGGCGAAGTGCGCCGAAAGGCTCGTCTTGCCGCTGCCGGCCGTGCCGGAGACGAGGACGGAGGAGCCGCGATAGTAGCCCTTGCCGCCCAGCATGGTGTCGAGCCGCGCGATGCCGCTGGAGATGCGCTCGTTGCTCACCGCGTGGTTCAGGGCGAGGGAGGTGACCGGCAGGACCGTGATGCCGTCCTCGTCGATCAGGAACGGGTATTCGTTCGTGCCATGCGTCGTGCCCCGGTACTTGACGATGCGCAGGCGCCGCGTCGAGACCTGGTCGTGCACGCGGTGGTCGAGCAGGATCACGCAATCGGAGACGTACTCCTCGAGCCCCTGGCGCGTGAACGTCCCGTCGCCCCGCTCGCCCGTGATCACCGCGGTGACGCCCTTGTCCTTCAGCCAGCGGAACAGCCGGCGTAGCTCCGCGCGCAGGAGAGCCTGGTTGGTGAAGCCGCCGAAAAGGGTCTCGATCGTGTCCAGTACGACGCGCTTCGCCCCGACCGCATCGATCGCCGCGGCGAGCCGAATGAAGATGCCCTCGAGGTCGTATTCCCCCGTCTCGGCGATCTCCGCCGGGTCGACGTGCACGTAGTCGACCGCGACCTTGTTCTGCGCGACCAGCCGGTCGAGGTCGAAGCCGAGCGAGCGCACGTTCTCGGCGAGGTCCTTCTCGGTCTCCTCGAAGGCCATGAAGACGCCGTTCTCACCGTGGTCCAGGGCGCCGCGCAGGAGGAATTCCATCGCGAAGAGCGTCTTGCCGCAGCCAGCGCTGCCGCAGACGAGGGTCGGCCGGCCGCGCGGCAGGCCGCCGAGCGTGATCTCGTCCAGGCCGTCGATGCCGGTCGGCGCCTTGGGCAGGCTGCCGGTCTCCGGGGAAACGGTCTTCGCCGTCTTGCGCATGAGTTTTGCCACGGGATTTCTCCGGCAAAAATGATAGCCAACGGACGCCCGCCAGCCAAGATGTGCCCAGTGTAGTGCTGCTAGCTCGCCGGCTCGGAAATTTCTACAAGGTTGAGGTCCGGATCCCTGACGTAGACCGAGCGCAGCTTCGACACCGCGCCGGTCTTCGCCACCGGCCCTTCCAGGATGGGAATACTTCTATTCCTCAGGGTCTTCATCACCTCGTCCAGCGGCACGGCGGCGATGAAGCAGAGGTCGAGGGAACCCGGCACGGCGACGTGGGCGCGGGGCGTGAATTCCTTGCCCCAGACATGGAGATTGATCTTCTGGTTGCCGAACTTGAGCGCGAGGCGCTCCTCGGTCGGCGTGCGGAAGCGCTCGAGCTTCATGCCGAGCACGTCCGTGTAGAAGCGCACGCAGGCCTCGAGGTCGCGGGTGGTGAGGACGATATGGTCGACGTGGTCGATCATGTCTTCTTGAGGAGCCGCAGCGGGTTGTACTCGAGCACGCTCTCGCCGCGCTGGTTGACCACCTTGTTGGCGAAGCGCACGAGCCCGCGGTCGCCCTTCGAGGCGAGGCGGTGCTCGGTGACCTCGCATTCCACGTGGATCGTGTCGCCCACGACCGTGGGGCCCTTGATGTCGAGCGTCGCGTTGAGGAAGGCGAGCCCCGTGTCCTGCATCGTCGGCAGGAGCAACCCCTCCGCGAACGAGTAGACGAGCGCGCCGGGCACGGCCCGGCCCTTGATCGCCCGCCGCGAATCGTCCTCGACGGTGAAGAGCTCCTCGGTGAGCCACGTGAGGTTCACGAACGCCGCGACATCGGCCTCGGCGATGGTGCGGCGATGCGTGCGGAAGCGGAAGCCGACGCGCAAGTCCTGGAAGGCGAAGCCGCGGCCGACGGTGGGGATGGGGTCGCTCATCGTGACGATGGGATCGCTGCTATTCCGTGCGCAGCCCGAACGGACTATGGAGCCGGCATTGTATCTGCAAGGCTGGCGTCATGGTCCCCGCACCGTTGCGCCGCGCCGCGGCCGATCAGCAAGCCGCCGTACGCTCCTTCTTCGACGCCGAGGCGCCGGAATACGTGCGCAGCCGCGCGCGCCAGCACTCGTTCGCCGTGCAGCGGGACCTCGTGCTCGGGCTCCTGCCCGATCGATGCGCGCGCGTGCTCGACGTCGGCTGCGGGCCGGCGGTCATGGCCGAGCCGCTCCTCGAGCGCGGCTCGGAAGTCTGGGGCGTGGACACCTCGGAGCGGATGATCCGCCTCGGGGAGGAGCGGCTCGCCGCGCACCCGGCGCGCGAGCGGGTGCGGCTGCGGGTCGGGACGCTCGAGGGGCTGGACTTCGCCGACGGCGCTTTCGACGCGGCGATCGCGATGGGGGTGCTCGAGTACGTCGCGGACCGCGTGCGCGCCCTCGCGGGGCTCAGGCGCGTGCTTCGGCCGGGCGGCGTGCTGGTGCTCACCGTGCCGAGCGGCATTTCCGCCTACCACCTGGCGCGCGGCGCCTGGGTCAAGTCGCTCGCCACGCTGCGAAGGGCGGTGGGACGCGCGCCGGCCTCCGACGGCTTTTCAGTGCGCCGCTGCGTGCCCTGGCTCCTCGACCGCGACCTCGCGCGCGCCGGCCTCGTCAAGCTCGAGGCGCGCTTCTGCAATTTCATCTTCTTTCCGCTCCAGGAGCTCGCCCCCGCGGCATCGCTGGCCGTCAACCAGCGGCTCGGGGGGCTCGCGGACCATCCGCTGGGCGCCTGCCTCGGCACCCAGTACGTCGTGCAGGCGATGAAGCGCTAGTTACGCCGCGTCGCGGCGTAGCACTCGCAAGAGGTCTGCTCCAGGCGGGCGCGGTCGAGGATGCGGATCTTGCCGCGGCGCGAGTCGATGATGCCCTGCGCCTTCAGGCGGGCGGCGACCTGGCTCACGCGCGGCCGCGTCGCGGCCAGCATCACGGAGAGCGCCTCGTGCGTGAGCGGAAAGTCGGGCCGCCCGGCGCGGTCGTGCGCGAAGAGCAGCCAGCGCGCGAGCCGCTGCGCGATGGAATGGAACGAGTTGCAGGCGACGGACCGGCTCGCCAGGTGCAGGTGGAACGCGGTGTAGTGGAAGAGCGCCTTGCGGAAGTTCTCGTGCTGCTTGCAGAGGTCGATCACGCTGCGGCCGCTCAGCCGGTAGCCCTCGCCTTCGACCTGCACCGTGCCGCTCACCGGGCTGACGGGATGGCCGAGGACGAACGGCACGCCGACGAAGCCATCGTGGCCGACGGCCGCCGTCTCCGCCTTGTCGCCGGACGACAGCTCGACGAGAAGCGAGCACACCGCGGTCGTCGGGAAGAAAAGATGGGTGATCCGCTCGCCCTGCGAGACGAGCGGCGCGCCCGCCTGCAGCGCGACGAGCGATTTGCGCACGCCCTTCTGCACCGAGGGCGGAAGGGCATCGAGGATGCGGTTACCGGTTTCGTTCGCGGATGGAGTGGCTTGCATTCTTGTTGTAAGTATTTGCCTTACCTCAAGGCGCGAGGGCGAGTATGCAGAACAACGCCGCGGAAGTTAGTGCTTCAGGAAACACTAGCGCGCTCTCAACGGCTCGCGGTCGCGCCCGTTCCGCGCCGTTCGTATCCCGCGCGGCGCTCGCGGATCGCGCGCTCGGCCTTCACCCGCGTCAGCGCCAGGCCGGCGGCAATGAAACCCACGCCGAAGACAAGGAGAAAGATCCAGTCGAGCGCCGGCACGTGCTCCGGCAGGTCGCGCACGTGGTGCAGCTGGAGGAAATGGTGATCGACCATGCCCTCGATGAGGTTGAACCAGCCCCAGCCGAGGACCAGGTAGCCGACGAAGACGCGCGTGGCGGGCAATGCGCCCGGCCGCCCGTACGCCGACCACAGCGTCCACACGCCCGCGAGCGTCACCAGCCACGCGACCGCGTGGAACATGCCGTCGGCGGCCATGCTGATGCGCATCGCGTCCATGGAGTCCTGCGGCACCGCCGCGGAGAGCATGCTGTGCCACTGCAGCAGCTCTTGCAGCACGACGCCGTCCAGGAGCGCGCCCAGGCCGATGCCAAGGAGAAGCGCGCCGCTGCGGATGCGCGTATTGATCATCGCCGCAAGTCCTTCGCGATGCTGCCGGCCACCGCATCGGCGCCTTCGGCCAGCGCGGCGGCGGAAGCGGCAGGGCTCGCGAGCACTGCCTGGAAGTCGCTGAATGCGCCGGACGCCGGGCTGAAGCGCCAGCCTTCCGCGCGCGGCTGCCAGCCATAGGCGTGGAAGGCGCGGTAGAGCTCCGTCGTGCCGTCGCGCGAAAGCAGGCGCGCCAGCACCGTGACCGTCGGCACGTAATCGTCGCCGCCGCCGCGCGAGACGAACCCGGTGGTGAGCGGCACCACCACCAGGATGGCGTCGGCGCCGTCCGGGACGAGGTCGGGGCGCAGCACCAGCCGGCCGCCCCGCTCCTCCCAGGTTCCGTCGACCAGGCGCGTGCGGTATCCGGCGGCCTCGAGGCTCGCCTTCAGGCGGCCGCCGAGCCGGCGCTTGAGCGAGAACTTCTCGACGAGCATGGCGTGGTGCAAGCGGGCTTCCTTGTCGTCCTGGTCTGCCGCAACGAATATGCCGCCGACGAGCGTGAGGGCGAGCGCGGGGTTCCCCATGTTGACGAAGGCGTAGGTGCGCGGCTCCGGCGGCAGGACGATGGCGATGGTGCGAACGGAGGCGGCCGAGTGCGGGTCGAGCTGGACGGCCTGGCGGGAGCCGGCGCAAGCCGCCATCGCGAGGCAAAGGATCGCGAGGACAAGGGCGCGTGCAGCAGCGGCGGACGGAACGGCGGGCAAGCGCCCCCAATCTACGCGGCGCCGGTGATCGAAGCTTAGGGGCGGCCTGCGCCAGCCGGCGGAGGCCCGCCGCGCATGCGTCTCAAAATCACGACGCCGGCGAGTGGATCCGCGGGCAATGCGCGCAAAGCCCCTCGAGATCGCCGCCCAGGTGCCGCTCGCGGAACTTCCGGTACGAATCGCTCCTCCAGACGGTCGCGAAGCCGTCCTTGAGCACGTTTCCGAACGCCTGCCCGGAGGCGCGCGCCGCGAGGTCGCACGAGCGCGCCTCGCCGGAGAAGTCGATGCAGGTCGCGTTCCAGGGCCAGGGGCAGGCCACCCTTGTCCGCTCGGCGACGGGCGCAGGCGGGATCTGCAGTCCCACCCCCAGCTCCTGCGCCAGCGCGCGCGCCTGCGCGACGCAGCGCTCGACCGCGGGCGCGTCGGTCGCCGTGAGGGTCTCCGACTCGACGAACCTACCGATGCGGCCGTTGCCGGCGGAAGCGGGCACCCCGTCGGCGAAATCGCGCAGGGAGCGCGCCGCCACGCCGTCGGCGCCGTGGTCGTGCGCCAGGCGCACCGCCTCGGCGAGCCCTTCGAGGTTGCGGCGCATGAGCACCGCAGTCAAGGTGATGTGAGGCGTCTGGCTGCCCTGAACGCGCCTCGCTTCCGTGAGCCAGCGAAGGTGCCGCAGCATGCGCTCGTGCCTCGCGCCTCGCCGGCTGAAGTCGTAGTCGCGCGTGCCCGCCCGGTCGAGCGGCACGTGCAGCGCGCGCAGCCCGCTGCGAACGCATTCCTCGGCCAGGCGCCGGTTGAAGACCTGCAGCGTGCTCGTGGTGGATACGGCGATGCCGCGGCGCGCCGCGGCGCGCACCATGTCGAAGAAACGCGGGTGGGAAAGCGGCTCGCCCTCGCCCTGGAGGCGCAGCTCCTCGAGGTCCGGCAGCTCGTCGAGGATCCTGAGGAACGCATCGAAGCTGAGGAGCGCCGGCGGCCCGCCGCGCAGCCCGTCGACGCGCATGGAAAGCGCGGTCATGCGCCGCGGCAGCATCCGCCGCCCGACCGGCTCGACCTGCACGCAGCGCGGCAGCTCGATCGAGCCGACTTCCTTTCCTTCGTGGATCACCGCGGACCTTCGTCGATCACGCGACTACGGCGAGCAATCCGCGTACCCGCATGCCGCGCGCGGCTTCTGGCGGCATGGCGCTTGCGGCGGCCGGGCTTTCCCACGGAGACCACGATGGAGACCCTCGACAAGACGTTCGAATTCGATTGCCCCGTGCGCGCGGCCTACAACCAGTGGACGCAGTTCGAGGACTTCCCGCGCTGGATGGGCAGCGTGAAGGAAGTGCGGCAGATGGGCGACACGCGGCTGCACTGGCTCGTGCGCATCGCCGGCAAGGAGAAGGAGTTCGACACGGAGATCATCGACCAGATTCCCGACGAGCGCATCGCGTGGCGCAACGTGTCCGGCGTGCCGAACCAGGGCGAGGTGCGCTTCGAGAAGATCGCGGAAAATCGCACGCGCGTGCGCCTCGGGATGCAGTACGAGCCGGAGACCTTCGTCGAGAAGGCGGCCGACTCGCTCGGCATCGTCTCGACCTACGTCGAGAGCGCGGTGCAGAAGATGAAGAAGGCGCTCGAGGAGCGCGGGCGCGAGACCGGCGCCTGGCGCGGCGAAGTCCACCACGGCCAGCAGACCGGGGCGGGCTGGCGCACGCGCACCGGCCGCATCCAGTAACGAGAGGAGTTCCTTACGGCGCCTGCGGCGGCAGCGGCTTCTCCGCATGCGGGCGCCCAAGGAGCGCCAGTCCCAAGCCGGTCCCCAGTCCCCATGCCGCGTTGACGATCGGGCCCACGAGCATCGCCTTGGGCGCGAAGCCGGCCGCCATGGGCGCGCCTTTCAGCGGCGCGACGACGAACCACGCGACGAGCGTGGGCAGCACCGCGCCAAAGACCGTGGCCGCCCAGATCAGGCGCGGGCCGTCGAGCTTCGCGAGGCTTGCGGCGAGGAGCACGCCCCACACGCCGCCCCAGAACGCGAGCGACAGGAACGCCGGCACGCCGAACGGCCGGGTCGCTTCCATCGAATAGGGGGCACGGGACGCAAGGCCGATGGCGTGGAGGAGCTCCGCCGCGCCCTGGTGGAAGAGCAGGACCGAGACGAAGCCGGAGACGAAGCCGACCACCAGCCAGCGCGGCAGCGTGCCGAAGGCGGTGGAATGATGCAGTGCATGGGTATTCATGGGACCTCCTGCAAGGAAGTCCGGAACCCGTGCAATGGCGGTGCCCGCCGCTACTGCATCGCGGCGTAGACCATGTCGCGGAAAAGGTTGCGATAGAAGCCGCGCGGGGTGGGCGCCTGGAGCATGAGCACGCCGACGAGCTTTTCCTTCGGGTCGACCCAGAAGTAGGTCCCGCCGTAGCCGCCCCAGTTGAATTCGCCCGCGGATCCCGGCGTGGCCGACAGGCCGTCGGCGAGGCGCACCGCGCCGCCCAGGCCGAACGTGTAGCCGGGACCCGGGAGGAAGAGCGGGCCGCGGATCGTGCCGAGGTGGTCCGAGTCCATGTACTGCACGGTCTTGCGCGAAAGGATGCGCACGCCGTCGAGCTCGCCGCCGTTCACCAGCATCTGGGCGAAGCGCGCGTAGTCCCCGGCGGTGGAAAGCATGCCGCCCCCTCCCGAGGGACGCCGGGATGCGTCGCCGAGGTTGCTCCAGTTCTCCACGCCCTTCACGCCGGGATCGCTGTCGAGCGCCTCCGCGACGCGCGCGAGGCGTCCGGCATCGAGGCTGAACATCGAATCCTTCATCCCGAGCGGCGCGAAGATGCGCTCCTGGAGGACCTGCTCGATGGGCTTGCCGGCCACGCGCTCGATCACGTAGGCGAGGACGTCGGTCGAGATGCTGTAGTCCCACGTCGTGCCGGGCTGGTAGTGGAGCGGCAGCTTCGAGACGACGTCGAGGTACTCGGCCCTCCCCACGCCGACGTCCACGTTCGCCTTCCGGTACTCCTCCTTGACGAGCGAGCGCCCGAAGAAGCCGTATGTCAGGCCCGAGGTGTGCCGCAGCAGGTCCTGGATCGTCATCTCGCGCTGCGCGTCGACCAGCTCGAGCGCGGGTTTCCCGGACGCGTCGGGCTTCTCCACGCCGACCTTCATGCCCTTCAGCTGCGGCAGGTACTTCGACACCGGGTCGCCGAGCTGCAGGCGACCTTCCTCGACGAGCTGCATCGCGGCCACGGTGACGATCGGCTTCGTCATGGAATAGATGCGGAAGATCGAATCGTCGCGCATCGGCGCGCGCGTCTTCGCGTCCTTGAAGCCGAGCGCCTGGCGGTAGGCGGTGCGCCCATCGCGCATCACCACCATGACCACGCCCGGAATCTGGCCGCGGTCGATCTCGGACTGCATGCGGGCCGTCAGGGCGTCGAGGCGCGCCTGCGAGAAGCCGGAGCCGGCGGTCTGCAGCTGCGCGCAGGCGGCGAGCGCGAACGCGGCGATGACGAGGAACGAGCGCTTGAGCATGGTCTCCTCCCGTGAAGACCCGGCTACGTTAACATTCCCGCCCCATGAATACACTCTACTTCGCCCCCGGCGCCTGCTCCTTCGTCCCCCACGTCGCCCTCGAGCTCGTCAAGGCCGCCACCGGCGAGGACTTCGAGCCGAAGATGGTGAAGCTCCACAAGGGCGAGCAGAAGTCGCCCGAGTACCTTGCCCTCAACCCGAACGGCCAGGTGCCGGTGCTCGTCGTGGACGGCAAGCCGCTCAACCAGATCGTCGCGATCTGCGAGTACCTCGACCGCCGCTACCCTCAGCTCGACTTCCTGCCCAAGGACGCGTGGAAGCGCGCCGAGGCGCTCTCGCAGCTCGCGTGGCTGAATAACACCGTCCATCCCACCTTCACGCACATCTTCCGTCCCTCGGACTTCACCGACGACGAGAACGCGCAGGCCGCCGTGAAACGGTTCAACGTGGGCAAGTTCCGCGAGCGCCTCGAGCGCATCCAGCAGTGGATCAAGAACGCCTCGCCGTTCTGGTTCGGCGCCAAGCCTTCCTTCCACGACGCGTACGCCTTCACGTTCCTGCGCTGGGGCGGCTTCGCCGGCATCGATCCCAAGTCCCTGCCGCAGTACTACGCGTACATCACCGAGCGCGTCATGCCGCACCCGGCCGTCGCCGCGGCGCTCGCGCGCGAGCGCGTCGCGCTCGACACCTTCAAGGGTTAGCGGCCGCGACGGCCGGGAAATCGCGAAGATGGCCTGGCTCAAGCGCCTGTTCGGGGAAAAGCCCCGAGCGGCCTCCGGCAAGACCTTCGCCATCTGGATCGTCACCCCACCGGATTACCACCACAGCCGGTGCTTCGAGGAGGTCGCGCTCGCGCTGCAGAGCGGCTTCCGCGCGCTCGGCCATGACGCCTCGATCTCGACCGCGCCGCCGCCGTACGGCCTGCCGACCATCGTGCTCGGCTCGAACCTCCTCGACCGGATCGACCCGGCCTCGTACCGCGGCAAGGACCTGACGCTCTTCAACCTCGAGCAGATCTACGTGGGCTCGCCGTGGCTCACCACCTCCTACGTGGACCTGCTGCGCCAGTATCCGGTGTGGGACTACAGCGACCGCAACATCGCGGAGCTGCGGCGCCTGGACATCCAGAACGTCGCCAAGTGCGGCATCGGCTATGCGCCGGAGCTCTCCCGCATCGAGCCGCAGGAGGAGGACATCGACGTCCTCTTCGTGGGCATCCGCAGCGACCGGCGCGCCGCCATCGTCGAGGACCTGGCCCGCAACGGGGTAAACGTGACCGTTGCCTCCGACTGCTACGGCGAGGAGCGCGACGCGCTTGTCGCGCGGTCGAAGGTCATCCTCAACGTGCACTACTACGACGCGCGGGTGTTCGAGATCGTGCGCGTCTCCTACATGCTCGCGAACCGCAAGTGCGTCGTGTCGGAAACCGGCCTCGACCCGGCGCTCGAGGCGCCCTTCGCCTCCGGCGTGGTCTTCGCGCCCTTCGAGCGCGTCGTCGCCTCGTGCCTGGGAGTGCTGCAGGACAGCGACTGGCGCGAGCGCGTCGCGCAGCGCGGCTTCGAGCTCTTCCGCGCCATGCCCCAATCCGCCATGATCGCCTCCGCCCTCGCCTCGACCGCCCGAGGCCCTTAATCGGGGACGTGCTCCGATTATTTTCCCGTCATCGGGGACGCGTAATCGGGGACGGGTTCCGATTTTCGAGGTCGGCCGCGACGTCATGGCCGTATAGCCACGCGCTATCCCGAAGCGGATTTCCGGCGCCGAGCTCGGCATCGCGCTGCTCCTGCGCGGCGCCGTCGGGCAAATGGTTTCTCACTTCCCGGCCCCGGCTCATGAGCTGAACCCGTGTCGCTCGAGGCTGCCGGATCCGCGCATAGCGCGCCAGAGCATGGGCCGCTTCCGATGCGGGCGCAGCGCGCAGGCATTCGCTCAGCACGAACGCATCCTCGATCGCCTGGGCCGCCCCCTGCGCAAAGAACGGCAGCATGGCGTGGGCCGCGTCTCCGAGCAGCGCGACGCGGCCGTCGGTCCATCGCTCGAGCGGATCGCGATCGTAGATCGCCCATCGCCTGGTTTCCGTGGCCGAACGCGCGAGATCGACGACCGGGCCCGCCCAGCCTTCGAACTCCGAGACCAGGTCTTCGACCCGACCGTCCGCGGTCCAGGATTCCGTGCGCCACTCGCCCGCGGGAACGAAGGCCACGACGTTGACCAGGCGCCCCGAAGAGATCGGGTAATGGACGAAGTGGCGGCCGGGCCCGAGCCAGAGCGTTTGCACGGGCCGCAGGGCGATCCGCGGGGCCCGGTCGGCCGGCACAAGGCAGCGGAACGCGCTCAGCCCGGAAAAACGCGCGCGAATATCCGGGACCACGGCCTCGCGGACGATCGAGTGGATGCCGTCCGCGCCGATGACGACGTCCGCGTCGACGCTCGTCTCCCGGCCGTTCCGGTCGGCAAAAACAGCGGTCGCGCGATCCGCGTCCTGGCGGAGCGAGATGCAGCGTTGGCCCAGGTGGATAGCGTCCACCGGCAGGGAACGCTGCAGGAGCGCGAGCAGGTCGGCGCGATGGGCGACATAGCAATGCGCGGAATACTGCTGCCTGCACGCCTCGCCCATCGCCTGCACGGAAAGCACGCGGCCGTCCTGCCAGCGGCGAAATTCCCACGCCGCTTCCAGCCTGACCGCGAACGCCTCGAGGGCGTCGGCGAGGCCCAGGCGCGCCATCAGCCGCACCATGTTGGGCGCGACGACGATCCCCGCGCCGACCTCCCGCGCTTCCTCTGCCTGCTCGTACACGGTGGCCTCCAGGCCCGCGCGCCTGAGAAAGAGCGCCGCGGCCAGGCCGCCAATCCCGCCTCCGACGATAACAGCCTTCAATAGGACTTCGGCAGGCCGAGCACCCGCTCGGCGATGAAGCAAAGGATGAGCTCGCGGCTCACGGGCGCGATGCGGCCGACGAAGGCCTCGCGCAGATAGCGCTCGACGTGGTACTCGGCGGCGTAGCCGTAGCCGCCGTGCGTCATCACCGCCTGCTCGCACGCGTGGAAGCACGCCTCGCCGGCGAGGTACTTGGCGGCGTTCGCCTCGGCGCCGCACGGCTTCTTCGCGTCGTAGAGCGACGCGGCCTTGAAGACCATCAGGTTCACCGCCTCGAGCTGCGCCCACGAGGCGGCGAGCGGGTGCTGGATCGCCTGGTTCTGGCCGATGGGCCGGTCGAAGACGATGCGCTCCTTCGCGTACTTCGTCGCGCGATCCACCGCGCAGCGGCCCAGGCCGACCAGCTCCGCGGCGATCAGGATGCGCTCGGGGTTCATGCCGTGCAGGATGTACTCGAAGCCCTTGCCTTCCTCGCCGATGCGGTCGGCTTCCGGCACCGGCAGGCCGTCGAAGAAGACCTGGTTCGAGTCGACCGCGTGGCGGCCCATCTTCTCGATCTCGCGCACCTCGACGTGCTTGCGGTCGAGGTCCGTGTAGAAGAGCGTGATCCCGGCGTCGGCGCGCGC
>JBLNDP010000045.1:0-16292 GCA_050261755.1 Clostridia bacterium
CCTGGTGCTCCTCGACGGTCACGACGAGCTCGTGCTTCTCCGCCACGTCCTTCAGCAGGTCGACGTCGAGGGGCTTCACGAAGCGCATGTTCACGACCGTCGCGTCGAGCGCCTCGCCCGCCGCGAGCGCCGGCTTCACCATGGCGCCGAAGGCGAGGATGGCGATTCGCTTTCCGGCTCGCTTGACCTCCGCCTTGCCGACCGGCAGGGCCTTCAGCTCTTTCTTCACCTCGACGCCCGGCCCCGAGCCGCGCGGATAGCGCACGGCGGAAGGCTGGTTCAGCGAAAAGCCGGTCGTCAGCATGCGGCGGCATTCGTCCTCGTCGGCCGGCGCCATGACCACCATGTTCGGCACCGTGCGCAGGAACGCGTAGTCGAAGGCGCCGTTGTGCGTGGCGCCGTCGCCGCCCACCAGCCCTCCCCGGTCGAGGGCGAAGAGGACCGGCAGGTTCTGGATGGCCACGTCGTGGATCAGCTGGTCGTAGCCGCGCTGCAGGAATGTGGAGTAGATCGCCACGACGGGCTTCATGCCCTCCGCCGCCAGACCCGCGGCGAAAGTCACCGCGTGCTGCTCGGCGATGCCGACGTCGAAATAGCGCTCCGGGAAGCGCTCCGAGTACTTCACCATGCCCGAGCCCTCGCGCATGGCGGGCGTGATCGCCACCAGCCGCGCATCTCGCGCCGCCATGTCGCACAGCCAGTCGCCGAAGATCTGCGAGTAGCTCGGCTTGCCGCCCGCGCTCTTCTTCAGGCCTTCGGCAGGATTGAACGTGCCCGGGCCGTGGTACGCGATCGGGTCGTCCTCGGCCAGCTTGTAGCCCTGGCCCTTGCGCGTGACGATGTGCAGGAACTGCGGCCCCTCGAGCTTGCGGATGTTCTGCAGCGTCGGGATGAGCGCATCGAGGTCGTGGCCGTCGATCGGGCCGATGTAATTGAAGCCGAACTCCTCGAAGAGCGTCGAGGGCGTCACCATGCCCTTCACGTGCTCCTCGGCGCGGCGCGCGAGCTCCCATACGCCGGGCACGCGCTTCAGAAGGTGCTCGCTCGCCTTGCGCGCGGACGAGTAGATGCGCCCGGAGAGCAGGCGCGCGAGGTAGTTCGTCAGCGCGCCGACCGGCGGCGAGATCGACATCTCGTTGTCGTTGAGGATGACGAGCACGTTGGCGTCCATGGCGCCGGCATTGTTCATCGCCTCGAACGCCATGCCGGCCGACATCGCGCCGTCGCCGATCACGGCGATGCAGCGGCGCGCCTCGCCTTTCAGCTTCGCCGAGACCGCCATGCCGAGCGCGGCGGAGATCGACGTGCTGGAGTGCGCGGTGCCGAAGGTGTCGTACTTCGATTCGCTGCGGCGGGGAAAGCCGGAGATGCCGTCCGTCATGCGCAGCCGCGCCATGGCGTCGCGCCGGCCGGTGAGGATCTTGTGCGCGTAGGTCTGGTGGCCGACGTCCCAGACGATACGGTCCTCCGGCGTGTCGAACACGTAGTGCAGCGCGATGGTGAGCTCCACCGTGCCGAGGTTCGAGGAGAGGTGGCCGCCGGTGCGCGCCACCGAGTCCAGAACGTAGGCGCGCAGCTCGTCGGCAAGCTGGCCGAGCTGCCGCCGCTCGAGGCGGCGCAGATCCGACGGATCGTTGACCGTCTTCAGCAGCTCGTACATCGACGGATTGTAGCCGCGCCGTTCCCGCTCGGACGGCAGGCCGTCGGACGGGTCCCCTGCTATGGCATCCATCCTAGAATTTTCTCAGAACGATGAAGTCCGCGAGCTGCCGCAAGCGAGCGGCGCGCTCGCCGAAGACCTGCAGGGCCGCCGAAGCCTCGCCGCGCAGGGCTTCCGCGTGCTCTTTCGCTCGCGCCAGCCCGAGCGCCGCCACGTAGGTCGCCTTGCCCTGCTTGGAGTCCTTGCCCGCCGTCTTGCCGAGCGTGGCCGTGCTCGCTTCCGCGTCCAGCACGTCGTCCACGACCTGGAAAGCCAGGCCGATGGCCTTGGCGTAGCGATCGAGCTTCATTTTTTGATTTTCATTCAAGGAATCGCCACAGGCCGCGCCGAGCAGGACCGCCGCCCGGATAAGGGCACCGGTCTTGTGGATGTGCATGTGCTCGAGCTCAGGCAGCGCGAGCGTCTTGCCGGTGGATTCCAGGTCGATCTGCTGCCCGCCGGCCATGCCGCGCGAGCCCGCCGCGGCCGCGAGAAGGCGAACCATTTCGATCTGCGTTTCCGCCTTTTCCGAGATCTTGCCTTCCGAAAGCACCTGGAAAGCGAGCGACTGGAGCGCGTCGCCGACGAGGAGCGCCGTGGGCTCGTCGAACTCCACGTGCACCGTCGGCTTCCCGCGGCGCAGGACGTCGTCGTCCATGCAGGGCAGGTCGTCGTGGACGAGCGAGTACGCATGGATCATCTCGACCGCCGCGCCGGCCGCCTCCAGCCGCTCGGGCGCGGCGGCGACGAGCTCTCCGGCGGCGAAGCAAAGGAGCGGGCGCACGCGCTTGCCGCCGCCGAGGACGGCGTAGCGCATCGCCTCGTGGAGCCGCGCAGGCGCGACGTGCGCGGCCGGCAGCAGCCGCGCGAGCGCGCTCTCCATGCGCGCCTGGATGCCGCCCATCCAGGCCTGGAAGTCGCTCTCAGTCCGATTCACCGGCATCGGCCGCGTCGGCCTCCGGATCGGCCGGCGCGAGCGCCGCCAGCGGCTTCAGGACGTCGCCTTCCAGGACCTTGACTTGCTGCTGTGCCGCCTCCAGCTTCTGCTGGCAGAAGCGCGCGAGCTCGAGGCCGCGCTTGTGCGTGGCCAAAGCTTGCTCCAGCGAAAGCTCGCCGCTTTCCATGCGGGCCACGATCTTCTCGAGCTCGGCGAGGGCTTTCTCGAACGAGAGCTCGCCTGAAGGCTTCGTCATCGTTTGGTAAGATACTGTTTTTCTAGGAGCTTCACAACGAAGGGGCTGCGAAAGAGATGGGGCTGAAATGTCGGATCTAGCCACGTTGCGGCAAGTCAAGCCGGCGAGTTGCCAGCTGCCGATGTCGTGGTACTTCGATCCCGCGATCTTCGAGCTCGAGAAGAAGCTCCTGTTCGACGCCGGCGCCAACTACGTCGGCCACGAGCTGATGGTGCCGGAGCCTGGCGACTACCACACGCTCTCATGGGCAAGCGACGCCAAGATGCTCGTGCGCTCGAGCGAGGGCGTCGAGCTGCTCTCCAACGTGTGCCGCCACCGCCAGGCGATCATGCTGCGCGGCCGGGGCAACGCCGCGAACATCGTCTGCCCGCTGCACCAGTGGACCTACGACCTGAAGGGCGAGCTGATGGGCGCGCCGCACTTCGACGAGAGCCCGTGCGTGAAGCTGCGCTCCACGCCGCTCAAGCGCTGGCAGGGCCTGCTCTTCGCCGGGCCGCGCGATCCGCAGAAGGACCTTGCGAAGATCACCACGCTTGCCGATTGGGATTTCTCGGGCTACGTCCTGGAAAGCGTGCGCGTCGACGAGTACGACATCAACTGGAAGACCTTCATCGAGACCTATCTCGAGGTCTACCACGTGAATCCGTTCCATCCGGGGCTCGGCAACTTCACCGACTGCGACAACTTCACCGTCGACTACGGCGAGGACTACTCGGTCCAGATCGTCGCCGACAAGAAGGGCTTCACCCGTCCCGGCACCCCGGTCTACAAGAAGTGGCACGAGGCCTGCCTCAGGCAGCTCGACGGCCGCGCGCCGCGCCACGGGGCGCTCTGGGCGACCTATTTCCCGGGGCTCACCTTCGAGTGGTATCCGAACGTCCTCATCGTCTCGCACCTCATCCCGCGCTCGCCGAGCCGGACCACGAACGTCGTCGAGTTCTACTATCCCGAGGAGATCGCGCTCTTCGAGCGCGAGTTCGTCGAGGCGCAGCAGGCCGCCTATGTCGAGACGGCGCTCGAGGATAACGACATCTGCCTGCGGCTGGACGCGGGCCGCCGCGCGCTGTGGGAGCAGGGCCTCGACGACGCCGGGCCGTACCAGTCGCCGATGGAGGATGCCGAAGTGCACTTCCACGAGTGGCTGCACCGGCGCCTCGACGACCATCTTCCCGCGCACCTGAAGCGCTAGCCGCGGCAATGAGCTCCGCGACGCTGGTTTCCACCGCCGAGCTTGCCACGCATCCCGAGTGGCGCGTCTTCGACTGCCGCCACGACCTGGCGCGGCCCGATCTGGGCGAGCAGCAGTACCGGGAAAGCCACATCCCCGGCGCCTCCTTCGCGCATCTCGATCGCGATCTCTCCGCCAAGCGCGAGGGACGCGGCGGCCGCCATCCCCTGCCCTATCCCGGCGCGTTCATCGCGTGGGTGGGGCAGCAGGGCGTGACCGCGGGTGACCAGGTGGTCTGCTATGACGGCGGCATCGGCACCTACGCCGCGCGCCTCTGGTGGATGCTGCGCTGGATCGGCCACGGCGCGGTCGCAGTGCTCGACGGCGGATTCGCGAAGTGGCAGGCCGAAGGCCGGCCGGTCACCGCCGAGGTGCCGCGCTTCTCGCATTCGAGCTATCCCGTGCGCCTGCACACCGATAGGGCCGTCGGCATCGGATACGTGGAGCAGCACCTGCACGACACGCTGCTCCTCGACGCCCGATCCCCGGAGCGCTTCCGCGGCGAGCAGGAGCCGATCGACCCGGTCGCCGGCCATATCCCCGGCGCGCGCAACCGCTTCAACGCCAACAACATGCGCGCCGACGGGACGTTCAAGAGCCCGGAGGAGCTGCGCGCGGAATTCCTCGATGTCTTCGGCCAGCACACCGCGGAAAACGTGGTCAGCTACTGCGGCTCGGGCGTCGCCGCCTGCCACAACCTGCTGGCGATGGAGATCGCCGGCCTCTCCGGCGCGCGCCTTTACGCGGGCTCCTGGAGCGACTGGATCAGCGACCCGAAGCGGGCCATCGCCAAGGCCTAGCCGGCACGCGCGCCCCTAGGCCGGCACCCGTGCCCCTAGGCGGGCACCCGTGCCCTAGGCCGGCACTCGTGCCGAGGCCCAGGAGAAGAGCTGGCGAAAGACCTCTTCGCGGATCTCCGGGCGCGAGAGGACCAGGTCGTGGATGCCGCCGGGGAACTGCAGCACCGTGACGTCTGCGCCGAGCCCGCGCGAGTACTTGGCGATGTGGCGCCAGTCGAGCACGACATCCGCCTCGTCCGAATGCATGGAGAGAACCGGGCAGCCGATCGACAGGCCCCTCTGCACGCGCGCATGCGCGTCGCAGATGGCGCCGATCCAGCCCAGGAACACCGGGAAGGCTTCCGCCGGCTTCAGGGAGAGGTCGATCTGCCATCCCGCGCGCACCAGGCTCTCGGTGTAGCCGCGCGGCAGCGCCTCCGGCGTCCTCGTGAACGGCGCGAAGCGGCCCGCCGCCGCGGCCATGTGGATCTGCGGCCGCTTCCAGTCGGGCACGCGCCAGTCGAAGAACGGACTGTTCAGCCAGAGCGCGGAGACGCGATCGGCCCGCGTGCCGTCGCGCTCGCGTTCGTCGGTGTACAAGGCGCAGACGAGCCCGCCGGTGGAGTGGCCGGCGAGAAGCACCGGTGCGCCGATCTCGGCGATCGCGCGCTCGATGTCGGCGCCATACTCGGACAGGGACTTGCAGAAGTTGGGGTGCTGGCGCGGCCGCAGCGAACGGCCGTGCTTGCGCAGGTCCAGCGCATGGAACGCGTAGCCCTCGGCGGCGAAGCGCTCGGCCATGTGGCGCTGGAAGAAATAGTCGTTGTAGCCGTGCACATAGAGCACCGGCCCGCGCGCGCCGTCGCCAGCCGGCAGGCGCACCAGCGTGGCCACGACCGGCCCGTCGTAGTCGTCCGCGAAGGCGAGCTCGAGCGCCTCGAAGCCGGGCAGGAGCCGGTCAGGCCGCCAGCTCATGTCGCTTCAGGGCCCATGCCACGTGCTCGCGCACGAGGGCGGATGGGTGATTTTTCTTTGCCAAGAGAACCTCTCTTATATCTTTTGATGCAGGCACGTTGCCCAACCCTACAGCGAGGTTGCGTAGCCAGCGCTCGTAGCCGATGCGCCGGATGGGCGAGCCGCGCAGCCGTTCGTCGAACTCGTGCTCGGTCCAGGAGAAGAGCTCGACCAGCGTGGCGGCGTCCAGGCCGTTTCGCGGCTGGAAGTCCGCCTCGGCGCTCGGCGCCGCGAAGTGGTTCCAGGGGCATACGGCCTGGCAGTCGTCGCAGCCGTAGACCCGGTTGCCGATCAGCGGGCGCAGCGCCTCCGGGATCGCGCTCTTGTGCTCGATGGTGAGGTAGGAGATGCAGCGCCGCGCATCGAGCTCGTAAGGGGCGCGGATGGCCCCGGTCGGGCAGGCCTCGATGCAGCGCTCGCACGTTCCGCAATGGCCCGGCTGGGCGGCATCGGCCGGAAGCGGCAGGTCGCAGTAGATCTCGCCGAGGAAAAACCACGAGCCCGTGCGATCGAGGAGGAGCGTGTGCTTGCCGCGCCAGCCGATGCCGGCGCGCGCGGCAAGCTCGACCTCCATCACGGGGGCCGAGTCGGAGTAGACGCGGTAGCCGAAGGGGCCGTGCTCGCGCTCGATGCGCTCGCACAGCTTCTGCAGCCGCCCGCGCAAGACCTTGTGGTAGTCGCGTCCGCGCGCGTAGCGCGCGACCACGGCGCGGCTCGAGTCCGCCGGGATCTCCTGCGAAGAGCCGGCGAGGTAGTCCATCCTGCAGGAGAGCACGCGCAGCGTCCCGGGGTGCAGCTCGGCGGGGCGGCTGCGGAGCGCGCCGTGCCGCGCCATATACTCCATCTCGCCGTGCCAGCCGCGCGCCAGCCAGTCCAGCAGCCGGGGCTCCGCCGCCGAGAGATCGGCGTCGGCGATGCCGACCGCCTGGAAGCCGAGCTGCCGTCCCCAATCCTTGATGTTGCGCGCGAGCGCCGCGAGTTCCATGTCAGCCGATCTTAAATTGCCGGACGAGAACGCCACGCTGCAGCTGGGCGCCGCGCTCGCGCGCGGCGTGGCGCCGGGGCGGGTCCTGCACCTGAGCGGCGAGCTCGGCAGCGGCAAGACGACCCTCGTGCGGGGGCTGCTGCGCGCCCTCGGATACGCCGGACGGGTCAAGAGCCCGACCTATACGCTGGTTGAACTTTATCCGCTTTCGAGCTTAAACTTGTATCACTTTGATTTCTATAGGTTCGAGAACCGAGACGAGTGGCTGAACTCCGGCTTCCGCGATTACTTCAACGCGCAGACGGTCTGCATCGTCGAATGGCCGGAGCGCGCGGGCGAGCTGCTGGGGTCGCCCGACCTGCACGTGACCCTGTCGTTCGACGGCGTCGGGCGCTCGGCCGCCTTGTCGCCGCTTACGCCCTCCGGGCGGGACTGGCTCTCCTCGGCGCTGGCGCGCTGACCGTCGCGCACGCGCAGGTCCTCTCGAGCCGCATCTGGCCGGCGCCCGAGTACACGCGCCTCACCATCGAGTCGCAGACCGAGCTCAAGTACAGCCTCTTCGGCGTGAAGGACCCCGAGCGCCTCGTGCTCGACATCGAGACGAGCGAGCTCTCGCCGGCGCTCGCCGAGCTGAACGGGAAGGTCACCGCCGACGACCCCTACATCCAGGGGCTGCGCGTCGCCCGCAACCGGCCCGGCGTCGTGCGCGTGGTCCTCGACCTCAAGGCCGAGGTAAAGCCGCAGGTCTTCACCCTGCAGCCGGTGGGCGAGTACGGCCATCGGCTGGTGCTGGACATCTATCCCGCCGTGGCGATCGACCCGCTCGCCGCCCTCATCGCGCAGTCCGAGAAGAAGGTTGTCCAATCTCCCAATCCCCCGCCGGGCCCCTTGCCCGCCGACAAACCCAAAGTGACCCGCCTGGCCACCATTGCGATCGACGCGGGGCACGGGGGCGAGGATCCCGGCGCGCGCGGGCGCGGCGGCTCGCACGAGAAGAACATCACGCTCGCCATCGCCCGCCGCCTCAAGGCGCTCGTGGACGATGAGCCGAACATCCGGGGCTTCCTCACCCGCGACGGCGACTATTACCTGCCGCTGCAGACCCGCGTCGACAAGGCGCGCAAGGTCAAGGCGGACCTCTTCGTTTCCATCCACGCCGATGCGTTCATCCGGCCGAACGCGCGCGGGTCCTCCGTCTTCGCGCTCTCGGAGCGCCGCGCGACCTCCGAGGCGGCGCGCTGGCTGGCGAAGAAAGAGAACGACGCGGACCTGATCGGCGGCGTGAACCTCGACACGAAGGACCGCTACCTCGCGCAGACGCTGCTGGACCTCTCGCAGACGGCGACGATCGACTACAGCCTGCGGCTGGGCGACTCCGTCCTCAAGAAGCTCGCCGGCGTGAACGCCCTGCACAAGCCGCGCGTCGAGCAGGCGAGCTTCGCCGTGCTCAAGGCGCCCGACATCCCCTCGATCCTCGTCGAGACCGCGTTCATCTCCAATCCCGAGGAGGAAAAGCGGCTGAACGACGACGAGTACCAGGACAAGCTCGCCCGCGCCATCCTCGACGGCATCCGCGACTACTTCGCGAAGCACCCGCCGCGGCCGCAGTCCCCGCTCGCGCTGATCAACTAGGCCTGAACCGGCTTCGCGCCCAGGCCGCCAGGCCCGGGAGGATCGACAGGAACACGATCACGAGGATGACGGCGGTGAGGTTGTTCCTCACCACGGGCAGGTTGCCGAAGAAGAAGCCCGCCGTGCAAAGCAATCCCACCCAGAGCAGCGCCCCCGCGACGCAAAAGGCGAGGTAGCGCGGATAGGGCATCTTCCCCACGCCGGCGACGAACGGCGCATACGTGCGCACGATGGGCACGAAGCGCGCGAGGATGATCGTCTTGCCGCCGTGCCGCTCGTAGAACTGGTGGGCGCGTTCCAGGTTCTTCGTATTGATGAACCTGGAAAAGAGGTGGGGTCCCGCCCATCGTCCCGCCCAGTAGTTGACGTTGTCGCCGCACAGCGCGGCGGCGACGAGCGTGGCCATGACCGTGGGAAGGTCCATGCCGCCGATGGCGGCCACGCCGCCGGCAACGAAGAGCAGCGAGTCGCCTGGCAGGAACGGCGTGACGACGAGGCCCGTCTCGCAGAAGACGATGGCGAAAAGCAGCGCATAGACCCACGCGCCGTGCTCGGCGACGAAGGCGCCGAGATGGCTGTCGAGGTGCACGACCAAGTCCCAAAACCACAGCACGAGATCCATGGGGAGATTCTCTAGAGCACTGTCGCGATTCTATATACTCGCCACGTGACCTCCATTCGGGTGCTCCCGGACCTCCTCATCAGCCAGATCGCCGCCGGCGAGGTCGTGGAACGCCCCGCCTCGGTGCTGAAGGAGCTGCTCGAGAACAGCCTCGACGCGGGCGCTGCGAGCGTGGTGGTCTCGCTCGACGAAGGCGGCGCGAAGCGCATCCAGGTCGAGGACGACGGCGCCGGCATCTCCGCGGCCGACCTGCCGCTGGCCGTCGCGCGTCACGCCACGAGCAAGATCGCGAGCCTCGAGGACCTGGAGGCCGTCGCGACGATGGGGTTCCGCGGCGAGGCGCTCGCCTCGATCGCCTCGGTCTCCCGCTTCTCGCTCGTCGCGCGCACGCGCGACGCGGCGCACGCGAGCTCGATCAGCGCCGAAGGCGGCCAGGTGGGCGACGTGCGGCCCGCGGCGCGCGCCGCGGGAACGACCGACGCCGTTGCGGACCTCTATTTAAAAACGCCGGCGCGGCGCAAGTTCCTGCGCAGCGAGGCGACCGAATTCGGCCATTGCGACGAAATCTTCACCCGCATCGCGCTCGCCCGGCCCCAGGCCGCGTTCACGCTCAAGCACAACGGCCGCGTGAGCCGGCATTTGCGCGCCCAAGGCGCCGGCGACCGGGTCGCCGCGTTGCTCGGCGAAGAGTTTTCCACGTCGACCCTGCGGGTCGACGCCGAGTCCGGCGCGCTGCGCCTCTCGGGCCTCGCCGGCAGCCCGCAGGTCGCGCGCGCGCGCGCCGATACGCAGTACTTCTTCGTCAACGGGCGCTTCGTCCGCGACCGCCTGCTTTCGCACGCCGCGCGCGAGGCGTACGCGGAGCTGCTCCACGGCGAGCGCCAGCCCGCCTACGTGCTCTTCCTCGACATCGATCCGCGCGGCGTGGACGTGAACGTGCACCCCGCGAAGACGGAGGTGCGCTTCCGCGATCCGCGCGCCGTCCACCAGTTCGTGCTGCACGCGCTGCGCCGCGCGCTCTCGCCGAGCGCCGCCGAAGCCCCGGTGACCTATGCGCGCATCGCCGAGCCGGCGCAGCAGGAAGCCCGCCAGGCGTCCTTCTCGCTCGCGCAAAACGCCGCGGCCTATCAGGCTTTCATGGCCTCTTCCTTTTCTCCCCGGGAAGAAAGTCCCTCAGAAGAAAAGCAAGACAATCCCCTGGGCTTCGCGCTCGCCCAGCTGCACGGCGTCTACATCCTGGCGCAGAACGCCGCGGGGCTCGTGCTCGTGGACATGCACGCGGCGCACGAGCGCATCGTCATGGAGAAGCTGAAGAAGAACCTCGATGCGGGCTCGGTGCAGCGGCAGGCGCTGCTCGTGCCGGCCGTCTTCCGCGCCGAGGCGGTGGACGTCGCGACGGCCGAGGAGAACCGCCCCGCCCTCGAGCGCATCGGGCTCGAGCTCAGCGTGAGCGGCCCGGCGGAGCTCGCCGTGCGCGCCGCGCCGGCCCCGCTCGCCAACGGCGACATCGTCGGGCTCGCGCGCGGGGTGCTGAAGGAAATCCGCGAGTACGGCGCGAGCGAGGTGCTCGCCGCGCGCCAGAACGAGCTCCTCGCCACCATGGCCTGCCACGCCGCGGTGCGAGCGAACCGCACCCTTTCCGTCGCGGAGATGAACGCGCTTCTGCGCGAGATGGAGGAAACGGAGCGCTCGGGGAGCTGCAACCACGGCCGGCCGACCTGGTACCAGCTCACGCTGGCCGACCTCGACAAGCTTTTCCTCAGGGGACGCTGATGGACAAGGTGATGGTCATTACCGGCGGCGGCCGGGGCATCGGCGCGGCGACCGCGCTGCTCGCCGCGGAGGCCGGCTACTCGGTTGCCATCAACTACCTCGCCAATCGCACGGCGGCCGAAGAAGTCCTGCAAGGCATGAAGAAGAAGGGAAGCAAGGCGATCGCCGTGCCGGGAGACGTCTCGCGCGAGGCGGACGTCGTGCGCCTCTTCGAGGAGACCGACCGGGCGCTCGGCCGCGTCAGCGTGCTGGTCAACAATGCCGGCATCGTGGACAAGGGCATGCGGGTCGAGCAGATGAGCGCCGAGCGCATCGCCCGCATGCTGGCGATCAACGTGACGGGCAGCTTCCTGTGCGCGCGCGAGGCGGTGAAGCGGATGTCGAAGCGCCACGGCGGGCCGGGCGGCGCCATCGTCAATGTCTCCTCGATCGCGGCCAAGCTCGGCGGCTCCGGGGAGTACGTGGACTACGCCGCCTCCAAGGGCGCCATCGACACCTTCACCATCGGCCTGTCGAAGGAGCTCGGCCCGGACGGCATTCGCGTCAACGGCGTGCGGCCCGGCATCATCCGCACCGATATCCACCTCGCGAGCGGCGATCCCGGGCGATTGGAGCGGATCGGCGCCATGGCGCCGCTGGGAAGGCCCGGCGAGCCGGAAGAGATCGCGCGCGCGATCCTGTGGCTCGCGTCCGGCGAGGCGTCTTACGCGAGCGGCGCGATCCTCGACGTCTCGGGGGGGCGCTGACCCCGACCGCCTTTGCACTGCTCGGCCCGACGGCGAGCGGCAAATCGGCGCTCGCCCTGCGCCTGGCGGAGAAGCTGCCGCTCGAGATCGTTTCGGTCGACTCGGCGCTCGTGTACCGCGGCATGGACATCGGCACGGCGAAGCCCAGCGCGGCGGAGCGCGCGGCGGTGCCCCACCATCTCATCGACCTCGTCGCTCCCGACGAAGGTTACTCGGCGGGGCGCTGGCGCGCGGATGCCTTGCGGGCCTGCGGCGAAATCCTGGAAAGGAAAAGAATCCCGCTCCTGGTCGGCGGCACCATGCTCTACTACCGCGCGCTGGCCGACGGACTCGATGCGCTTCCGGGCGCGGATGCCGCCCTGCGGGCCGATATCGATGCGCAGGCCGCTCGACGCGGCTGGCCCGCCTTGCATACCGAGCTCGCCCAAGTGGACCCCGCGAGCGCGGCGCGCATCACGCCCAACGACGCCCAGCGCATCCAGCGCGCGCTGGAGGTTTTCCGCCTGACGGGCCGGCCGATCTCCAGCCAGCAGACCTCCGTACCCGCGCAGCTGCCCTTCGCGCTCAGGGGCTTCGCCCTGGTCCCTTCGGACCGGGCCCGCCTGCACGAGCGCATTGCGAGGCGCTTCGACGCGATGCTGGCCGCAGGGCTCGTGGACGAGGTCGCTTCCCTGAGAAAGCGCTATCAGCTGGAAGAGCGATCGCCGAGCATGCGCGCGGTCGGCTACCGGCAGGTGTTCCAATTTCTGGAGAAGAAGCTTTCTTCCGGCGAAATGCGCGACCAGGCCATCGCCGCCACGCGGCAGCTCGCCAAGCGGCAGATGACCTGGCTGCGCGGCCGCGCGCCGGCGTTCGCGTCGCTATTCCGGCTGGACGCCGGCGGCGGCGAGGGTGCGCCGGTAGTTCTCCAGCTGCTCCTTGACCAGCTCGCCGAGGCGCTCGGGGGTGCTCGGCGTTAGCGCGAAGGCCTGCTTCTCCATCGCCGACTGCACCTCGGGTCGAGCCATCGCCGCGTGGAATTCCTTGTTGAGCCGCTCCTGCGCGTCGCGCGGCATCTTGGCCGGGCCGAAGAGCCCCGCCCACGAGGTGATCGAAAACTGCGGCATGCCCGCCTCGGCGATCGTCGGCACGTCGGGCAAGGCCGGCGTGCGGCGCGGCAGCGTGGTCACGATCGCCCGCAGCCGTCCGTCGCGGATGTGGGTGAGCGTCGTGCCGGAAGAGGCGAAGATGAGCTGCACACGGCCCGCGAGCAGGTCGGTGATGGCCTGCGGCTCGCCCTTGTACGGCACGTGGACCATCTGGATGTTCGCCGCCGAGGCGAAGAACGCCGTGGAAACGATGCCGGTGGTGTTGCCGGTCGCGTAATTCAGCTTGCCGGGATTCGCGCGCGCATAGTCGATCAGCTCGCGCAGCGTCTTCGCGGGCACCGAGGGGTGCACGACGATGAAGAAGGTGTAGCGGCCGACGTCCGTGATCGGCGTGAAGTCCGCGACCGGGTCGTACGGCGGCACCTTCTTCATCGCCGGCACCGCCGACATGGGGCTGTTCGTCGCCATGAGCAGCGTGTAGCCGTCGCCCGGGGCCTTCGCCACTTCGGCGCCGGCGATGGCGCCGTCGGCGCCCGCCTTGTTCTCCACCACCACCGGCTGCCCGATGGACTGCGAGACCGGCGCGGCGAGGATGCGGGCGATCGTGTCGGTGGCCGAGCCGCCCGGGAACGGCACGATCAGCTTGATCGGCTTCGCCGGGTAGGGCTGCGCCTGCAGCGCGGCCGAGCACAGGAGAAACGCGACGAACGAAGCCACCCTGACGAGCATCTCCGCCTCCTATTCGTTCTTGTAGACCCCCCTCATATTAAGCGCGGCGAGGAAAAACTGCAGGCCCACGAGCGCGTAGGCGCGGTCGTGCATGCCCCACGCCACCCACAGCGCGTTGCTGGCGAGGAACACCCAGAAACCGATGGCGCGCTTGCGCGCCGAGCGCGACGCCACGAGCCACGCGGCGGCGACGGTGGCCGCCATGGCCGGCCACTGCAGGAGGTCGAGTATGTTCATCGACGCATATGACAATAGAATTCCCGTTCCATTCGGGAGCGGTCATGGAAATCGGCATCGTCGGACTGGGCAGGATGGGCGCCGGCATGGCGCGGCGGCTCGCGCGCGCGGGCGTCCGGGTCGTTTGCTACGACAGCTCGGAGGCCGCCCAGCAAGCGCTCGCCGGCGAAACGAATGTCGAGTGCGCCGAGAACCTGGCGGCGCTCTGCGCCCGCCTGAGCGGCGAGCGGGTGGTCCTCATCATGCTGCCGGCCGGCGAGGCGGTCGAGGCGACGCTTCAGGCGCTCCTGCCCCTCGTCTCGTCCGGCGACACGCTGGTGGACGGCGGCAATAGCTACTACCGCGACAGCAAGCGCCGCGCCCTCGCCCTCTCCCAGCAAGGCCTGCGCTACATCGACGCCGGCGTTTCGGGCGGCGTGCACGGGCTCGCCAACGGCTTCTGCCTGATGCTCGGCGGCACGCCCAAGTCGATCGAGATCTTCGAGCCCTTCGCCCGCCTCCTCGCCCCGGCCCCTGAGCGCGGCTGGCTTCACTGCGGGCCGAGCGGCGCCGGCCACTTCGCGAAGATGATCCACAACGGTATCGAGTACGGCATGATGCAGGCGCTCGCGGAGGGCTTCGCGCTCATCGCCGCCCGTCCGGAGCTCGACATCGACGCGGCGCGGCTCGCCGACACCTGGCGGCACGGCAGCGTGGTGCGCTCCTGGCTCCTCGACCTGTGCTCGGAAGTGCTGGAGAAGAACGAGAAGCTCGACGGCATCGCGCCGGTCGTCGCGGACTCCGGCGAAGGCCGGTGGACGGCGCTCGAGTCGATCGAGCTCGGGGTGCCCGCGCCGGTCATCACGATGGCGCTGATGAGCCGCTTCTCCAGCCAGGGCAAGTCCGACTATGCGCGCAAGCTGCTCGCGATGATGCGGGCAGGCTTCGGCGGGCACGCGATCCAGAAGAGCTGATGGTCGTCCTGCTGATGGGCGTCTCCGGCGCGGGGAAGACCACGCTCGGGCAGCGCCTCGCGCTCGAGCTCGGCTGCCGCTTCATCGACGCCGACGACCATCATCCGCCGGAGAACGTGCGCAAGATGGCCTCCGGCGTGCCGCTCGAGGACGCGGACCGCTGGCCTTGGCTCGAGCGCCTCAACGCCCTGCTGCGCGCCGAGAAGCACGCGGTGCTCGCGTGCTCGGCCCTCAAGGAAAAATACCGCCGCCGCCTCGCGGAGGGCGTGGCGGACTTCCGCACCGTGCACCTGCGCGGCGGCTTCGACCTGATCCAGGGCCGCCTGCAGGCGCGCAAGCACCGCTACATGCCCGCCTCGCTCCTGCAGAGCCAGTTCGACACGCTCGAGCCGCCAGGAGACGACGCGCTGGTCGTCGAGGTCTCGGGAACGCCGGAAGAAACGCTGGCCGAAATCCGCGCCCGCCTGGCGGCGGCGGCCTAGTCGCCGACGGCGATTCCCTCGCGGCGCGGGTCGGCGCCGCCGCCCCAGCCCGCGGCCGTGCCGGCCGAAGCGGGGACGCGTTCGATGCCGTGCACGCCGCTCGTCATCGCGCGGATCGCCACCTCGTGGCCTCGCTCCAGCGCCAGCACGGCGGCGAGCGGCTCGTACGCGCTGCCGAGCTCGATTTCCGTCGCGCCGCCCCGGCTGCCGAAATTCGGCAGCGCCGCCGCCTGCGCCATGTCCAGGCGCCAGTCGAGCAAGCCCACCAGCGTCTTGGCGACATAGTTGATGATGAACGGGCCGCCGGGAGAGCCGAGCGCCGCGACCGGCGCGCCGTCGCGGAAGACGATGGTGGGCGCCATGCTGCTGCGCGGCCGCTTGCCGGGCGCGACCTGGTTGGCGCCGCCGGGCAGGAAGTCGAAGTCGGTGAGCTCGTTGTTGAGGAAGAAGCCGCGCACGAAAAGATGGCTGCCGAAGCTCGCCTCGATGGTGGTCGTCATGCTGACGATGTCGCCGCGCGCATCGACGATCGTGAAATGGCTCGTGCCGACGGCCTCCGGATCGCCGGGCGGCGCCGTGCGCATGGAGCGCTCGCCGATGAGCCGCGCGCGCGCATCCAGGTACTTCGGGTCGAGAAGCCGGCGCACCGGCACGGGAACGAAGCCCGGATCGCCGACGTAGCGCGCACGGTCGGCGTAGGCGAGCCGCCCCGCTTCCGAGAAATAGTGCAGCGTCGCCGCAGAGCCCGGGGCCGCGACGGCAAACGGGACTCGCTGCAGCATCCCGAGGATCTGCAGGACGGCGATGCCGCCGGAGCTCGGCGGCCCCATGGAGCAGACCAGCCACGCCCGGTACGGGCCGCAGACCGGCTCGCGCTCGATCGGCCGGTAGGCCGCCAGGTCTTCTTCGGAAAGGTCGCCGGCGTTCGCGCCGGCGCGGACTGCGGCCACGATGTCCCTGGCGATCGCCCCCGAATAGAAGGCCTCGGCGCCGCGCTGCGCGACCTCGCGCAGCGTAGCCCCGTAGGCACGATTCACGATCTTGTCGCCGGCATAGTAGGGATTGCCGGCGGCGATCCGCGCATCCTTTCTCCTGGCCTCCTCCAGCTGGCCGCGCAGCCTCGCCGAGGCCT
>JBLNDP010000046.1:0-4445 GCA_050261755.1 Clostridia bacterium
TCGCGCCCCTCGTAGTGGATCGCCCCGCCGTCGGGCTTGAGGTAGCCCGTGATCATGTTGATGAAGGTGGTCTTGCCGGCGCCGTTGGTGCCGATGAGGCCCACCACCGAGTCCTTCTCGATGGCCGCAGTGATCCCGTCGGCGGCCGTGACGGCGCCGAAGGTCTTTCTCAGGTTCTGGGCATCTAGGATCGCTGCCATTTTCTCGTGAAGAGCGACCAGAGGCCTTCGGGCAGGAACACGATCAGGAGCAGGAGCGCGGTGCCGAGCGACATCTGCCAGGTGTTCGGCGAGAGGTCGTACGCGGCGCTGTGGATGCCGCCGAAGATGAAGGCGCCGATGAAGGGCGCGACCACGCTGCCGGTGCCGGCGAGGATGGTGATGAAGATGAACTCGCCCGAGGTGGTCCAGTACGCCATGTCCGGGTCGATGTGGCCGACGGTGCTGGCGGCGAGCGCGCCGCCGATGCCGGCGAGCACCGCCGCGATCACGTACTTCACGTGGATCGCGTAGCGGGCGGAGGCGCCCATGTACTCGACGCGGATCTCGTTATCCTTGATCGCCGGCGCGAGCCGCCCGAGCGGCGTGCGCAGGTAGCGGTGCACGAGGAAGGCGCACGCGAGCGCCACCGCGCCGCCGGTCACCATGACCGTGTAGCGCACCCAGCCCTCCTGCGGCCGCGTGCCGAAGAGCGTGGCGGGCAGCAGGTTGATGCCGTCGGTCGAGCCGAGCGCCTCGTTCTTCACGATGAGGCCGTACAGGATCATGGAGAGCGCGAGGCTCAAGAGCCCGAAGAAGATGCCGCGGTAGCGCGCGAGCAGGAAGCCGAGGATGAAGGCGAGCACGCCCGCCGCCACCGCGCCCACCGCCATCTGCGCGAGGATGTCGGTCACCTTGTAATAGCGGCCCATCATCCCCGCCGCGTACGCGCCGGTGCAGTAGTAGAGCGCCTGGCCGAAGGAGACGAGCCCCGCCCGCAAGAGCAGCATGAGCCCGAGCGCCACCAGCCCCGTAGCGAACGACAGCGTGAGGATGAAGAGGAACCACTGGGGCATCCAGATTCCCGCTGTCGCTACAAAAACAAAAACGAGGAGCAGGACGAGCGGAATCCAGTCGCGCTTCATATCTTGCGCGGCTCGGCGAGGCTGAAGAGGCCGCGAGGGCGGAAAGCCAGCACCAGGGCCATCACGAAGTAGATGACGAAGAGCTCGAGCTGCGGCGCGTGGTGCACGCAGATCGAGCGCACGAGGCCGACGATGAGCGCGCCGAGCGCCGCGCCGGGAAGGCTGCCGAGGCCGCCGATCACCACCACCGCGAAGGAGAGCACGATCACGTCGACGCCGAGCCCCGGCACCACCGACACCGTCGGCGCCGTGAAGGAGCCGGCGACGGCGGCGAGGAAGCCGCCGAAGGTGAAGGTGACGAGGTAGTAGCGCGAGACGTTGATGCCCATCGCGCGGCTCACCTCCGGGTCGTGGATCACCGCCACGAGCAGCTTGCCGACCCGCGTGGCGTGCAGCATCCACGCGAGGCCAAGGCCGAGCACCGCCGCCAGCGCCACCAGGAGGAAGTTGTAGACCGGGTACGCCATGCCGGCGACCTGGAAGCTGCCGAGGAGCGCGTACGGCTCGGCGACGAAGTACGGCTGCACGCCCCAGATGAGCTTGGCGACGTCCTCGAGGATGAGGAAAAGCGCGTAGGTGATGAGGAGGATCACCACCTCATCGCGCGCGTACATGAAGCGGAGCAGCCCCCGCTCCATGAGCGGCGCCACGATCACGGCGACCAGGATCGCCGCGCCGAGGAGCACCGCGTAGGACCCGAACGGCGCGTAGCCCTTGGCGAGCCACGCGCCGGTGAGCGAGGCCCCGGCGTAGGCGCCGAGAGCGTAGAAGCTCCCGTGCGCCACGTTGACGATCTTCATGACGCCGTAGACCAGCGTCAGGCCGATCGCCGCGATAAACAGCCAGCCTGAATAAATCAGGCCGTCAGCTAAGACGGCGAGTATCTGATTTATTTTTTAAACCCGTTTTTGATCCAGTCCGCGGACTTGATACCTTCCGGCGGGTTCACCTTCTCAGCCGGGTAGCGCTTCACGTTCACCATGGTGATCTTGCCGTTCACGAGCTTGGTCTGCCCGTAGACGGTCTCCATGATCGCCTGGTGGCCCTTGCCGAGCGCCATCTTCACGTGCCCGCCCGGGCTCTCGAACTCGGAGCTCTTGAGCGCGTCGCCGATCTGCTCGTTCGTGGGCTTCTTGCCGCCCGCCGCGCCCATCGCCTTCTCGTAGGCGGCCTTCACGCCGAGGATGGCCTGCACCATCTGGTAGGAGGCGTAGTTGGGCTCCTCCTTGTTGTACTTGGCGCGGTAGCCCTCGGCGTACCACTTGTTGAGCGCGTTGTTCGGCGCGTATACGCCGAAGGGTCCGCGCGCGCCGAGGATGGTGCCGTCGGGGATCTGCTGCGGCAGCTTGTACATCGCCGTCTCGCCGGTGGTGAGCACCGTCAGGCTCTTCTTCATGAGCTCGCGCGGCGCGCCCTGCAGGAGCAGCGCCTCGAGGTCGCCGTCGAAGAAGGACGAGTGCAGCACGTCGGCGTTGCTGCCGAGGATCGCCGAGATCTCCGCGTTGTACTGGCCCGCGAAGAGCTTGGGCATCTGCGAGGTCTTCACGTCGAGGCCGGGCACGAGCTGCTTCATCGACGCCTCGAAGTCCGCCCAGGAGTCCTGGCCCCAGGCGTAGTTCTGGTTGATGCCGGCGATCGACTTGACGCTGGGCTTCACGTCCTTGACGTAGAGCGCCGCGGCGACGTTGTCCATGGTCGCGTGCGGGCTCGTGCGGAAGACGTAGGTGTGCTCGGAGTCCTCGAAGATGCGCGGCGTGCCGCAGTCGAAGAAGACCGTGAGCTTCTTCAGCTCCTCGGCCACCGGCGCCACGGCGAGGCAGTTGCCGCTCGAGACGTAGCCGATGACGAGGTCGACGTTGTGCTTCTGCACGAGGTTGCGGTACTCGGTGACCTGCACCGTGGTGCTGCCCGCCTCGTCGATGATGACCGGCTCGATGGTCAGGCCGCCGAAGCCCTTCTTGTTGTACGGCGCCGGCACCTTGCCCGCGTTCAGGTCCGCGACCGCGAGCTCGGCCGCGTTCTTCGCCGGCAGGCCGAACGGCGCCGCCGCCGGGCCGGACAGGAACGTGACGAAGCCGATCTTTACCGTCTGTGCATTTCCCGCTCCCATGAATCCGGCGAGAAACGCGCAAAGGACGACCTTTGAAATTCTCATGACCCCTCCTCCTCAGGTGGAATGCGAGCGGATGTTACGTGAGATTGCCTCACCTGACCCGTGAGCGAGCTTGATTGCTGCGGAGCAACAACTTAGCGCTGGGGATGTCAAACTAGCGCCATGCTCGGAGTTCTCTCGAGAGCGATCCGCGAGGGCCTGCTTAAACGCATCGGCTTCCACGGCGCTCGCCCCGCTGCGCGCGCGCCGACCGGCCGCTTCCTGGAGGCCGTGCACGCCGACGCGGCCGGAATGCGCAAATACAAGGCGTACCTTCCAAAACTCGGCCAAGGCACGGCGCGGCCGCTCGTCGTCATGCTGCACGGCTGCAGGCAGTCGCCGGACGACTTCGCCGCCGGCACGCGGATGAACGAGCTCGCGGACGAGCTCGGCTTCATCGTCGCGTACCCGCAGCAAGCGCGCACCGCGAACCCCGCGCGCTGCTGGAACTGGTTCCGCGCAACCGACCAGGGACGCGGCAGCGGCGAGCCGGCGCTCATCGCCGGCATCACGCGCGAGGTGATCGAGCGCCACGGCGCCGATCCGCGCCGCGTATACGTCGCCGGCCTCTCCGCTGGCGGCGCCATGGCGGCGATCGTGGCGCACGCCTATCCGGAGCTCTACGCCGCGGTCGGCATCCATTCGGGCCCGTCGTACGCCGGGGCGAGCGACCTCTCCTCCGCGCTCGCCACGATGCGCGGCGAGCCGGTCGTGCCGCGCGACGACATCACGCCGCCGCGCCCGGTGCCGACCATCGTCTTCCACGGCGACGACGACGCGGTCGTGCACGCGAGCAACGCCGCGCAATCGATCGCGCACGTGGTGCCCGCGGACGACGCGCCGCCGGTCGAGGTGGAGAACGGCGAGGCGCGCAGCCTGCGCTACACGCGCACGGTGCAGGCGGACGCCTCCGGAAGGCCGCTCACCGAGCATTGGGTCATCCACGGCGCCGGTCACGCCTGGTCGGGCGGCAGCATGGAAGGCTCCTTCGCCGATCCGCGCGGCCCCGACGCGAGCCGCGAGATGCTGCGCTTCTTCCTTGCCGCGGGCGCTCAGCCCGAGCGCCAGTCGACCGCTTCGCCGAGCCCCGCGCGGGAAGTGCGGAAGCGGTTCGCCTGGTGGCCCGGATCCTCGTAGCCGAAGGAGATGCCGCACACCACCAGCCGGTCG
>JBLNDP010000047.1:0-7847 GCA_050261755.1 Clostridia bacterium
AATCCACATTGGGTGAAATCGTCACGGCAGGAACGGCATTCAGGACCTCGGGATGCCCCGGCAAGTTCGCCGAGGACATCTCGGCGTGCGACCGGCCCTACGGCGACTCGCCGCCGTCGAACATCGCCAGCTTCCCGTTCGCGCCGGACAAGCGCGACCTCGCCAGGATCCGCCGCCAGCTCAGGTCGTGAAGCCGTTCCGCGTCATCGACACCGGCATCCGCGATGGCCGGCGGCAGATCGCCTTCGACCAGGCGCTGATCGAGCTGCGCAAGGCCGGCCGCATCCCGGACACGATCCGCTTCCTGCGCTTCCCGCCCACGGCGCTCGTCGGCCGGCATCAGGCGCTCTCGCGCGAGGTGAAGCTCGAGCATTGCCGCGCCAAGGGCATCGGGGTCGTGCGCCGCATCACCGGCGGCGGCGCCATCTACTTCGACGAGGGCCAGCTTGGCTGGGAGCTCGTGTTCGACCGGCGCACGCTCGGCATGGGCTCGCTCGCGGACCTCGCGCGCGCGATCTGCGAGGCGGCGGCGGACGGGCTGTCGCGGCTCGGCGTCGAAGCGAAATACCGCCCGCGAAACGACATCGAGGTCGGCGGCCGCAAGATCAGCGGCACCGGCGGCTTCTTCGACGAGGACACGCTCTTCTACCAGGGCACCGTGCTCGTCGACATGAACGCCGCCGACATGGTGGCGGCGCTCAACGTGGCGAAGGCGAAGCTGGAGAAGCGCCAGCTCGACTCGGCCGCGCAGCGCGTGGTCACGCTGAAGGAGCTGCTCGGCCGCGTGCCGCCGATCGCGGAGGTCCAGGACGCGCTCGTCCAGGGCTTCGCCGAGCGCCTCGGCATCGCGCCGGCGTGGGGCCGCATCACCGCGGAAGAGGAGGTGCTCGCCGCGAAGCACCACGACGAGGAGATCGGCACGGAGGACTTCGTGCGCGAGATCGACGACCCGGGCGCCGATGCCTCGGTGCGATCCGGGTCGCATACCGGCGCCGGCGGCACCGTCACCGCCTATTTGCGCCTCGAGGGTGCGGGCGCGCAGGCAGCCACGTCGCGCGTGCGCGAGGCGCTCGTCACCGGGGACTTCTTCGTCGCGCCGCCGCGCGTGGTGTTCGACCTCGAGTCGAGCCTGCGCGGTGTTCCGGTCGCCGAGGCGGGAGCCGCCGTCGAGCGCTTTTTCGCCGGGGCGAAGCTGAGCCTCCTCAGCGCGTCGCCGGCCGACTTCCGCGCGGCGGTGGAAGACGCCCTGCGCGGCGTGTCCGCTTGAAGACCCTGGATGTGGTGCAGCACACGTCCGCCGAGTATCTCGGCCTGATCGAGGACCACCTCGAGGGCCGCAACATCCGCTTCCGCTACTGCCGCCCGTTCACCGGCAAGGTCTCGTTGCCGAAGCCGGAATCGATCCAGGACGGGCTGATCCTCCTCGGCGGCGGGCCCTGGGGCAGCGCCGGCATCCGCGATGTGCCGACCCTGCAAGAAGAAATTCTTCTTACAAGAACCTGCCTGGAAAAAAACCTGCCGATCCTCGGCATCGGCCTCGGCGCGCAGATCCTCGCGATCGCCGCGGGAGGGCGGTCGGAGCCGCTGCCGCTGGAGTTCTCCATTGGAACGGCGAGAAGCGTTGCCGAGGGCGCGCTCGACGGCTACCTGCCGGCGAACTATCCGCTCGCTATCTACATGCGCGACTTTCCCGTGCCGCCGGCGGCGGCGCGGATCCTTGCCGAAGATCAACTGGGGCGGCCTGCGCTTTGGCAGGTGGGTGAGCAAGCGCTTGGCTTTTCCGGCCATCCGGGCCTGAAGGTCGCCATGGTCGAGGATCTCGTCATGGAATTTGAGGAAGCGCCGCCGGACGTTGGCGCCGGGCTCGAGCGGCTGCGCGCCGTGCAGCGCAGCATCGAGGACGCGCTCGTTCCGCTCATGGCCGGAGCGGTGAAGCGGATGGGCTGGATGGGCTGAGGAAGAAATTACCGCGGCCGCGGCGTTGAACTTTAGGATTTTCTAATATATTCTGGCGCATTCCCGGAGGAGGCCCGGATGCCCAAGAAGCTCGTGATCGTCATGGCGAACACCGATCCGCGCAACGGCGAGGAGCTGGGCGCGCCGATCTTCCAGGCCTCCGTCGCCGCGGCGATGGATTACGAGGTGGAGGTGATCTGCACCGCCACCGCCGGCCGCCTGATGAAGAAGGGCGTGGCGGAGAAGCTGCACGTGAAGGAAGGCTCGCCCAAGACCGTCTATGACTTCATCAAGGACGCGCACGAGGCGGGGGTCAAGTTCCTCTGCTGCTCGCCCAACCTCGACCTCTTCGACATGAAGCAGGAAGACCTCATCCCCGAGTGCGACGGCATCGTCGGCGGGGCGCACCTCATCGAGGAGGTGATGGAGGAGGACTGCAAGGTCATGACGTACTGAGGCGCACGTGTCGCACGCCGACACCACGAGAGTCCAGCAGCACATCGGCGACCCGGTGGGCGAGGGCGCGCCGCTGCCGCGCGCCAAGCTGGAGGAGATCTTCGCCGACATCCAGTCGGACCTGCGCTTCGACCACGAGCTCAACGGCTGCCTGAACTGCGGCATCTGCACCGCCACTTGCCCGGCGGCGCACTACTACGACTTCAGCCCGCGCGAGATCGTCCAGCTGCTCTGGACGGAGAACCTCGAGGGCATCTACGACGCGATGCAGGAGAAGATCTGGGCCTGCGCGCAGTGCTACACCTGCGCCGCGCGCTGCCCCTTCGGCAACTCGCCCGGCGGCCTGGTGATGCTGATGCGCGAGACCGCGATCAAGCACCAGATGAAGTCGGCGAAGGACGTGCTGCGCCCGTTCTCGCGCGTCATGCTGAAGCTGATCTCCACCGGCAACCAGCTGTCGCCGGACATGATCAACCGCGATCACTTCGCGGACTGGGGGCCGAACATCGCCAAGGTCGACGCGCCGCTCAAGATCCTGCGCAAGGCGATCCCGATGCCGACGCTCAACACCACGGCCACCGCGAGGGAGGTCAACCTCAAGACCTCGGTCGAGCTCTACACGATCTGGGAGGAGACCGGCGTCCTGAAGCAGCTCGAGGGGATCGACGAGAACCTGTACGACGTCATCCAGGACATCATGGACGAGAAGCGCGAGGACTGGAAGGACTTCCTCGCCGACCAGGAAGAGGACAAAGATGACTGAGCGATTCACGGGCCACGGCGCCGAGTGGCGCGACTCGAACCTCACGCCCGCGGAGGCGAAGGTCGCCACCTCGTGGGTCGAGCTCAAGGTCGACAAGCGCTCGATGCTCACCCAGAAGGACCGCGTCGAGGACGTGCGCGACGCGATGTGGGAGCTCGAGAAGGACGGCGAGATCGTCGTGCACCGCGTGCGCGACGAGCACGAGCCGATGATGGTGAAGACGCTCTACGGCTGGGACAAGAAGATCCCCACCACGCGCCTGTGGCACCACAAGTCCTGCGGCCAGTGCGGCAACATCCCGGGCTACCCGGCCTCGCTCCTGTGGCTCATGAACAAGCTCGAGGTCGAGTACCTCGACGAGACCGACCAGACCTCGTGCACGGCGTGGAACTACCACGGCTCGGGCATCGGCAACCTCGAGAGCCTGGCCGCGGTCTTCCTGCGCAACTTCCACCAGGCCTACGTCTCGGCGAAGGCGCAGGGCCTGCCGGAGTCTTACTACTACCCGCTCGTGCATTGCGGCACCTCCTTCGGCAACTACAAGGAGGTGCGGCAGTACCTGATGACCTCGGCGAAGCTGCGCGAGCGCGTGCGCGCGATCCTCGGCAAGCTCGGCCGCCTCGTGGACGGCAAGCTCCTCATCCCCGAGGAGATCGTGCACTACTCCGAATGGCTGCACGTGATGCGCAACCGCATCGCCGACATGCGCACGGTCGACGTGAGCCAGGTGCGGGCCACGATCCATCCGGCCTGCCACGTCTACAAGATGGTGCCGGCCGACGCGATCTACGACGACACGATCAACGGCGGCAACCGCCTCGCCAACTCCACCGGCATCATGCAGGCGCTCGGCGCGCAGGTCATCGACTACAAGACCTGGTACGACTGCTGCGGCTTCGGCTTCCGCCACATCATCTCCGAGCGCGAGTTCACGCGCTCCTTCGCCATCGACCGCAAGATCCGCGTCGCGGTGGAGGAGGCGCACGCCGACGTGATGATCGGCCACGACACCGGCTGCATCACCACGCTCGACAAGAACCAGTGGATCGGCAAGGCGGCGGGCAAGGCGGTCGAGCTGCCGGTGCTCGCCGACTGCCAGTTCGCCGCGCTCGCCTGCGGCGCGCACCCCTACAAGATCGTCCAGTCGCACTGGCACGCCTCGCCCACCGAGACGCTCATGGAGAAGATCGGCATCGACTGGCAGCAGAAGAAGGCCGAGTTCGTCGCCTACCTCGAGGAGATCAAGGCGGGCAAGCAGGAGAACCTCTACGACCCGCGCCGGATGATTACCTCGGGTCCTGGTTTTGTCCCGATCAAGACCGTTAAGTAGGACGGAAGAACTCCATGAATAAACCTATTCTGGTGGTGGGCGCAGGGCCGGCCGGCCTGTCCGCCGCGCATTCGCTTGCTGCCATCGGCCAGCCCGTCGTGCTGGTCGAGAAGGAAGACCGCCTCGGCGGCGCGCCCATCCTTTCCGGCTACGCCAAGCTCGTCCCCTCGGGCGAGTGGGCGAAGGACGCCATCGGCGGCATGGTCAGGCGCGTGGAAGAGAATTCGCTGATCACCGTCCTGAAGAACGCGCGGGTCGAAGAGTTCAAGGGATCGCCTGGCGATTTCGCCGTGAAAGTCTCCGGCGGAAAGAACGTGGAGGCGAGCGCGGCAATTCTCTGCACCGGCTTCACGCACTTCGACTCGGTGAACAAGCCCGAGTGGGGCTTCGGCACGTTCCCGGACGTCGTCACGACCACGCAGGTCGAGCAGATGATCTCGTCGGGCCGCGGCATCCGCTGCCCGTCCGACGGGCGCAAGCCGCAGCGCGTGGCGATCCTCCTGTGCGTCGGCTCGCGCGACCGGCAGATCGGCCGCGAGTGGTGCTCCAAGATCTGCTGCACGGTCTCGTGCAACATCGCCATGGAGATCCGCGAGGAGCTGCCGGACTGCCACGTGTACATCTACTACATGGACATCCGCACCTACGGCCTGTACGAGACGAAGTACTACTGGCAGAGCCAGGAGGAGTTCAAGGTCAAGTACATCAAGGCGCGCATCGCGGAAGTGACCTCCGACGGGCAGAAGCTGATCGTCAAGGGCGAGGACACGCTCGTGAAGCGGCCGATCACGATCCCGTTCGACATGGTGGTGCATGCCATCGGCATGGACCCGAACGTGGAGAACAAGTCCCTCTCGGGCGTGTTCGGCGTGAACCTGCAGGAGCACGGCCACATCGCCAAGGGCAACGCCTACGGCACGCTCGCGGAAACATCGCGCCCCGGCATCTTCGTCGCCGGCGCGGCCTGCGGGCCGGAGACGATCGACGACTCGATCGCCCAGGGGAAGGCCGCGGCGATGGCGGCGTTCACCCTCGCGCGCGGGAAGGCGGCGGTCGCGGCCTAGGCATGGCGTCCACGCAACTCCAGCGGCCGCTGCTCGAGCTTTCCGGCCCGAAGCTGAAGCTCGTCCTCGAGACGATGCTCAACGGCGCCGAGCCGCACGGCGGCGTGGAGGCGTACGTCGCCGCCGTGAAGACCAAGTGCGGGCTCTTCCGGGACGCGCTCGAAGCCGGGCTCGACGTGCGCAGCTTCCGCACCGTGTGCGCGCACATGGCGACCGTGCGGCGCCGCATCGGGCTCCATGCCCAGGACGAGGGGTTTCGAAGAGTCGCTCCCCTCGTGGAAGACCTGATGAAGGGACTGGAGGACACTTCCACCACGGACGACCGCGTCGCGGCGTTCTGCGCCGCGTTCCCGGACGACCGCGACCACCGGTGGGTGCGCGACCTGGCGGCGGAGCTGCTGCATTTCGCCGATCCGGAGCGCTATCCACTCATGACGCGCTGGGTGTGGGACGCGCGCACCAATACCGGCGTGGTGCGCGAGCTCTGGCACGGCGACGACGTCGACCACCGCACGCTCGACGTGCCCGATACCTACGCCACCTTCCTCGTGCTGCGCGAGGAGCTCGCCCAGTACCTCGCGTCGAACGGCGTCTTCCGCGACGTGCTGCACTACGTCGACGTGCTGCTCGCGCAGGTGTACGCGGGCTACATCGGCGAGCGCGGCGGCGCGTACCTGCGCACCGACTTCGCGACGGCGGAGGATCCCATGATGCACACCCGGCGCATCCTCGGCCTCGACGGCATTTCCCCGTCCGGGAAGATGAAGCTCAAGGCGACGGACGGGAAAGCGGAGATGGTCCAGTGATCCACGAGAAATCGCTCATCCGCCCGGAGAACCTGAAGACGCACGACAAGCTCGTGCTGGACGGCGTCGACGTGTCCGGCCACTGGAGCACGTTCATCGAGTCGCGCGTGGTCACGGACTACAACGAGCGCCTCGAGGAGGAGATCGCGGCGCTTCCCGGCGGCGAGAACATCCACCGCTGCTGGCAGTGCGGCTCGTGCACCAATTCCTGCACGGTCAACGCGCTCAACCCCGACTTCAACCCGCGCTTCTGGATCTACCTCATCCGCATGGGCATGGAGTCGGAGCTCCTGCGCGACAAGGACATCATCTGGCAGTGCGTCTCGTGCCACAAGTGCACGCACGTCTGCCCGCGCGACGTGGTGCCCGAGGGCGTGATGAAGGCGACCGCCCATTGGCTCGCGCTCAAGGGCCATACCCCCAAGTCGAAGTCCATGGTGTTCGACGAGGAGTTCTCCGAGCAGGTCATCGCCACGGGCAAGATCGAGGACGGGCGCGTCATCCGCAACTTCTTCGCCAAGACCGGCCAGCCGCTCGCGCAGGACTGGCTCGTCGAGATGGTCAAGCGCGTCGCCCGCCGGCTGCCGGTTCTTCAAGGTTTGAAGCTTGCATGGGCCACGGTCTTCAGACCCAAGACAAGAAACTGGAACAAGGCCAGCGCAGCGATCGAGGAATACCTCCACGAGCAGGAGGCTCTGCAGCGCAAGGCGCTGCGGATCGGAGACAAGGCATGAAACCGGAATACAAGAAGGTCGCGTACTACCCGGGCTGCGCGCTCGAAGGCACGGCGCACGCCTACGACCGCTCGACTCGCGCGGTGGGCAAGGCGCTCGGCTTCGAGCTCGAGGAAGTGAAGAACTGGAACTGCTGCGGGGCGATGGAGGTGAAGAACGTCGACCCGAAGCTGCAGACCTATCTCTCCAGCCGCGTGCTGTCGATCGCGGCGAACGAGATGAAGCACTCGGTCGTGATGGCGCCGTGCAACGGCTGCTACCACAACCTGAAGAAGGCCGAGTACGAGCTCTCGCACGACGCCGGCGCGCGCGAGGTGGTGGACCGGATCTCGAAGAAGGCGGGGCACGAGACCTACCAGGCGGGGCAGGCGGAGACGATCCACGCGCTCGACTGGATCAAGGCGGGATTGGGCGAGGATGAGCTCAAGCGCCGGGTGAAGAATTCGCTCAAGGGCCTCAAGGTCGCGAACTACTACGGCTGCATGTACACGCGGCCGCGCAACATCTTCCCGGAGAAGGACCAGGGGTCCGGCAGCGAGTCCACCGCGAAGCCGCATTTCATGGACGACCTGCTCGCGGCCGCGGGCGCCGAGAACGTCGACTTCCCGCTGAAGACTGCCTGCTGCGGCGGCGCGCACACGCTCTCCGACAGCGACACCTCGACCCGGCTCGTCCTCAACATCCTGCAGGCGGCCGAGGCGGCCGGCGCCGACGTCATCGCCACGGAATGCCCGACCT
>JBLNDP010000048.1:0-18370 GCA_050261755.1 Clostridia bacterium
AGCACCACGCGCACGTCGCCTTCCCAGTCCTGGCCGATGACGAGCGACTCGACCACCTCGTCCAGCTGCTCGACCTGCCGGTAGATCTCCGCGGTGCCGATGCGCACGCCGCCGGGATTGAGCACGGCGTCGGAGCGCCCGTAGATGACGAAGCCGCCGTGCTCGGTTTCCTCGCACCAGTCGCCATGGCGCCAGACATTGGGGTACTTCTCGAAATACGCCGCGCGGTACTTGGCGCCGTCGGGGTCGTTCCAGAAGCCGATCGGCATGGACGGAAAGGCCCTCGTGCAGACCAATTCGCCTTTCTCCCGCTTCAGCGACTTTCCGGAATCATCGAAGACCTCCACGGCCATGCCCAGCCCCTTGGCCTGGATCTCGCCCCGCCACACCGGCGCGGCGGGATTGCCGAGCACGAAGCAGGAGACGATATCCGTGCCGCCGGAGATGGACGAGAGGCAGACGTCGTCCTTGATGTTGCGGTAGACGTAGTCGAAGCCTTCCGCGACGAGCGGCGAGCCGGTGGAGAGCACCGCGCGAAGCTTCTCGAGCTTGTGCGTCTTCTTGGGGCAGAGGTCGATCTTGGCCAGCGCGTCGATGAACTTCGCCGACGTGCCGAAGTGCGTCATGCCCTCCGCGTCCGCGTAGTCGAAGAGCAGCTTGCCCCGCTCGACGAACGGCGAGCCGTCGTAGAGGAGGAGCGTCGCCCCGGCCGCGAGTCCCGAGACGAGCCAGTTCCACATCATCCAGCCGAGCGTCGTGAAGTAGAACACCCGGTCTCCGGGCTTCACGTCGCTGTGCAGCCGGTGCTCCTTCAGGTGCTGCAGCAGCGTTCCGCCGGTGCCGTGCACGATGCACTTCGGCACGCCTGTGGTGCCGGAGGAGTACAGGATGTAGAGGGGATGATTGAACTCGACTTTTTCGAAAGCGATCTCGCCGGGAGAAAACGGCGCGACAAAGGCTTCCAGTCCGACGCCCACGGTCACCGCGGCGTTCAAATACGGCAAGACGACGCATTGCTTCACGGAGGGAAGCTTGGCGAGGATCTCCTTCACCTTCTGCTGCGAATCGAAGCTCTTGCCGCCGTACCAGTAGCCGTCCGCGCAGAAGAGCACCTTGGGCTCGATCTGGCCGAAGCGGTCGAGGACGCCCTGCACGCCGAAGTCGGGGGAGCAGCTGGACCAGATGGCGCCGAGGCTGGCGGTGGCCAGCATGGCCGCGGTGGCTTCGGGCAGGTTGGGCAGGTATCCCGCGACTCGATCGCCCTTCCCGACTCCTGCTTGTTTCAACCCCTGAGCAAGGCGGGAAACGAGGTCATGGAGCTGGGACTTCGAGAAGCGCTTCTTGACCTTGTCCTCGCCCCAGAAAACAATCGCGTCGGCCTCGCCGCGCTCGCGCAGCAGGTTCTCGGCGAAGTTGAGCCGCGCCTCGGGGAAAAAACGCGCGCCGGGCATGCGCTCGCCGTCCACGAGCGAGGGCCCCTTCCTCGTGCCGCGGACCTCGCAGAAGTCCCAGAGGAGGTTCCAGAAGGCCTCGCGGTCGGCGATCGACCAGGCGTGCAGGTCGGCAAAATCTTTCTTGCCGGCGCGGGCCATGAACCGGGCGACGTTGGTCCGTGCGACCCGCTCGGCGGAAGGCGTCCACAAAGGCTTCATGCGGTGAGCCGCTCCCGGATCTCGGCCGGTATGCGCGCCGGCTTCTGGGTCTTCATGTCGATGAACACGACGGTGGCCTCGCCGTCGGCATAAACCTTCTGGTCTTCCGATACCACCAGGTCGTAGAAGGTGGGCACGCTGGACCCGCCCGGCGTGCCGATGTAGACCTTCACCTCCACCGTGCCCGGGTAGGTGATCGGCCGCTTGAAGTTGCAGGACGCGTTGGCGATGACGATGCCGGTGCTCTTCCAGGCCTCCTGCTGGGGGATCAGGGCGTCGAACCAGCCGATGCGCGCCTGCTCCATGAAGCGGAAGTAGACCGTGTTGTTCACGTGCCCCATCGCGTCCATGTCGCCCCAACGGATCGGCAGGCGCTCCACGTGAACGAGCTTTTTGTCCATGAATCCGGGCAATTATAATTCGCCGATGTCGCGCGAATCGATGCAGTACGACGTGGTCGTGGTCGGCGGCGGGCCGGCCGGCCTCTCCGCGGCGATTCGCATCAAGCAGCTCTCCGCGGAAACGTCCGTCTGCGTGCTCGAGAAGGGCTCGGAGATCGGCGCGCACATCCTCTCCGGCGCCGTGATGGACCCGCGCGCGCTGAACGAGCTCATTCCCGGCTGGAAGGACAAGGGGGCGCCCCTCAACGTGCCGGTGAGCGGCGATCGCTTCCTGTTCTTGACGCAAAGCAAGGCCTTCGAGACACCCGGTTTCCTGCTGCCCGCCTGCTTCCGGAACCACGGCAACTACGTCGTCAGCCTGGGCAACGTCACGCGCTGGCTCGGCCAGCAGGCCGAAGCGCTCGGCGTGGAGATCTTTCCCGGGTTCGCGGCCAAGGAGCTGCTCTTCGAGGGCACGGCGGTCAAGGGTGTCGCCACCGGCGACATGGGAATCAACAAGAAGGGCGAGAAGACCGACGCCTTCCAGCCCGGGATGGAGCTGCATGGCAAGTACACCCTCTTCGCCGAGGGCTGCCGCGGGCAGCTGGGCCGCCAACTTGAGGAAAGATTTTCGCTAAGAAAAAGTCCGCAGGTCTACGGCATCGGCCTGAAGGAGCTCTGGGACGTGAAGCCGGAGAAGCACCAGGCCGGGCTCGTCATCCACACCGCGGGATGGCCGCTCGATGCCCATACGTACGGCGGATCGTTCCTGTATCACCAGGAGAACAACCAGATCGCCGTCGGCTACGTCGTCGGCCTCGGCTACTCGAATCCGTACCTCTCGCCTTACGAGGAATTTCAGCGCTTCAAGACGCATCCGGCGATCCGGGGATTCTTCGAAGGCGGCAAGCGAGTGGCCTATGGCGCCCGGGCCATCGCGGCGGGCGGCCTGCAATCGCTGCCGAAGCTTGTCTTTCCGGGCGGCGCGCTCATCGGCGACGACGCGGGCTTCCTCAACGCCTCGCGCATCAAGGGCAGCCATACGGCCATCAAGTCCGGCATGCTCGTCGCGGATTCGGTAGTCGCGGCGCTGAAGGCCGGGCGCCAGGGCGACGAGCTCGCCAGCTATCCGGAAGCCTTCCGGAGTAGCTGGCTTTTCGACGAGCTCTACGTCGCGCGCAACTTCAAGCCGTGGATGTCGAAGGGCCTGTACCTCGGCTCGGTCATGGTCGGCATCGACCAGACTCTCTTCCGCGGCAAGGCACCGTGGACCCTGCAGCATGCGCATGCGGACCACGAGACCCTGAAGACCAAGGATTCTTCAGAACAAATTTCTTACCCGAAGCCCGACGGCGTCCTGACGTTCGACCGGTTGACCGACCTCTCCTTCTCCAACACGAACCACGGTGAGGACCAGCCGGCGCACCTGACGCTCAAGGATCCATCCGTCCCGGTCAGGATCAACCTGGAGAAGTACGCCGGCCCCGAGCAGCGCTACTGTCCCGCCGGCGTCTACGAATTCGTCGGCGATGCGGAAAAGAGGCTGCAGATCAACGCGCAGAATTGCGTGCACTGCAAGACCTGCGACATTAAGGACCCGACGCAGAACATCGTCTGGGTGGCGCCCGAAGGCGGCGGCGGGCCGAACTACCCCAACATGTAGCGACGCGTCTTGCGCCGCCGACACGCCTACCTCCTCCTCTTTGGCGCGCCGGCATTGCTTGCGGCGCTCCTGGTCGGCGCCATCGTCCTGGTCTTCGCGCTGGCGATCTTCTGGATCTTCATCTTCGGCGACAACACCTGGCCCGACTACAGCTACTACCTGCTGGCCGCCCTTTTCATCGGCGCCGCCGGCACGACGTTCGCCGTGCTGCTGTACCACGCCTACGAAGCAGGCAAGCGCCAGGAAGAAACAACCTCCACCAATCGTGCCCACATCGCGCTTGCGATCGCTTCGACCCTCGCGCTTCTAATTGTTCCGGCGCTCTACGTGTGGCATTCCAGCCAGGCCGACCAGACGCCCGAAGGCGCTTGCGCCTTCTATTGCAAGAACCGGGGCTTCGCCGCGAGCGGCATGCCGCCGCGGAACTCGGGAGACAAGACCTGCACTTGCTACGGCCCCAAGGGCGAGGCGGGCGCCACTTTCCCGCTCCCGGAAGATCCGAGGCTCAAGAAATAAAATCGGGGACGTGCTCCGATTAATCGGGGCCGTGACTCCGAATCAGGCGGCGGTGCGGTCCGTGAACGGCGCGCCGTCGTTGGCGGCGCGAAGGAGCGGCTCGATCATCTCCGGGGGGAGCGGCCGGCTGACGAGGAAGCCCTGTATCTGGTCGCAACCGAGCTCGCGCAGCATGCGCATCTGCTCGTCCTCCTCCACGCCCTCGGCGATGACCTTGAGGCCGAGCGTGTGGGCGAGCGAGACGATCATGGCGACGATGTTGCGTGGATAGCCGGCGTCGCGCATGCGCATGACGAAGCTGCGGTCGATCTTCAGCGTGTCCACCGGCAGGCGCGCCAAGTAGTTGAGCGACGAGTAGCCGGTGCCGAAGTCGTCCACCGACACCTCGACGCCGGCGCGGCGCAGGATCTGCAGCTTGCGCGTGCTTTCGTCGATGTCGTGCACGAGCACGCTCTCGGTGATCTCCAGGTCGAGGAGCGACTCTTCCTTCCCGAAGGGCGAGATGGCGTCGAGAACCGAGTCGACGAAGTCGCTTTGCTTGAGCTGCAGCGCCGAGACGTTCACCGCGGTACGCGGCACATCCAACCCGAGGGACTGCCAGCGCCGGATATCCGCCACCGCTGTGCGCAGGGCCCAGCGCCCCGCCGCGAGGATCATGCCCGTCTCCTCCATGAGCGCGACGAAGCGCGAGGGTGGGATCGGGCCCAGGTCGGGGTCGGTCCAGCGAATGAGGGCCTCGAGGCCCGCCACCTTGTTCGTGCGGATGTCGATCTTGGGCTGGTAGTGCAGCGACAGCCGGCCGCCCTCGATGGCCGTGCGCAGCCGGTTCTCCATGGCGAGCGACTCGGCGACCTGCGCGTTCATCTCGGGAGCATAGAAGAGGTAGCGTTCGCTGGTGTCCTTGGCTCGATTGAGCGCCGTCTCGGCGTTCGCGCTCAGCGCCTCGGCGGTGTCGCCGTCGCCGGGGAAGACCGCGACGCCGCCGCGCAGGGCCACGCGGAGCTCGCTCCCCGCCACTGAGACCGGCTGCGCGAAGGGCGTCGCCAGCCGCTCGATCAGGCGCGTGGCGTCGGAAAGGTGCTCGAATCCGGCCAGGATGACCGCGAAATGATCGCCGCCCACGCGTGCCACCGTATCCTCGTCGCGGACGGTCTGCCTCAGCTGCCGCCCGATCTGCAGCAGCAGCTCGTCCCCCGCCTTGCGGCCGAAGGTCTCGTTCACGAGGCGGAAGCGCTGCACGTCGAGGAAAACCACCGCCGCGCGGTGCTTCTCCTTGCGCGCCGCGGCCAGCGCCTGGTTCAGCCGGTCGGCGAAGAGCGTGCGATTCGGCAACCCGGTCACCGAATCGTGGAAAGCGAGGTAATCCATGCGCGCCTTTTGCGCGAGGTGGCGCAGGGCGAAGGAGATGTCGCCCGCGAGCTCCTCCAGGAGCTTCATCTCGTCGGCGTCGAAGAAATCCTTCTGCCGCGCGTAGAGCAACAGCGCGCCGACCGGCTCGCCGCTCTCCTCGAGCGGCAGGACCGTATAGGACAGGAGGCCCCGGCGCAGCGCCGCCTCGCGACCCGGTGCGTCGGTGCCCTCCACGTCGTTGCAGACGGCGAAAGTCCCTTCCACGGGGAATTTGTCGACAAGGGGGTCGGCGCTCCCCTCGCCTGCCGCGGCCGCCGGGCGCACGAGTCCGGAGCGCTTGTCGAGGAGCCCGACGGCGGCGAAGCCGAAGCCGCCGGTCTCCACGGCGATGCGGCACGCGTCGTGCAGCAGTCCCTCGCGGTCCTGTGCGCGGACGATGAGCGCGTTCACCGCGCTCAGCGTGGAAAGGGTGCGGTTCAGGCGCTCGATGCGCCGTTGCTGCGCCTCCAAAGCGCCGGTCTTCTCGAGCAGCTGGTCGACCATGACGCGCAGATGGTTCTGGTCCAGATGCTCGTTTCGCGCGTCGAGCGACGGCGCAGCAGGCTCGGGGCGCGAGGCGAGCACCTCGGCAACCGCTTCGAGGATGGCGTCGTTGTCCGAGGGCTTGAGGAGCACCCGCGCGACGCCATGCGCCTGCGCCAGGTCCTTCGCGTCCTGCTGGCCGAAGTAGGCGGTGTAGAAGATGATGCCGGTGCCGCGGGTGACGGCGTCCGCACGCAGCAAGCGCGCAAGCTGGTAGCCGTCCATTTTCGGCATCAGGACGTCGGTGATGACCAGCGCCGGGCGGATCTCCTTCGCCTTCGCCAGCGCATCGTCGCCGTCCACCGCCGTGACGACGTCGTAGCCCGCCGACTCCAGCAGGAACGCAAGCGCGTCGCGGTTGGCGCGATTGTCGTCTGCGACGAGAAGGGTCGTGGCCATTGCGCGGGGGCGCCGGGGGATTCCCCGGCTAGGGTACGACCCGCGCCGTTACGCGAATGTTCCGCGGACTCCGCCGGACAGCGGAGCCTTTTCGCCGCTGTCATAATGGACGACATGGGGGAGGACAACGTGAAATATTCCCGCTTCGCCGATTTCTACCCGTTCTATCTCTCGCAGCATGCGGACCGCACGTGCCGGCGCCTGCATTTCGCCGGAACGACGCTCGGCCTCCTTGCCCTGCTCCACGCTTTCTCGACGCTCGATTTCTGGTGGATCCCGGCGGGCATCGTGGTCGGCTACGCGTTCGCCTGGGTCGGGCATTACTTCTTCGAGAAGAACAGGCCCGCGACGTTCACCTACCCGCTCTACAGCTTCCTGGGCGACTGGGCGATGTGGCGGGACATGCTGACCGGCCGGATCAAGCTCTAGCGTGCAGCTGTTCCTCGAGTCCGAGGCGCCGTATGTCGTAGTCCTGGCGCTGCTCGTCACCGGCACGCTCCTGCGCCTGGGGGGCGGGGAGCGGCGCGTCTACCTCAACACGTTGTGGCTCTTCCTGCTCGGCATGGCGGGACTCGCCGCGGCGGCGCTCGTGGGCGCGCTCGACATGCCCGCCGGCGCGGCGGCGATGCGGCGGATCTTCCGCGTCGTCGCGGCGATCGGGTTCATCCGGCTATGCGGCTTCCTCGTCTTTCGCGTGGCGCTGCCCTTCTCGGGACGCCGGCCGCCGCGCATCGTCGAGGACGTCGGCATCGCCATCGCGTACGTGCTCTACGCCTTCGTCGAGCTGCGCGCCGCCGGGGTCGACCTCTCCAGCCTCATCACCACCTCGGCCATCCTCACCGCGGTCATTGCCTTCGCGATGCAGGACACGCTCGGCAACCTGCTGGGGGGCATCGCCATCCAGCTCGACCACTCGGTGCAGGTCGGCGACTGGGTGCGCGTCGACAACCTGGTCGGCTGCGTGCGCGACATCCGCTGGCGCTCGACCCTGCTCGAAACGAGCGACTGGGAGACGGTGGTCATTCCGAATAGCCAGCTCATGAAGAGCCGGGTCTCCATCCTCGGCCGGCGGCAGGACGCCCCGCGCCAATCGCGCCGGATCCTGACCTTCGCGGTGGATCCGGGCGTGCCGCCCGCGCGCGTCATCGCCACGCTGTCCGACGAGATGCGCGAGGTGGACATCCCCAACGTGGCACGCCTGCCGGCCCCGAGCTGCCTCCTGATGGGCTTCGAGGACGGCAACCTGCGCTACCAACTGCGCTACTTCCTGACCAATCTGCAGGAAGACGACTTCACCGACTCCATGGTCCGGGTGCACCTCTTCGCCTCCCTGCAGCGGGCGGGCATCCGCATCTCCGAGCCGCAGCGCACGGTCCACGCCGTCTCGCGCGACGAGGCGCACGCCGAGACCGTCCGAAAGCGCGAGCTGTCGCGCCGCCTGGGGATCCTGCGCGGTGTCGATCTCTTCGGCGGCCTCTCCGAGGACGAGCGTTCCGAAGTCGCCGAGCGCCTGCAATACGCGCCTTTTGCACGGGGCGACGTCATCACGCGCCAGGGCGACGCCGGCCACTGGCTCTACATCGTCGCGTTCGGCGAGGCGGAGGTCCTCTTCGAGGCGCCGGGCGCGCCCTCGCGCAGCGTCGGCACCGTGCGCGCCGGCGACTACTTCGGAGAAATGGCCCTTCTGGTCGGCGATGCGCGCCACGCGACCGTGATTGCGCACACCGACGTCGAGTGCTATCGGCTGGACCGCGCCTCGGTGCAGGGGCTGCTCCTCTCGCGCCCGGAGATCGCGGAGCAGATCAGCAAGGTCGTCGCCTCGAGGCGCGGCTCCATAGAGGAAGCGCGCCTTTCGGCCGCCTCCGGGACAGAGCAAGGCGCCGACTCCCGACAACCGGGCTTGCTGCGGCGCATCCAGCGCTTTTTCGGCCTGTCCACCTAGCCCCCCGTGCATAATCCCTCCCATCACACCTGCATGGGAGGCAGCGTGAACCTGGGACAGACATTCCGCAGCGGTCTTGCGGTCGCGGTTCTCGCCGCCTTTGGCGTGCAGCCTTCGCTCGCAGCCGCGCCGGCCAAGAAGCAGGCGGCCGCGGTCGCCATCGACGACGACGACATCGGCGGCGTGGTGCGCGGCCCAAAAGGGCCCGAGGCCGGCGTCTGGGTCATCGCCGAGACGACGGAGCTGCCGACCAAGTTCGCCCGCATCGTCGTGACCGACGACCAGGGACGCTACGTCATTCCCGACCTCCCGGCGAACGTGAACTACGAGGTCTGGGTGCGCGGCTACGGACTCGTGGACTCGCCCAAGCTGCGCGCGAAGCCCGGGCAGCTCGTCGACCACAGGGCCGTCCCGGCGCCCGATGCGCGCTCCGCGGCCCACTATTACCCGGCGATCTACTGGTACTCAATGCTGAGGATGCCGCCCGCCAAGGATTTCGGCGGCAGCACCAATATCCCGAAGGACGTGACGCAGGAGGTCTGGCGCCGGCGCATGAACAACACCGATTGCATCGGCTGCCACGCGCTCGGCCAGGAGTCGACGCGCACCATCCCGGCGGCGCTCGGCCACTTCGACACGGGCGAGCAGGCCTGGGCGCGTCGCGTAGCCTCGGGGCATACGGGCGCATGGATGATGGACCGCCTGGCGAAGCAGCTGGGCGGCGTGCCGTTCAAGTACTTCGGGGAATGGACCGACCGCATCGCCAAGGGCGAGCTGCCCAAGGCCAAGCCGACGCGCCCCCAGGGCGTCGAGCGCAATATCGTGATCACGTCCTGGGAATGGGGCACCGAGAAGACCTTCCTGCACGACCTCATTTCCTCGGACCGCCGCAATCCGACCGTCAACGCCGGCGGACGGCTATACGGCTCGTCCGAATATTCGAGCGACGACGTGCCGATCCTGGACCCGAAGACGAATACGGTCTCGTTCTTCAAGATGACGGTGGCGACGCCCGAGATGCCCGAGTCGTTCGGGCCGCCGTTCCACGCCACGGCCATGGAGAAGCCCTTCGCGCCGTCGGCATACTGGGGCGACGAGAAGATCTGGTCGCAAAGGGCCAACAACCACAACGCGATGATCGACGGCAAGGGGCGCGTCTGGTTCGCCGCCAACGTGCGCGGCCACGAGAACCCGGCCATCTGCAGGAAGGGCTCGGAGCACCCGTCCGCCAAGGCGTTCCCGATCGACCTGTCGCCGCGCCAGGCGACGATGCTCGATCCGAAGACGATGAAGTACACGTACGTCGACACCTGCTTCGGCACGCACCATCCGCAGTTCGGCTACGACGCCGACAACACCCTCTGGTTCTCGGGCACCGGCCCGGTCGCCGGATGGGTCGACATCAAGGTGTTCGACGAGACCGGCGACGCCTTCAAGGCGCAAGGCTGGGCGCCGTGGGTGCTCGACACCAACGGCAACGGCAAGGTCGACGAGTACACCGAGCCGGGCAAGCCGGCCGAAAGCGGCAAGGACATGCGCGTCGCCGGCTCGGGGCCCTACGCCGTCATGCCGCATCCGACGGACGGCTCGGTCTGGTACACGTTCAACATCTTCGTCGGCGCGCCGGGCTTCATGCGCTTCGACCCGAAGACGAAGCTCTCCGAGTACTACATCCTGCCGAAGGAGTTCATCGGCGTGCGCGGCGGGGACATCGACAAGGACGGCGTCGTCTGGGGCTCGGGCTCCAACGGCGGCTTCGTGAGCTTCGACCGCAGGAAGTGCAAGGGGCCGCTCAACGGCCCCACCGCGACCGGCAACCACTGCCCGGAAGGCTTCGCCTACCACCGCTTCCCCGGCCCCGGGCACGAAGGGTTCGAGAAGAACAGCGCCGAGGCGAGCTACTACACGTGGGTCGACCAGCACAACACGCTCGGGCTGGGCGAGAACGTTCCCATCGCCACGGGCAACCTGAACAACGGCTTCATCGCGCTGAAGGACGGCAAGATGGTCCTCATCCGGGTCCCCTACCCGATGGGATTCTTCGCCAAGGGCCTGGATGGGCGCATCGACGATCCCAACGGCGGCTGGAAAGGCCGCGGCCTCTGGAGCACGAGCGGCGACCGCACGCCGTGGCTCATGGAAGGCGGCAAGGGATCGAAGCCGCGCGCCGTGCACGTCCAGTTCCGGCCCGACCCGCTGGCGAAATAATCAAGGTCACAAATCGGGGACGTGCTCCGATTGTTTCCTGAGTCCGCCTCGACCCATGGCGGTCATCAGCGGGACTTCATGGTGGGCGATCTGTACTGGGGGAGACTATGAGAGCAGTGATTCGGGTAGCAGCGGCGTTCGGCCTCTGGCTCGTCTGCCAAGCCAGCATTGCTGACATCGATCGCACCATCGCCGACTTCAAGACGCCGGCCGAGATCAAGTGGGTTCGCAATGCTCAAGGGACGAACGAGCAGGCGGTGCTCTTCGGCGACCCTTCGAAGCCCGGACCGTACGTTGTGCGGCTGAAATGGCTGAAGGGCAACATGAGCCGACCGCACTTTCACGAGCACGATCGGTTTTTCGTCGTTATCTCGGGCACGTGGTGGGTCGGTACCGGCGAAAAGTTCGACCCTGAAAGCACGGTGCCAGTCCCGGCCGGCAGCTACGTGGTCCACTACGGCAAGAAGGTGCACTTTGACGGCGCCAAGGACGACGAATGCGTCATCCAAGTCTGGGGTATGGGACCGGCGACCGCGATTCCCGCAGAAAATAAATAGGACCAGGGCCCTACTTAGGAAATCGGTAGACGTCCCCGATTTTCCGGTCAGGCGGCGAGGAACTGGTCGTCGGAGAGCGCCATGACCGCGGCCGAGCCGCCGACCACGGTATCGCGAAGGCCCGGCGCCTGGACGAGAACGTGGTCGCCGTAGAAGCGCGCCGTGGCCATCTTCGCCTCGAGGAACGGCCGATCCAGGTCCGCGCCCTTGCCGGATAGATGTCTTTCCGCGACCAGGGCGGCGCGGGCCATTTGCCAGCCGCCGGCGACGATTCCCATGAGCTTCAGGAACGGCACGGCGCCGGCGAATGTGGCGCGGGGGTTCTTTTCCTTGACGAAATACTCGACGCAATCGGCGGCCGCCTGCACGCCCGCCGCGAACTGCTTGCGGAGCGCCTGGATATCGGCGTTCTGCGGGCGAGCAAGCTCGGCGTCGAATTGCTTCCAGAGCGAGAGGACCGCCTTCGCGGTCTGGCCGCCCTCGCGCATGATCTTGCGGCCGACGAGGTCGCTCGCCTGGATGCCCGTCGTGCCTTCGTAGATGGTGGTGATGCGCGCGTCGCGCAGGTGCTGCGCGGCGCCGGTCTCCTCGATGAAGCCCATGCCGCCGTGCACTTGCACGCCGAGCGAGGCGACGTCGATTCCGGTCTCGGTGCTCCAGCCCTTGACGACCGGGATCATCAGGTCGACGAATGCCTGGTTGCTCTTCCTTCCCTGCTCGTCGGGATTCCTGGCGGCGGAATCCATCGCCGACGCGACCACGTAGGCCAGCGCGCGCATCGCTTCGGTCTGCGCCTTCATCAGCATGAGCATCCGCCGCACGTCCGGGTGGCGGATGATGGGCACGGTCTTGCCTTCCACGAGGTCCTTGCCCTGCAGGCGCTCCTTCGCATACGCGACGGCGCGCTGGAACGCGCGCTCGGCGATCGCGACGCCCTCGAGGCCGACGCTGAAGCGCGCGGCGTTCATCATGACGAACATGTAGGAGAGGCCCTTGTTCTCCTCGCCGACGAGATAGCCGACCGCGTCCTCGAATACCATGACCGCCGTGGGGCTCGCGTGGATGCCCAGCTTGTGCTCGATGGAGGCGCAGCGGGCGTTGTTCCGCTTGCCCGGCGTCCCGTCGGCATTGGGCAGGAACTTCGGCACGACGAAGAGCGAGATGCCCTTGACCCCCTCGGGGGCTTCCGGCGTGCGCGCAAGCACGAGGTGGACGATGTTCTCGGCCATGTCGTGCTCGCCGTAGGTGATGAAGATTTTCTGCCCGGAGATCAGGTAGTGATCGCCGTTGCGCTTCGCCCGCGTCTTGACCAGCGCGAGGTCGGAGCCGGCTTGCGGCTCGGTGAGATTCATCGTGCCGGTCCAGCGGCCCTCGATCATCTTGCCGAGGTACGTTTCCTTCTGCGCATCCGTGCCGCAGAGCTCGAGGGCATGGATGGCGCCCTGCGTGAGCAGCGGGCACAGCGAGAACGACATGTTCGCGGAGGTGATCATCTCCTCCACCGCCGTGGCGACGAGCTTCGGCAGCCCCTGCCCGCCGTGCTCGGCATCGAAAGGCAGCGCCCCCCAGCCGCCGTCGACATACTGGCGGTAGGCCTCCTTGAAGCCTTTGGGGGTCGTCACGCCGCCGTCCTTCCACACCGAGCCTTCCTCGTCTCCCGTGTGGTTGAGCGGATCGAGCACGCCGGAAGCGAACTTGCCGGCCTCCTCGAGGATCGCGTCCACCGTGTCGGGCGTCGCGTCGGCGTAGCCGGGAAGCTGTGCCACCTGCTCCAGGCCCGCCAGCTCTTTCAGGACGAACTTCATATCCTTCAGCGGCGCCTGGTAGGCACTCATTTTTTAAGCTCCTCCACGAGCGCGGGCACGAGCTGGAAGAGGTCGCCGACGAGCCCGTAGTCGGCCACCTGGAAGATCGGCGCTTCCTCGTCCTTGTTGATGGCGACGATGACGCGGCTGTCCTTCATGCCGGCGAGATGCTGGATCGCCCCCGAGATGCCGACCGCGACGTAGAGGTCCGGGGCGACGATCTTGCCGGTCTGCCCGACCTGCCAGTCGTTCGGCACGAAGCCGGCATCGACCGCGGCACGGGAGGCGCCCATGGCCGCGCCGAGCTTGTCGGCGAGGGGCTCGAGCACCTTCTTGAAGTTCTCGCCGTTCGCCATGCCGCGCCCGCCCGAGACGATGATCTTGGCGGAGGTGAGCTCGGGCCGCTCCGACTTGGAGACTTCGCGGGAAACGAAGCTGGAAAGGCCGCTGTCCGGCGCCGCGGCGAGGGTTTCGACCGGGGCGGAGTTCCCCGAGGCAGCGGCGGCATCGAAGCCGGTGGTGCGCACCGTGATGACCTTGATCGGGTCCTTCGATTTCACGGTGGCGAGCGCGTTGCCGGCGTAGATGGGCCGCACGAACGTATCGGCGGACTCCACGGCGACGATGTCGGAAATCTGCTGCACGTCGAGCAACGCCGCGACGCGCGGCAATACGTTCTTCCCGTTGGAGGTCGACGGCGCCACGATATGGGAATAGCTCTTTGAAACGCCCAGGACCACGGAGGCGACGTTCTCGGCCAAGAAGTCGGCCAGATGCGCGGCATCGGCGAGCAGCACTTTCCGGATCCCGGGAATCGCGGACGCGGCCTTGGCCGCCTCGGAAGCCTGGCTTCCGGCGACGAGGACATCGATCTCGCCGCCGATCTTCTGCGCCGCGGCGATCGCGTTCAGCGTCGCCTTCTTGATCGACTTGTTGTCGTGCTCCGCAAGGACGAGGGTGGCCATCAGATCACCTTCGCTTCGTTGCGCAGCTTGTCCACCAGCGCCTTCGGGTCCGACACCTTGGCGCCCGCCTTCCGCTTCGGCGGCTCGACGACCTTCAACGTCTGGAGCCGGGGGGAAATATCGACGCCGAGCGCATCGGGCTTGAGGACCTCCAGGGTCTTCTTCTTCGCCTTCATGATGTTCGGCAGCGTGACATAGCGCGGCTCGTTGAGTCGCAGGTCGGTCGTCACCACGGCCGGCAGCTTCACGGCGTCGGTCTCGAGGCCGCCGTCGACCTCGCGCGTCACCTGCGCCTTGTCGCCCTCCAGCTTCACCTTGGAGGCGAACGTGGCTTGCGACCAGCCCAGGAGCGCGGCGAGCATCTGGCCGGTCTGGTTCGAGTCGTCGTCGATCGCCTGCTTGCCCAGGATGACGAGCTTCGGGGCCTCCTTCTCGACGACTTTCCTGAGGAGCTTGGCGACCGCCAGGGGCTGGAGCTCCTCGTTGGTCTCGACGAGGATGGCCCGGTCGGCCCCGATCGCGAGCGCGGTGCGCAGCGTCTCCTGGCAGGCCTGCGGCCCGCACGAGACGGCGACGATCTCGGTCGCGGCGCCCGCTTCCTTGAGCCGCACCGCCTCCTCCACCGCGATTTCGTCGAAGGGATTCATCGACATCTTCACGTTGGCGGTCTCGACGCCGCTGCCGTCGGCCTTCACCCGCACCTTGACGTTGAAATCGACGACGCGTTTCACGCTGACCAGGATCTTCATTCGCAGAACGGACCGGCTGGGAGGGAGGGCCGAATTATAATGCGCCGCTCTTCGACGAGGAGTTTCAAACGGTGATGATGCTCAAGGAAAAATGCGTCGTAGTCACCGGCGCCGGCGGCGGCATCGGCCGCGACTTCGCGCTCGCCATGGCGGCGGCCGGCGCCTCCGTGGTCGTCAACGACATCGGCGCGAGCGTGCGCGGCGAAGGCAGCGATGCCGGGCCGGCGCAGAAAGTCGTCGACGAGATCAAGGCCAAGGGCGGCAAGGCGGTCGCCAATACCGACAGCGTGTCCGAGCCCCAATCCGCCCAGCGGATCGTCGAATGCTGCCTGGATTCGTTCAAGAGAATCGATGCGGTCGTGAACAACGCAGGCATCCTGCGCGACCGCTTCTTCTTCAACATGTCGGTCGACGAGTGGAAGGCCGTCATCGACGTGCACCTGAACGGCTCCTTCTATGTCGCGCGCGCCGCGGCTCCCCGCTTCAAGTCGCAGGAATCGGGCGCGTACGTCCACATGACCTCCACGTCGGGCCTCGTCGGCAACCTCGGCCAGGCCAACTACTCCGCCGCGAAGCTCGGCATCGTCGGGCTCTCGAAGTCCATCGCGCTCGACATGGCGAAGTACCACGTGCGCTCGAACTGCATCGCCCCCTTCGCCTGGAGCCGCATGATCGGCTCCATCCCGACCGCGACCGAGGACCAGAAGGCGCGCGTCGAGAAGCTGAAGTCGATGGAGACGTCCAAGATCGCTCCCCTTGCCGTTTATCTTGTTTCCGATCTTTCGCGGGACGTTTCCGGCCAGATATTCGCGGTCCGCGCCAATGAGCTCTTCCTGATGTCGCAAAACCGGCCGCTGCGCTCGGTGCACCGCGCGGACGGCTGGACGCCCGAGACGGTCGCCTCGCATGCCATCCCGGCGCTGCGCTCGGGCTTCTATCCGCTCGACCGCTCGCAGGACGTCTTCTCCTGGGATCCGCTGTGAGCGCGAGCGCGCTGCGCATCACCGACGTCCAGGCCTTTCCCACCTCCTTTCCCATCCCGGAGGCGAACCGCGTGGCGCTGGGAATCGGCACCGCCGTGAAGCGGGATGCGGTGATCGTCAAGGTCTCGACCTCCGCGGGCATCACGGGCTGGGGCGAAGCGCACCATGGACGCGCCCATACCGCGGTGGCAAAGCTCATCGAGACGACGCTTAAGCAGCTGATCCTCGGCATGGACGCCCACGACGTGACCGGCATCTGGGACCGGATCTACCGCTTCCAGCTTGCGAGCCACGGCATGGGCGCGGGCGCGAGCCTCGCCATGAGCGGCATCGACATGGCGGTTTGGGACGTCCGGGGCAAGGCTCTGGGTCTTCCGCTTTACCGCCTTCTCGGTGGGGCCCGCAGGGCAATACCGGCCTACGCCGGCGGAGTCTCGCTGGGATACCAGGAGCCGGCGAAGCTGCTCGAGGAGGCGAAGAAGTCGCTCGATCGAGGCTACAAGGCGATCAAGCTGCGCGTCGGAGACACCGTCCGGAAGGACATCGAGCGCATGCGCGCCGTGCGCAAGGCGTTCGGCGACGATCTTCACATCCTCACCGACGCCAACATCGGCTATGAGCTGGAGGACGTGCGGCGCGTCATGCCGGCGATGGACGAGCTGGGCATCGGCTGGCTCGAGGAGCCCTTCCCCGCCCACGACTACCGCAGCTACCGCGAGGCGAAGGGCCTGGGCCGCACGCCCCTCGCGGCGGGCGAGAACCACTACACGCGCTTCGAGTTCGACCGGGTGATCGAGGACGGCAGCATCACGATCCTGCAGCCCGATCTTTCCAAGAGCGGCGGCATCACCGAGTGCCTGCGCATTGCCGCCATGGCGTCGGCCTGGAAGCTGCCGATCCATCCGCACAGCTCCATGACCGGCCTCAACCACGCCGCGACCATCCACTTCCTCGCGGCCATCGACAACGGCGGCTACTTCGAGGGCGACGTGTCGAAGTCCAACAAGTTCCGCGACGAGCTCGTGGCGAATCCGGGCGACATCGACAAGGACGGCAACGTCTGGCCGCTGGAGAAGCCCGGCCTCGGCCTGGAAGTGAACGAGGATTTCCTAAAAAAACATCCCGCCATAGAAGGACCCGGCTATGTTTAAACGGTTCTTGCTCCTCGCCCTTCTACTGGGAAGCACTCTCGTAGAAGCACAAACATACCCAAGCAAACCCATCCGCTGGATCGTGCCGTACACTGGCGGCGGCATCACCGACGTCACGACGCGCCTGGTGACGAACAAGATGTCAACTGCGCTCGGGCAGCCGATCGTGGTCGACAACCGGCCCGGCGCGAACAGCATCCTCGGCTCCGACCTCGCCGCGAAGTCGCCGGCGGACGGCTACACGATGGTCACGGTCATCGCCGGCTATTCGGCCAACGTGACGCTCTATTCCGGCAAGCTGCCGTTCGACCCCCTCAAGGACCTCGTGCCGGTCTCGCTCGTGGCGGTTGCGCCGCTGATCATGACCGTGAATCCGGGCCTGCCGGTGAAGGACGTGAAGGAGCTGATCGCATACGCGAAGGCGAACCCGGGCAAGCTCAACTTCGGCTCCTCCGGCATCGGCGCGGCGGCGCACCTCACCTGCGAGCTCTTCAAGCAGACCACGGGCATCGACATGGTGCATGTGCCGTTCAAAGGCACGGCGCCCGCGATGCAGGCGGCGATGGCGAACGACATCCAGATCCTGGTCGACACGCCGAGCAGCCTGATGCCGCAGGTGCGCGGCGGGAAGCTCAAGGCCCTTGGCATGTTCTCGGCGAAGCGCCTCCCCGCCTATCCCGAGGTTCCGACGCTCGCCGAAGCAGGCGGGCCGGCGCTCGAATCTTCGACCTGGGTGATGTTCATGGCGCCCGGCGGCACGCCGAGGCCGATCATCGAGCGGCTCTCGACCGAGGCGGGGAAGGCGCTCAAGGAAGTGGATGTGCGCGACAAGCTCGCCCAGACCGGCATCGAGCCGGTAGGCTCCACGCCCGAGCAGACGAGGCAGTTCCTGGACGCCGAGATCGCCAAGTGGGCGAAGGTCATCAACACCGCCGGGGTGAAGGCAGAACAATGATCCGATTGCTCTCGTTCCTCCTTCTTGCAACGCTCTCGGCGGCCGCAGGGGCACAGTCGTGGCCCAACCGTCCCCTCAAGTACATCGTTCCCTACCCGCCCGGCGGCTTCAACGACACGCTGGGGCGCACGCTCGCGGCGGAGCTGCCGAAGACGCTGGGCCAGCCCGTGGTGGTCGAGAACAAGCCTGGCGCCAACACGATCATCGGCACCGATGCCGCGGCAAAGTCCCCCGCCGACGGCTATACGCTCTTCGGCGCGGCGCTGCCCTTCTCCGTGGTGCAGAGCCTGTACAAGACGCCCTTCGACGTGACGAAGGACTTCGCGCCCATCACGCTCGCCGGCGTGACGCCGAACCTCCTGGTGGCCAACCCGTCCGCGCCTTTCAACGACGTGAAGGGCCTCATCGCCTTTGCCAAGGCGAATCCCGGCAAGCTGAACTACGCCTCGACGGGGAACGGCAGCTCGAACCATCTTTCCTTCGAGCTCTTCAAGACGATGACCGGGGTGCAGG
>JBLNDP010000049.1:0-7845 GCA_050261755.1 Clostridia bacterium
AGCGCGGTCAGGCCGATCAGGCCGGCCGCCGCGCGCGGCCGGGCGCTCGAGTGGGCCTCGGGCAGGATGTCGGCGGCGCCGATATAGAGCAGGAAGCCGGCGAAGAAGCCCAGGTAGGCGGCAAGTGCCTGCGGCGGAAGCTCGAAGAGCAGCGTCGACGCGGCGCCGGCGACCGGCGCCAGGGAATCCACCACCAGCATCCCGCGCGCCCGCGATTCGCCGGCCTGGTTGATGAGCATGAGGCTCACGGTATTGAGGCCGTCGCAAAAATCGTGGGCGATGACGGCGATCGCGACCGCGATGCCGGCGGTGCTGGAGACCTGGAATCCGAGGCCGATGCCGACGCCGTCCATGAAGCTGTGGCCGGCCAGCGCCGCCGCGGATAGCAGGCCGACGTGCGGGTGCCGGTGCGCGGCGTAGCCATCCTCGTGGCCGTGGTGGATGAGGACGAACTTTTCCGCCGCGTGGAAGACGAGGAACCCGCCGACGAGGGCGATCATGGTATGCGTGGGATCGAGGTGCTCGCGATGCGCGAGCGCGAAAGCCTCGGGAAGCACGTCGAAGGCCACCACCCCGAGCAGCACGCCGGCGGTGAAGGCGAGGATCCAGGGCAGCTTCGCGCGCAAGCGCAGCGCAAGCAAGCCGCCGGCGAGCGTCGAGGCAAAGCTGCCGAGCGAGAGAAGGAGGGCGGCCAAGGGGCCATGCTACGCTAAGCGCATGGTGCTGGACCGATTCGCCCGGTTCCTCGTCCTCGCCGCGTTTGTCGCGGCGCAGGCGAGCGCGCTCTCGCACTCCATCTGGCACGTCGCATCGTCGGCGGGCGGCGTGGGCATCGCCGCGGCGGGCAGCGCCGCCGATGGCAGCTCGGGAACGAATCCGCTCTGCAGCCAGCACGGCGCGCTGGACGACGTCCTCGGCGCCTTGCATGGCGCGGCGATCCCCGCGGATGCAGCTTCGCTTCGCGCGCATGCTGCTCTCCCTTGCGAGCAACCCGCGGCCAGCCTGGCGGCCCTCGCGCCTTCTTCGAGAGGTCCTCCCGTCTCGCTCTGACCGGCATTCGCCGCGCCGGCCGTGCCGGCGTGGAAGCGAACCTCAGAGGGAGTCGACATGCATCGAATGAAGTGGTGCGCCGTGGCGCTTGCCCTGGCGGCGCTTCCTGCCCAGGGTCAGGAAGCCGAGGTGATCCAGCTGCGCGAGCAACTCAGGGCGCTGCAGCAGCAGTTGCAGCAACTGGAAAAGCGGCTCGACGCCGCGGAAGCGAAATCGCGCAAGGCAGAGGAAGGCGCCGCGCGGGCCGAGAGCGCGAGGGACGTCGCCGCGCAGCCGGCCGAGAGCCGGCCGCAGGCGCAGAACGCCCTCAACCCCGGGATCTCCGCGATCCTGAACGGTGTCTACGCAAACCTGAAGCGCAGCCCGAACGCCTACGCTCTCTCCGGCTTCGTGCCGACGGGCGGCGAGGTGGCGCCGCCGCCGCGCGGCCTGAGCCTCGGCGAATCGGAGCTGGGCTTCACCGCCAACGTGGACCCCATGTTTCGCGGCACGCTCGTCGCCGCGATCTCTCCGGACGACAACAGCGTCGCGGTCGAGGAGGGCTATATCCAGACGATCGGGCTCTCCAACGGCTTCACGCTCAAGGCGGGGCGCTTCTTCTCGGACATCGGCTACCAGAATCGCATCCACGCGCACGCCTGGGACTTCACCGATGCGCCGCTCGTGCTGAAGGCCTTTCTCGGCGGACAGCTCGGCGAGGACGGCGTGCAATTCAAGTGGGTGGCGCCGACGAGCGTCTATTTCGACCTCGGCGCGGAGCTCGGCCGCGGGCGCGCCTTTCCGGCGACCACCCGCGACCGGAACGGCTTCGGCTCGGCCAATGCGTTCGCCCATCTCGGCGGCGACATCGACGAGAGCTGGGCCTGGCAGGCGGGCCTGTCGCTCTTCTCGACCTCGCCGCGAGACCGGACGTACACCGACACCGATTCGCGCGGCGCATCGGTCACCGACAGCTTCAGCGGCACGAGCAGGACGTGGGCCGCGAGCGGCGTCCTCAAATGGGCGCCGGAAGGCAATCCCACGGATCGCAACCTCAAGCTGCAAGGCGAGTACTTCAGGCGCAAGGAAAGCGGCACGCTGACCTACGACACGCAGGCGGCTTCCCTGGGCACGAGGGCGGGCGACTACGCGTCGCGCCAATCCGGCTGGTACGCGCAGGCCGTGTACCAGTTCGTGCCGATGTGGCGGGCGGGCTACCGCTACGACGAGCTGGATAGCGGCGTCACGACGCTCGGACTGGTCGATTCCGGCGCGCTCGCCGCGGCGGATCTGCCGATCCTCGGCGCCTACAAGCCCAGGCGGCACACCGTGATGGTCGACTGGAGCCCGAGCGAGTTCAGCCGCGTGCGGTTGCAGCTCGCGCGCGACTACTCGCGCATGAACTTCCCCGACAACCAGCTCTTCCTCCAATACATCGTCAGCCTGGGCGCCCACGGCGCCCATACGTTCTAATGCGTACCTGCGCGAAATGTCTTTTGCTTGTCATTGCGCTTTCAGTGCATGAAAGCGCGACCGCGGCGCTCAATGTGTTTGCGTGCGAGCCGGAATGGGCCGCTTTGGCGAAGGAGCTGGGTGGCGACAAGGTCGACGCGTTTTCCGCGACGACGGCTCGCCAGGACGTGCATCACATCGAGGCGCGTCCAAGCCTGATTGCCCGCGTGCGCAACGCCGACCTGCTGATCTGCTCGGGGTCGGACCTGGAGGTCGGCTGGCTGCCGCTGCTCCTCAGCCAATCGGGCAACGGGCGCATCCAGCCGGGCACGCCGGGATACGTCGAGGCGTCGCAATATGTCGCGAGGCTGGAGGTGCCACGCGTGATCGACCGCGCCCTCGGTGACGTCCATCCCGGCGGCAATCCGCACATCCACCTCGACCCGCGCAACATCGCCAAGGTCGCGGAGGTGCTGTCGGCAAGGCTCGCGCAGGCCGACGCGGCGAACGCCGCAACCTACCGCGAGCGTACCGCCGCGTTCTCCAAGCGCTGGGGAGAAGCGATGGAGCGCTGGCAGAAAGAGGCGGCGCCGCTGAAGGGCGCGGCGGTCGTCGTCTATCACAAGGACTTCAGCTACTTCGAGAACTGGTCGGGCATGCGCGAGGTCGGTAGCCTTGAGCCGAAGCCCGGCATTCCGCCCACGCCGGCGCACCTTGCGCAGCTGGTGGAGCAGATGCAAGGCAATCCGGCGAAGGTGATCGTCTACGCGCCGTACAACAACCCGGGCGCGGCGCAGTTCCTCTCGGAGCGCACCAAGGTTCCGGCCGTCCTGGTCCCGTTCACCGTGGGCGGCAGCGATCGCGCGAAGGACCTGTTCGGCCTGTTCGACGACACGATTGCCCGCCTGGTCCAGGCCGCCAAATGAGCCTCAGCACCGCCGAGCTCGGCATCCTCTGGCCCGCGCTCGTCGCCGGCCTCCTCGTCACGGCGACGCACGTGCCGCTCGGCATGCAGGTGCTCGAGCGCGGCATCGTCTTCGTCGATCTCGCCATCGCGCAGATCGCGGCCCTGGGCGTCATCGCCGCCGACTGGCTCGGCTGGCCGGCGGAAGGCATCGCCGTGCAGGTGGCCGCGTTTGGCGCCGCGCTGGCCGGGGCCACGCTCCTCACCTGGACCGAGCGGCGTTGGCGCGAAGTGCAGGAAGCGATCATCGGCGTGGTGTTCGCCATCGCATCGAGCGCGGCGATCCTCATGCTCGCCAAGAATCCGCACGGGGGCGAGAACCTGAAGGACCTGCTGTCGGGGCAGATCCTGTGGGTGAACCCGCGCGGCCTGGCTTACGACGCGGCGATCTATGCGGTGCTCCTCGCGGTCTGGTTCAGCTTGCGCGACCGGATCGGACGCATCGGCTTCTATGCCCTCTTCGCGTGTGCGGTGACCATCTCGGTGCAGCTCGTGGGGCTCTTCCTCGTGTTTGCCACGCTCGTCGTGCCGGCGCTCGCCACCTACTATTCCCGCGACCGCCGACTGGCGAAGGGATACGGCATAGGTGCGCTGGCATACGTCGCCGGCCTACTGCTGTCGCTCGCCACGGATCTTCCGTCGGGCGCGACGATCGTCTGCGCCATGGTCGCCGTCGGCGCGGGCGCGGCGCTTGCATTTCGCGTACCGCACCCCCATCCTTAGTTTCTCCCTTCCCGCACACTCCCATGGAAGCCTTCCACGGCACCACTATTCTTTCCGTGCGCCGCGGCGCGTCCGTTGCGCTCGGCGGCGACGGGCAGGTGACGCTCGGCAACGTCGTGGTGAAGGGCGGCGCGAAGAAGGTGCGCCGCCTCCACCAGGACCGCATCCTCGCCGGCTTCGCCGGCGGCACCGCCGACGCCTTCACGCTCTTCGAGCGCTTCGAGGCGAAGCTCGACAAGCACCAGGGCAACCTCATGCGCTCCGCGGTGGAGCTCGCCAAGGACTGGCGCACCGACCGCATCCTGCGCCGGCTCGAGGCGATGCTCGCGGTCGCCGACCGCCAGCACTCGCTCATCATCACCGGCCTGGGCGACGTGCTCGAGCCGGAATACGGCATCGTCGCCATCGGTTCCGGCGGTCCCTATGCGCAGTCCGCCGCGCGCGCGCTTCTCGAGAACACGGACTTGCCGGTGAAGCAGATCGTCGACAAGTCGCTCGCCGTGGCGGCCGACCTGTGCATCTACACGAACCACCAGCGCACGATCGAGGTGCTGGAATGAGCGGCGCGATCTCGGTCATGACGCCGCAGGAGATCGTCCACGAGCTCGACAAGTACATCGTCGGGCAGGCGAAGGCGAAGCGCGCCGTGGCGATCGCGCTGCGCAACCGCTGGCGCCGCATGCAGGTCGGCGAGCCGCTGCGCCACGAGATCACGCCGAAGAACATCCTCATGATCGGCCCCACCGGCGTGGGCAAGACGGAGATCGCCCGGCGCCTCGCGCGCCTCGCCGACGCGCCCTTCATCAAGGTGGAGGCGACCAAGTTCACCGAGGTCGGCTACGTCGGCCGCGACGTGGACACGATCGTGCGCGACCTGGTGGAGATCAGCGTCAAGCAGACGCGCGAGCAGGCCATGCGCCGCGTGCGCACGCGCGCGCAGGAGGCGGCGGAGGAGCGCATCCTCGATGTGCTGGTCGGCTCCCAGGACCCCGGCTCGGACACGCGCCAGAAGTTCCGCAAGAAGCTGCGCGAGGGCGAGCTCGACGACAAGGAGCTCGACATCGAGGTGGCGCTCACGCAGCCGCAGATGGAGATCCTCGCCCCGCCCGGGATGGAGGACCTCACGTCGCAGATCCAGGGCATGCTCTCGAACCTCGGCGGCGGCCGCCGCCGCCTGCGGCGGATGAAGATCCGCGAGGCGGCGCAGATCCTCACCGACGAGGAGGCCGCGCGCCTCGTGAACGACGACGACCTCAAGGCGCGCGCGGTGGCGAACGCCGAGCAGAACGGCATCGTCTTCCTCGACGAGATCGACAAGATCACGAGCCGCTCGGAGGTGCAGGGGGCGGACGTGTCGCGCCAGGGCGTGCAGCGCGACCTGCTGCCCCTCGTCGAGGGCACGACCGTGACGACGAAGTACGGCATGGTGCGCACCGACCACATCCTCTTCATCGCCTCGGGCGCCTTCCATCTCGCCAAGCCCTCCGACCTCATCCCGGAGCTGCAGGGGCGCTTCCCCATCCGCGTCGAGCTCGACTCGCTCTCGGTCGAGGATTTCGAGCGGATCCTGGTCGCGACCGACGCGAGCCAGGTGAAGCAGTACCAGGCGCTGCTCGGCACTGAGGGCGTGGCGGTCGACTTCCGGGCCGACGCCATCCGCCGCCTTGCCGAGATCGCCTTCCAGGTGAACGAGAAGACCGAGAACATCGGCGCCCGGCGCCTGTCCACGGTGCTGGAGAAGCTCCTGGAGGAGATCTCCTTCGATGCCGGCACGCGAGGCCCGAAGGACGTGACGATCGACGCGGGCTACGTCGACCTCAAGCTGGGCGAGCTCGCTAGGGACGAGGACCTTGCCCGGTACGTTCTTTGATCTTCAGTTCCTCGGAAAGGCAATCGCGGCATAAGCAGCCGCGGCCGGGGACCGGCTCGAGCGGCGGCAGCTCCTCGCACCAGCAGTGATCGTCCTGCGACAGGGCGCCGCAGTGCATGTCGGCGCCGCAGCGCGCGCAGCGCCTATTGATGGTCATGCTCGGCGAGCTGCCGCAGCGCCTTGCGAAGGAAGGGAAGCTGGCGCGCGACGCGCGAGCAGCCGTCGCACACCAGGAGGTGCACGCGCAGGCTGACCCGCTCGAGCACGCCGAGGCGGCGGTCGAGGCCTTGCGACACGAGGCTCGTCGCCTCCTTGCAGGTCAGCAGCTTCATGAAGCGGGTTTCCCGAACCAGTTGATCTCGAGGCACCGGCGCAGCGCCATGCGCGCGCGATACAGCAGCACCCAGCAGTGGGTCGACGTGATGCCCAGCTCCTTACAGATCTCGTCAGTCTCCAGGCCCATGTGCTCGCGCATCATGAAGGCGCGCGCCGTCTTCGCCGGCAGGCCTTCGAGGCACATCTCCAGGGCGGCGAAGAACCGCTTCTGCTCCAGCGACCGGTCGGGGTCGTCCCACTCGGCCGGGAAGGCGCGCCAGTGGTCGTTGGCGTCGAAGGCCGCTTCCCAGGCCTCGTCGGAGTCGAGCGTCTGCTCGCGCGAGCCCTTGCGGATCGCGTCGATGATCTTGTGCTTGAGGATGCCGGTGAGCCAGGTGCGCAGGTTCGAGCGGCCGGCGAAGCCCTTCTCGCCGGCGAGCGCCGCGACGAGCGCCTCCTGCACGGCGTCCTCCGCCGCCGCGCGGTCGCGCAGCTGCAGGCTGGCGTAGCGCAGCAGGTACGCCCGCTCGCCCTCCACCCGGGACCGGAAATCGTTCATTTCCAAGGAATTGTAGCGGGGGCTTGAAAAACCGCGCGGCGCACCTACCTAGCACCCGTAACCGAATTCAGGAGGCCAACCATGGCAAGTATCACCCGTCTGGACCCGCGCATCGATCCCCTCGGCGAGCTGGTCGACGATCTGTTCAAGGGATTCCTCGTACGCCCGCTCGCCGCCGAAGGCGCGAGCCGCGGTGAATACCTCCGCGCGAAGGTGGACGTCTCGGAAAAGAACGGCAGCTACAAGGTGGCGGCCGAGCTGCCCGGCGTGAAGAAGGACGACATCAAGGTGTCGGTCGACGGCGCGCAGGTCACCATCGAGGCGGAAGTGAAGCGGGAGAAGGAAGCGTCGCAGGACGAGCGCGTGCTCCATACCGAGCGCGTGTTCGGCAAGGTGACGCGCAGCTTCTCGCTGCCGCAGGAAGTGGACGAGGCGAACGTCGAGGCGAAGTTCCGCGACGGCATCCTCGAGCTCGTGCTGCCGAAGAAGGCGGCCGCGCAGCGCAAGCAGATCACCATCCAGTAAGCAGTTTCCGTAGAATCCGGGGGGCATGAACGCCCCCAGCTCCCCGGTCGGCCACAGCCCCCAGGCGGCGGAGAAAGCCCGCATCCTGGGGGAGGCGCTGCCCTACATCCAGCGCTTCCACGGCAAGACCATCGTCGTGAAGTACGGCGGCAACGCCATGACGGACGACGCCCTCAAGGCGGACTTCGCCCGCGACCTGGTGCTCCTCAAGCTCGTCGGCATGAATCCCGTGGTGGTGCACGGCGGCGGGCCGCAGATCGAGCAGCTCCTCGCGCGCCTGGGCAAGAAGGGCGAGTTCGTCCAGGGCATGCGCGTCACCGACAGCGAGACCATGGACGTGGTGGAGATGGTGCTCGGCGGCCAGGTGAACAAGGAAGTGGTCGAGCTCGTCAACCAGTCGGGCGGCAA
>JBLNDP010000050.1:0-4386 GCA_050261755.1 Clostridia bacterium
ACCCAGACCTTGATGCCGATCACGCCGTACGTGGTCTTCGCTTCGCCGAGGCCGTAGTCGATGTCGGCGCGCAGCGTATGCAGGGGCACGCGGCCTTCGCGGTACCACTCGGTGCGCGCGATCTCGATGCCGTTCAGGCGGCCGGAGCTCATGATCTTGATGCCTTGCGCGCCCAGGCGCATCGCGTTCTGCATCGCGCGCTTCATGGCGCGGCGGAACATGATGCGCTTCTCGAGCTGCTGCGCGATCGAGTCGGCGATGAGCTGCGCGTCGATCTCGGGCTTGCGGATCTCCTCGATGTTCACGTGCACCTGCTGCACGCCCATGATCCGGCGCAGCTCCGCCTTGAGCGACTCGATCTCCTCGCCCTTCTTGCCGATGACGACGCCCGGGCGCGCCGAGAAGATGGTGATGCGCGCGTCCTTGGCGGGGCGCTCGATGAGCACGCGGCCCACGGAGGCGTGCGCGAGCTTCTTCTTCAGGTAGTCGCGGACCTTGATGTCCTCGGCCAGCATGGGAGCGAAGTTCTTGCTGTTCGCGTACCAGCGCGAGCTCCAGTTGCGGTTGACCGCCAGGCGGAATCCTACGGGGTTGATCTTTTGGCCCATGTCTTAGTCGCCCACGGTGATGAAGATGTGGCAGGTCTGCTTGACCACGCGGTTGCCGCGGCCCTTCGCGCGCGCCTGGAAGCGCTTGAGGAACATGCCGCGCTCGACGTGAATGGTCTTGACCTTGAGCGCGTCGATGTCCGCGCCGTCGTTGTGCTCGGCGTTGGCGATGGCCGACTCGAGCACCTTGCGGATGATGCCGGCGCCCTTCTTCGGCGTGTAGCTCAGGATGTTGATCGCCTGGTCGACGGGCTTGCCGCGGATGAGGTCGGCGACGAGCCGCCCCTTCTGGGCCGACAAGCGCGCGCCGCGCAGGCTGGCTTTGGTTTCCATGGTCGCCATTCCTTATTTCTTCGCCGGAGCGGCCGCGGGCGCGGCGGGCGCCGCTGCAGGGGCCGGCGTTCCGCCGCCCGGGCGGCCCACCGCTTCCTCGGTGCGCTTGCCGGCGGCCGAGTGGCTCTTGAAGATGCGCGTCATCGCGAACTCGCCGAGCTTGTGGCCGACCATGTTCTCGGTGACGTACACCGGGATGTGCTGCTTGCCGTTGTGCACGGCGATCGTCAGCCCGACGAAGTCCGGGATGATCGTGGAGCGGCGCGACCAGGTCTTGATCGGTCGCTTGTCGCTCGTGCTGCGCGCCTTGTCGACCTTGGCCTGGAGGTGGTAGTCCACGAAGGGACCCTTCTTGATTGAGCGTGCCATGGCGGCTTTCCTTATTTCACTCGACGATCGCGCACGATCATCACTTGGGTGCGCTTGTTGCGCCGGGTTTTGAAGCCCTTGGTCTGTACGCCCCAAGGCGATACCGGGGGCTGGCCCGAGGCGGTGCGGCCTTCGCCGCCGCCGTGCGGGTGGTCGATCGGGTTCATGGCGACGCCGCGCACCGTCGGGCGCACGCCGCGCCAGCGCTTGCGGCCGGCCTTGCCGATCGACTCCAGGTTGTGCTCCGCGTTGCCCGTCTCGCCGATCGTCGCGCGGCAGTCGACGTGGACCTTGCGAATCTCCCCCGAGCGAAGGCGCAGCTGCGTATACGAGCCTTCGCGCGCGAGGACCTGGACGCCGGCGCCTGCCGAGCGGGCGAGCTGCGCGCCCTTGCCCGGCATCATCTCAACGCAGTGCACGATCGTGCCGACCGGAATGTTCCTGAGCGGCAGGGTATTGCCCGGCTTGATCGGCGCTTCGGAGCCCGACATCAGCTGCGTGCCGACCTGCACGCCCTTGGGCGCGATGACGTAGCGGCGCTCGCCGTCCTTGTAGAGCAGCAGCGCGAGGTGCGCGCTGCGGTTCGGGTCGTACTCGATGCGCTCGACCGTCGCGGCGATGCCATCCTTGTCGCGACGGAAGTCGACGATGCGGTAGTGGTGCTTGTGGCCGCCGCCCTGGTGGCGCACCGTGACGCGACCGTGGCTGTTGCGGCCGCTGCCCCGGGTCTGCTTGGAGAGGAGCGGCCAGTGCGGCTCGCCCTTGTGCAGCTCGGGCGTGACGACCTTGACGAGCGAGCGCCGGCCGGGGGACGTGGGTTTGACTTTGACGAGTGGCATCGTTTACTCCGTCGCCGCGAAATTGATTTCCTGGCCCTCGGCGAGACGCACGTAGGCCTTCTTCCAGCTGCGCTTGCGTCCCTCGATGCGGCCGAAGCGGCGCACCTTTCCCTTCACGTTGGTCACCGTGACCGAGTCCACCTTGGTCTTGAACATGAGCTCGACCGCCGCCTTGATCTCCGGCTTGGTCGCGCGGTCGGAGACGCGGAACACGTACTGGCGGTTCTTGTCCGCGACGAAGGTGCTCTTCTCCGAGACCACCGGCGCGAGGACCACGGTCATGAGCTGCGCGGCGTTGTACTTGCGGACGGCCGTCATTTGTACATCTCCTCGAGCTTGGCCATCGCGCCCTTCGTGACGATGACGGTCGGGAAGCGCACGAGCGCCACGGGGTTGGCGTGGTGCACGTCCATCACTTCGACGTTGGCCAGGTTGCGCGACGAGAGGATGAGGTTCTCGTCGATCGCGTCGGTGATCACCAGCACCTCGTCGAAGCCGAGCGATTTCACCTTCTGGGCGAGAAGCTTGGTCTTGGGCTGGTCGACGCTGAACTTCTCGACCACGCGCAGCCGGTCCTCGCGCGCGAGCTGCGAGAGGATGGAGGCGATGCCGGCGCGGAACATCTTGCGGTTCACCTTGTGCGAGAAGTTCTCGTCGGGCGAGTTGGGGAAGATCTTGCCGCCGCCGCGCCAGAGCGGGCTGGAGGTCATGCCGGCGCGGGCGCGGCCCGTGCCCTTCTGCCGCCATGGCTTCTTGGTGGAATGGCGGACCGCGCCGCGGTCCTTCTGCGCGCGCGAGCCGATGCGCGCGTTCGCCTGGAAGGCGATCACGACCTGGTGCACGAGGGACTCGTTGAAGTCCCGGCCGAAGACCTCGTCCTTCGCCTGGATGGTGCCGGCGGCGCCCTTGTCGTTGATGAGCTTGAGTTCCATGGGCGTCCCTTATTTCTTGGCCGGGGCGGCGGGCTTCGCCGGAGCGGCGGCCTTGGGCTTCGCTTCGGCCTTCGCCTCGACCTTCTTCTGCGGCACGGTGACCTTGCGCGGCTTTACCGCCGGTCGAACGAGCACATCGCGGCCGCTGGAGCCGGGCACCGAGCCCTTGACGAGCAGCAGCTGCCGCTCGATGTCGACGCGCACCACCTCCAGGTTGAGGATCGTGCGCTGCACGTCGCCGAGGTGGCCCGCCATGCGCTTGCCGGGAAACACGCGGCCCGGGCTCTGGTTCTGGCCCGTCGAGCCGGGACGGTTGTGCGAAATCGAGTTGCCGTGCGAGGCGCGGTTCGAGGAGAAGTGATGGCGCTTGATGACGCCGGCAAAGCCCTTGCCGATGGTCACGCCCTGAACGTCGACCTGCTGGCCGACCTTGAAGATGTCCACGCCGAGCTTGCCGCCGACCTTGAGGTTGGTGAGCTCGTCGGGCTTGGCGCGGAACTCGCGCAGCGTATGCCCGGCCTCGACCGCCGCCTTGGCGAAGTGGCCCTTGGCGGAGCTGTTGACGCGCGAAGCGCGGCGCTTGCCGAACGTCACCTGCACGGCGGCGTAGCCGTCCTTCTCCGCGGTCTTGATCTGGGTGATGCGGTTGTCGGACACGTCGAGCACCGTGACGGGGAGCGTGCCGCCGTCGTCCGTGAAGATGCGCGTCATGCCGACCTTGCGGCCGACCAGTCCAATCGTCATACCTTCCTCTTCTATTTAGTCCACGGTTTCCCGGGGATGCCGGCTGCAATTGGCCGGCCCTTCACCTTGTACTGCAGCGGCGCCTTCTGCCGCTCCTTGCTATGCGTGCTACTGAACCTTGATCTCTACGTCGACACCGGCGGGGAGGTCGAGCTTCATGAGCGCGTCCACCGTCTTGTCCGTCGGGTCGATGATGTCCATCAGGCGCAGGTGCGTACGGATCTCCAGCTGCTCGCGCGAGGTCTTGTCGATGTGCGGCGAGCGCAGCAGGTCGAAGCGCTGCTTGCGCGTCGGCAGGGGAACGGGCCCCCGCACCACCGCGCCGGTGCGCTTGGCCGTATCGACGATCTCGAGCGCCGACTGGTCGATGAGGCGGTAGTCGAACGCCTTGAGGCGGATACGGATTCGTTGGCTTTGCATGTCCCTGGCCTGTGCCTTACTCGACGATTTTCGCGACGACGCCGGCGCCGACGGTCTTGCCGCCCTCGCGGATGGCGAAGCGAAGGCCCTGCTCCATGGCCACCGGCGTGATGAGGGTCACCACCATCTTCACGTTGTCCC
>JBLNDP010000051.1:0-3820 GCA_050261755.1 Clostridia bacterium
AGGGCCGATCCCGCCGCGACGTTGCAGACTTTCTTGGCCGGGCAGCCCATGTTGATGTCGATGATGTCGGCGCCGGCGTCGACGTTGAACTTCGCGGCCTCGGCCAGCATGCGCGGGTCGGCGCCGGCGATCTGCACCGAGATGGGGCCTGGTTCACCGGCATGGTCGCGGCGCAACCGGCTCTTGCGCGAGTCGCGAAGCTCGGGCCGCGAGGACAGCATCTCGGAAACGGCGAGCCCCGCGCCATAGCGGCGGGCGAGCAGGCGGTAGGGCCGGTCCGTGATGCCCGCCATCGGAGCGACGATCAATCCATTGCGCAGGACATGCGCTCCAATTCTCATTGCCGCGGCTGGGGCGTTGCACGAACGAAAATGAGGGAAGCGAATTCTAGCCGCATTTGCGCCGGAAAAGCATCCGCGCTCATGCCGTCTGTTGCATTTTGCGCAATCGCAATTTTTCTAGGGCAGCGCCGAGGGGCCAAACATCATGCGGCGCGCAAAAAAGCGGCGTGGACCCGGCAGCACATCGAGCACCGACAGGACGAGGCCGCGCGCGGCGCGCGCGAATCCGCTGCGACCCGTGAACGCGCCGGCGAGAAAATCCGTGGCGCGTATCGTGGCGAAGGTATCCGCGCGCCTAGCCGCCCGGTACCGGCCAAGCGTCGCCGCATCTCCGGGATCCCCGGCATCGCGCAAGATCCGCGCCAAGTCCCATGCGTCGCGCAGCCCGAGGTTGAGCCCTTGCCCCGCCACGGGATGCAGGCTTTGCGCCGCGTTGCCGATGTAGACGGCGCGCGCGGCGACCGGCTCCCGCCGCACGCGCAGGACGAGCGGGTGCACGGCTCGATTCGATACGCCCGTGGGCGTGCCTAAACGGGGGCCGGCCGCCGACGCCAGCTCTTCGAGGAACCGCGCATCCGGCAGCGCGGCGAGCGCCTGTGCGCGTTCCGGGCGTGCGCTCCACACCAGCGCATAGGCGCCGGCAAAGGGCAGAAGCGCCAGCGGCCCTTCGGGAGTGAAACGCTCGTGGGCGGTCGTGGCGGCTGGCGGAGCGATCGCGACCCGGGCGACGACCGCGTCCTGGTCATAGCGCTTTTCCTCGGCATCGTCGGCTGCGCCCTCCGCGTGAACGATCAGGGCCGTATTCGCACCCTCTGGCGCCTTGTCCAACGAAGAGTGCCCGGCAAGCGCCCGGAGGGCCGCGGTTAGGGCGCCATAGTCGGCGACGTAGCCGAGGGCGGGTACGCCTGCATCGCGGCAATCCATCACCGTGCGGCCGAAGCCGCCCTGCTGCGACACCTGCACCGACTCGATGGGCGTCGCGTCGAATGCGCCCCATGCGCCGACTCGCTCCAGGATGAGCCGGCTCGCATAGGACAGCGCGATGGGGCGGAAGCCGGCGCGCACGGCCGAGTCGTCGTGGATCGCCACGCGGTGGCCGGCCGAGCGAAGCAGCAGCGCGGCGGCGCAACCAACGGGGCCCGCCCCGAGCACCAATATCCGGCTCGCGTCAGCGCGCGGCGCGTCCATCGCGCATCAGCGCTTCGACGTCGGCGACGCTCTTCGGTGCCTCGCTGCTCAGCACTTCGCAGCCGCTCGGCGACACCATGACGTCGTCCTCTATCCGCACGCCGATGTTGCGCAGGCGCTCGGGCACGTCGTCCGCGCCTCGGATGTAGAGCCCCGGCTCGACGGTAAGCACCATGCCTGCCTCGAGCGGACGCCACTTGCCGGCGCGCTTATATTCGCCCGCATCGTGGACGTCGAGTCCCAGCCAGTGGCCGGTCCGGTGCATGTAGAAGCGCTTATACGTTTCCTTCTCGAGCGCCTCCTGGATGGTTCCACCGAGCAGGCCGAGGTCGATGAGCCCTTGCGCAAGCACGCGCACCGCTGCGTCATGCGGCTCGTTCCACCCTCGTCCGGGCCGCACTTCGGCGATGGCCGCGAGCTGCGCGGCCAGCACGAGCTCGTAGATCTCCCGTTGCGGGCCCGAGAAGCGTCCGTTCACCGGGAAGGTGCGCGTGATGTCGGAAGCGTAGCCGTCCAGCTCGCAGCCCGCGTCGATCAGGAGCAGGTCGCCGTCGTTCAGCGGCGCGTCGTTTGCCACGTAATGCAGCACGCAGGCGTTGGCGCCGCCCGCGACGATCGGCCAATACGCGGGGAACTGCGCCCCGGCGCGCCGGAACTCGTACAGCAGCTCGGCCTCGATCTCGTATTCGTAGCGGCCGGGCCTTGCGGCCTGCATGGCGCGCCGGTGCGCCGCCGCGGCGATGCGTCCGGCCCGGCGCATGATTGCGGCCTCGTGCGCATCCTTGACGAGGCGCATCTCATCGACCGCGGCGCGCACGTCCTCCAGGCGCTCGGGCGCGGCCGCGCCGGCGCGCGAGCGCGCACGCACCGCGTTCAGCCATTGCGCGGCACGCAGGTCCCAGGCAGGGTCGGCGCCCAGGGGATACAGAAGCGACGGCCGGTTCTCGATGAGCGCGGGCATCGCGCCATCGAGCGCCTCGATGGGATGCGCCTCGTCGAAGGCGAACCGATCCCGCGCCGCCTCAGGGCCGTAGCGGAAGCCGTCCCAGATCTCGCGCTCCTCGTTTCTCTGCCGGCAGAAAAGAATGCTGCGCGGCGATGCGCCGCCCACGACGACGAGGGCCGCCTCGGGCTCCGCGAAGCCGGTGAGATAGTAGAAATGGCTGTCGTAGCGGTAGGGGTAGTGGGTGTCGCGGTTGCGTACTCGCTCCGGCGCCGTCGGCACGATGGCTACGCCTTCGCCGATGGCCCGTGCGAGGCGCTCGCGCCTCGCGCGGTGGATGGAAACGGTATCGGAGATCTTCATCGCGCGTCCTTCAACCAGGATTCGAGCTCGGCGAGCCGCTCGCGCGTGCCGACGTCCTGCCAGCGTCCGGCGTAAAGCTCGCCGGTCAGGAGGCCGCGGTCCGCCGCCTCGTAGAGAAGCGGCGCGAGCGGCGCTTTTTCGCCCGCGTGCACGCTGCGCACGAGGTCGGGTGCCACGACGGCCACGCCCGCATAAGTGTAGCGCGGCAACGCGGCATCGGCCGCTTGGCCGAGCAGGCGCGCCCCGTGGAGCGCGAAGTCGCCCCTGGCGCGGTGTGCGGGGTTGGGCACGACCACGAGATGGGCGAGGCCTTGCAGGCGATGCGCGAGCAGCCGGGAAAAATCCACTTCGCAATACACGTCGGCATTGACGAGCAGGAATGGGTCCTGGGAAAGCAGCGAAAGCGCCTGCGCGATGCCGCCCGCCGTCTCGAGAGGCTCGGCTTCTCGCGAATAGGCGATGCGCAGCCCGAAGCGGCGGCCATCGCCGATGTGCTCCACGATCTGCTCGCCCAGATGGGAAACGTTCACCACGGCTTCGCGGCATCCCGCTGCCGCGAGGCGCTCCAGGTGCCACGCGATGAGCGGCTTCCCGCCCGCCTCCACGAGGGCCTTGGGTACCCGGTCGGTGAGCGGGCGCAAGCGCTCGCCGCGGCCCGCCGCCAGCAGCATGGCCTTCATTCTTCCTCGGGCACCAGTGCGTCGAGCAGGCGGGCGAGCGGCGCGAGCTCGCCGTAACGCCGCGCCACCGGCCGTGCGTAGGCCAGGAAGCGCGGCGTGTCGGCGAGGTATTTCGGCTTGCCGTCCCGGTAGTTGATCCGGGCGAAGATGCCGAGCACCTTCAGGTGGCGCTGCAGCCCCATCCACTCGAAGGCGCGCCAGAACTCGCCGAAGTCCGCGTCGACGGGCAGGCCGGCGGCGCGCGCCTTTTCCCAGTACCGGACCGTCCAGTCGATCACCTGCTCCTCGGGCCAGCTGATGAACGC
>JBLNDP010000052.1:0-4806 GCA_050261755.1 Clostridia bacterium
GTGGCGGCGGCGAAGGCTGCACGTATCCCGACGAGAAACCTTCCACGATCCGGAAGAAGTTCCACCACCTGACCTTCTACGGCTTCCTGCTCTGCTTCGCCGCGACGAGCGTCGCCACGTTCTATCACTACGGGCTCGGCTGGAAGGCGCCTTACCCGTTCCTCAGCCTCCCCGTGATGCTCGGTACCGTCGGCGGCATCGGTTTGCTGGTCGGGCCTTCAGGTCTCTTCTTCCTGAAAAGAATTTCGGACAAGAACCTGGGGGATGAAGAGCAGCGCGGCATGGACGACGGGTTCCTTGTCCTGCTCTTCCTCACGAGCCTCACCGGCCTGGCGCTCATGGCGCTGCGCGAGACGAACGCGATGGGCGTGCTCCTCGCGGTGCACCTCGCCGTCGTGCTCGCGCTCTTCCTGACGATGCCCTACGGCAAGTTCATGCACGCGCTGTATCGCGTCGCCGCGCTCGCGCGCTTCCATGCCGAGCGCAAGCTGCCGCCGCCGCAGGTCGGCTCCGAGTAGCGAGGACGACGACGGCTAGTCGGCGTGGATGTTGGCGGTGCGCACGACCTTGCTCCAGCGCGCCTGCTCCTTCGCGATGAAGGCCGCGTACTCCTCGGGCGTCGAGCCGATCGGCTCGGCATCGTCGGGCGCGAGGCGCTCGGCGACGAGCGGGGTCTTCGCCGCCTTCGCCGCCGCGTCGGCAAGCCGGCGGATGGCCGCCTCGGGCGTCTTCGCCGGCGCGTTGAGGCCGTACCACTGCGACGTCTCGAAGCCCGGATAGCCCTGCTCCGCCACCGTGGCGACGTCCGGCAGCGAATGCAGCCGCCTCGAAGTTCCCACGGCGATGACGCGAAGCTTTCCGGACTTGACGTGCGGCAGGAGCGGCGGCGTGCCCGCCGAGGCCGCCTGCGTGCGCCCGGCGATGAGGTCGGTGATGTTCGGGCCGGTGCCTTTGTACGGCACGTGCTGCAGCTCGATGCCGGTCGTCTGCTTGAGGTACTCCATCGCCAGGTGGCCCGCCGAGCCGTTTCCGGCGCTGCCGTAATAGAGCTCGCCCGGCTTCTTCTTCGCGAGCGCGACGAATTCGCGCAGGTCCTTCGCCGGCACGCTCTCGTGCACCACGTAGATCGCCGGCACCTTGGCGAGGAGCGACACGGCGGCGAAGTCGCGGTTCACGTCGTACGGCAGCTTCGCGTACATGTACGGGTTCACCGCCAGGCTGCCGATGTGGCCGATGATGAGCGTGTAGCCGTCGGGGTCCGAGCGCGCCGCTTCCTGCATCGCCACGTTGCCGCCGCCGCCCGGCTTGTTCTCGATGACGATCGGCTGGCCGAGGCTCTTCTCCATCTCCTGGCCGAAGAGCCGCGCGACGATGGTGGAGCTGCCGCCCGGCGCGAACGGCACGATCAGCCGGATGGGCTTGGTCGGATAGTTCTGCGCGAGAGCCGCGAGGGGCGCGAAGAGGGAAAGAACGACGAGCAACGTCTTCAAAATTGGTATCTCCTTAGTCCACCGTCGACGGGAATCACGGCGCCCGTGATGTAGCGGGCGCGCGGCGAGGCGAGGAAGCACGCCAGGTTGGCGAGGTCCTCCGGCTCGCCGTACTCGCCGACCGGAATTTCTTCCTCGCTCTGCTTCTTGCGGTACTCGGGCGAGTAATTGCGCAGGATCTGCTCCGAGAGAATCCGGCCCGGCGGGATGCTGTTCACGGTGATGCCGTGCCGTCCCACCTCGCGCGAGAGCCCCTTGGCCCAGGAGTGCATCGCCGCCTTGGCGCAGAACGCGCCGTTGATGCCCTCGGGCTCGGACTTCCCGGTGATGTTGATGATGCGCCCCCAGCCGCCCTTCATCATCTGCGGCAGGAGCTGGTGCGTGAGCTGGCGCTGGCGCGTGAAGTTGAGCGTCATCGCCTCGTGCCACTGCTCTTCGCTCGCCTCGAGCGTGAACTTGCGGCTGCCGCCGGCGTTGTTCACGAGGATCTGCACCGAGCCCAGGCCTCTGAGGGCCTCGTCGGCGATCTTGCGCGGGGCATCCTCCGCCATGAAATCGCACTGGATGATCACCAGCTTCGCCTTGAGCTCCGCTTCGAGCTCCTCGAGCAGGTTCTTGCGCCGGGCGACGACGGCGAGCCGCACCCCTTCGGCGGCGAGCACCTTGGCGATCGCCCGGCCGATTCCCATCGAAGCGCCCGTGACGAGCGCGGTCTTCCCTTCCAGCTCCAGGTTCATGCGACGTCCTCTATGGTCGTGCGCCGCAGCTCGCGCCGCGCTTCCAGGTCGAAGCGGCGGCCGCGGTGCAGCGTGCAGCGGTTGTCCCACATGACGAGATCGCCCGGGCGCCAGCGGTGCCGGTAGACGAACTCGCGCTGCGTGGCGTGCTCGAGCAGGTCGGCCAGCAGGATGCGGCCCTCGGCGAGCGTCCAGCCGACGATCCTCGTCGCGTGCGCGCCCACCCAGAGCACCTTGCGGCCCGAGGGATGCTGGCGCACGAGCGGCCACTCGACCGGCGGCAGCGTCTTGAGCTGCGCCTCGCTGTACGCGTCTCCTAGCCAGGTACGCGTATAGAAGGCCCAGTGCTCCGAGCTCAGGCTTTCGATTTCCTTTTTAGTCTCTTCGGGAAGGGAATCATAAGCAGCCCGGAGATCGCAGAACTCGGTCTCGCCGCCTTTCTCCGGAACCACGACCGCGGAGAGCATCGAGTACTTCGCCGCCGGCTTCTGGAACGAGCTGTCGCTGTGCCAGAGCTGGTTGGCGAGGTTGCTGATCGCCTTGGAGCTCGCGCGGCCGGCCACCTCGCCGTCCGCGGCGACGTTGGAGATGTCGAGGAGCGCCGGGTGCGCGAGGCGGTGCTTGCCGCCGCCGTAGGCCTTGCGCAGGCCGAGGTCGAGCGTGCCGAACTGCTGCGCGAAGGCGACCTGCTCGTCCTGCGTGAACGGCTGGCCGTGCCAGACGAGCACGCCGTAGCGGTCCATCGCCTTTTCGATGGAAGAAACGTCTTCGGAAGAGAGGGGCTTCGTCAGATCCAGCCCGCTTGCCTCGGCCGCGAAGAGCGGGTGGAGCGGCTTGAGCGAGATCACGGCTTCATCTCGAGGATGTGCAGGCCGGTGCCCGCGCGGTCGACGATGTAGATGTATCCGCGATCGTCCACTTCGACGTTGTTCGTCTGGATGGCGACCTTGCAGCGCTCGCCGGACGGCGTCGTGACGCAGCGTTTCTCCGTCTTGTCGGTGGTCGCCGGGATGTAGTAGCCCGCTTCCCTGGGATGGTACGGGTCGCGGATGTCGATCGCGCGCACGCCGGCATTGAACCACGCGACGAAGATCATCTTCCCGGCGTACATCGGCGGCTGGTTCTCGTTGGAGGAATGCGAGCCGAAGCGGCCGCCGCGCCCGCAGAAGCCTCCCGGCGACTCCGGCACGTTGAAGGTGGCCACGCCCACCGGCTTCTTCTCGTCCGTGATGTCGGCGACGAAGACGCGCTGGCGCGCCTCCTGGCACTCGTTGGCGATCGCCTCGTTCACCACGAAGAGGAAGTCGCCGCGCTGCGGCGCGCGGTCTTTCGCGAACTCCGGAAGGGGAACGCCGAGCACCGGAAGCGCCGTATGCGCGCCGTTGTATTGCGACAGGTAGAAGCGCGAGATCTCCGGGTAGGACAGGTTCGCGGCGGTCGGCTCGCGCGGGCCGGAGAGCAGCTTCGCGCGATCGACGATCTGCACGATCCCGGACTTGTTGGTGCCGTATCCGAAGTAGACACGGTTGCCCTTCGGGCCGGTGGAGATGGGCCCGTGCAGCTCCGTCGGCACCGGCCCGGTCGCGCCCGGCTGCTGCCCGGGCAAGCCGAAGTTGCGGATGAACACCGGCTTGGCGGGATCCGAGAGGTCGAAGATCTGCGTCATGCGCCGCGTGCGCCAGCCCTCGACGCCGGAGACCAGGTAGGCGATGCCGGTGTCGCATTCCCACCAGCTCTTGTGCGTGCCCTTGAGCTTGTCGACGACCACAGTGAGCCGGACCGGCTTCTCGGGCACGGTGACATCCCACACTTCCTGCGCGAGGTTGCCAAAAGGTCGCAGGAGGTAGGTCTTCGCCTTGTCGGCCTTCGGCAGGTCGGAGCCGTTGCAGACCCGCACCATCTGCGCGCCGCCGCTCTCGGCCTGTCCCGGCTCGCCGGGGATGTGCGCGACCAGCCTCGGCTGCTTCGGGTCGCTCACGTCGAGGATCGACGTGCCGTTGTCTTCCGCCTTGCCCGTCAGCGGGTTGACCGCGCTGCCGCCGTGATGGCCGATATAGGCGAGCCAGCGCCCGCGGCTCTGCACGACGAGCGGCTGGTAGGCGCTGCGGCCCGAGAGATCGTGCGCGCCGACGAGCGCCATGTGGGACGCTGCCTCGCCTTGCTGGGCGTGGGCGAACGCGCAGGAGAGCAAAGTGCCCAGGAATAAAACCGAGCGCATGATTTTCACGAGCATGACCACCCTCCTACGCGAGCGCCGCGTCGAGCGCGCTAAGGAGCGCGCCCAGCTTCGGCGGGCTCGCCTCCAGACCGACCTTCACGCCCTTCTCCTTCAGCGCCGCCGACGCGACCGGGCCGATGGAAGCGACCAGCGTACGGTTAAGGCTTTCGAGAAGAACCTTTTCCCTGTTTGTCTTTTTCGAAACCAGGAACAAATTCCGCGCCTGCTCGGCGTTCGTGAAAACGATGGCCTGCAGCTCGCCTCGCTCCAGTGCCGATACCACGCCCTCCAGCGGCCCGGTATCCGCGGGGAGCGACCAGCGGTAGGTCGGGATCTCCGTCACCTCGGCGCCGCGCGCCTC
>JBLNDP010000053.1:0-14202 GCA_050261755.1 Clostridia bacterium
GGCGACACGCACGTCATCTCGACGTAGACGAGGCCTGCGCCGCCGATCGCGCGGCTCCCCAGGTGCACGAAGTGCCAGTCGCCCGGCACGCCGTCGAGCGCCGAGTACTGGTCCATCGGCGAGACGACGACCCGGTTCTGCACCACCATGTCGCGCAGCCGGAAGGGCGTGAACATGGGCACCGGCGGGTTCTCGAGATCGACATCGAACCCCTGCCCCTTCACCTTTTCGGCGTACCAGCGATGCACTTTCCGCACGAAGGCGGGATCGCGCAGCTCGAGGTTTTCCCACGTGATCTGCTTGGAGCGCGACATCACGCCGAACGCGAACTGCGGCGGCTCCATGCCCCAGTAGCGCTTCATGTGCTCGAACCAGGCGAGCGACACGTTCGCGGCATGCTGCGTCTTCTCGACCTCCTCGCGCCGGGCGCGGTCGTAGTAGGCGAGCGCTTTTCTTACCTCTCCCTCCTTTTTCAGGGCCTCGAACAAGGCAATGGAATCTTCCATCGCGAGCTTCGTTCCGGAACCGATCGAGAAGTGCGCCGTCGCCTTGGCGTCGCCCACGAGCACCGCATTGCCGAGCACCCAGGTCTTGTTGGTGATATTGGGGAAGTTGCGCCAGAGCGACCGGTTGGCGATGAGCGGATGGCCGTCGAGCTCCTCGGCGAAGACCTCCTGCAGCGTCGCCACCATCTGCCGCTCGTCCTGGCGGTCGAAGCCGAAGTTGCGCCAGGTGGCGTCGTCGGTCTCGATCACCCATGTGGAGCGGTTCGGCTCGTACTGGTAGCAGTGCGCGAGGATGATGCCCTGCGGCGTCTCGCGAAAGAAGTACTTGAAGGCGTCGAGCGGCTTCGTCGAGCCCAGCCAGGTGAACTTGTTCGGCCGCAGGTCGACGCTCGGCTGGAAATGCTGCTCGTGCTTCGTTCGGATCCTCGAATTGATGCCGTCGGCGACGACGACGAGGTCGGCGTCCGGGAACTCGGCAACGTCCTCGACCTCGCGCTGGAAGCGCATCTGCACGCCCAGCTCGCGACCGCGGTCCTGAAGGATGTTGAGGAGCGCGACGCGCGAGCAGCCGCAGAAGCCGTTGCCGCCCGAGCGCATGACGCTGCCCTTGTAGACGACGTCCACGTCGCCCCAGTAGGCGAAGCGGCGGCGGATGCGCTCGTAGGTGACGGGGTCGTAGGCCTTGAAGGTGTCGAGCGTCTGGTCGGAGAAGACGACGCCGAAGCCGAAGGTGTCGTCGGGCCGGTTGCGCTCGTAGACGGTGATGTCCCAGCGCGGCCACGCCTTCTTGGCAAGGAGCGCGAAGTAGAGCCCTCCCGGGCCGCCGCCGATGACGGCGACCTTCACGGCGCCACCGTTGGAACGACGGCCGTGGCCTCGATCTCGAGGCGCGCTTCCGGCTCCACCAGCCCGGACACCTGCACGACGGCCATCGTCGGATAGTTCCGGCCCATGAGGGCGCGATAGGCCTCGCCGACGCCTTTCAGCGAGCCCAGATATTCCTGCTTGTCCAGCACGTACCAGGTGAGCCGCACGATGTGCTCCGGCTTGCCGTTCGCCTCGGCAAGCACCGCCAGGATGTTCTCCAGCGCCTGCCGGAACTGGCCGGCGAAGTCGCGCGCCTCCCACCTGCCCTCGCCCGTCCAGCCCACCTGTCCGGCGATGAACACGAGCCGCCCCTCGGCGGCGATGCCGTTGGAGAAGCCCTTGGGCCGCGCCCAGCCGGGTGGTTGCAGGATCTGCATCACGATGGTTTCCTCAGCTTGAAGCGCTGCAGCTTGCCGGTCTCGGTGCGCGGCAGCGTGTCCATGAATTCGATCGCCCGCGGGTACTTGTAGGGCGCGATGGCGGCCTTCACGTGCTCCTGAAGGAGGCGGATGGTTTGCTCATCCTTTGCGTGGTTGTTCTTCAAGACCACGAACGCCTTGACGATGGTCCCGCGCTCCTCGTCCGGCCAGCCGACCACGCCGCACTCCGCGACCGCCGGATGCTGCAGCAGCGCGCCTTCGACCTCCGGGCCGGCGATGTTGTAGCCGGCGGAGATGATCATGTCGTCGCTGCGCGCCTGGAAGAAGAAGTAGCCGTCCTCGTCCATGACGTAGGAGTCGCCGGTCAGGTTCCAGCCGTCCTGGACGTAGTCCCGCTGCCGCGGATCGGCGAGATAGCGGCAGCCCGTCGGACCCTTGACCGCGAGGCGCCCGACTTCGCCCGGCTTGCAGAATTCGAGATTCTCGTCGAGGACCGCGGCGCGATAGCCCGGAATGGCGTAGCCGGTGGCGCCGCGGCGCACCTTCTGCGGCGTGTGCGAGATGAAGATGTGGATCATCTCGGTCGAGCCGATGCCGTCGATGATCTCGATGCCGGTCGCTTCCTTGAAGAGCTGGCGCGTCGCGTCGGGAAGCGCTTCGCCTGCCGAGACGCACTTCTTCAGCGAGGAGAGGTCGAAGCGCGCCGCCAGGGTGGACATCTGGCGGTACATGAGCGGCGACGTGAAGCAAACGGTCGCCTTGAACTTCTGGATCGTCTCCAGCAGGGTCTCGGGGGTGTGCTTCTCGACGAGCACCGTGGAGGCGCCGAAGCGCAAGGGGAAGCACAGCATTCCGCCGAGGCCGAAGGTGAACGCGATGGGCGGCGTGCCGCAGAAGACGTCGTCGCGGTGCACCTGGAGGATGGAGCGCGGGAAGCAATCGCACATGGCGACCACGTCGCGGTGGAAGTGCATCGTGCCCTTCGGCTTGCCGGTCGTGCCGGAGGTGAAGGCGATGAGCGCCACGTCCTCGGCCGAGGTCGGCACGTTGCCGAACGTGAGCGGCTGGCGCAGCGCGAGCGAGTCGAGCGAGTCGGCGCGGTCGTCGTACCAGTAGCGCACGTCCTTGAGCGAGGGGCAATTGGGCGCCGCGGCCTTCAGCTCGGCGGCGAGCCGCAGGTCGCACAACGCATGCGTGACCTCGGCCTTCTGGATGATCTCCGTCAGCTCCTTCGCGCGCAGGAGCGGCATCGTGGCGACGCACACGCCGCCCGCCTTCATCACCGCGAACCAGCAGGCGGCCATCATCGGGTTGTTCGGGCCGCGCAGCAGCACGCGGTTCCCCGGCCGCAGGCCCATCTCGCGCACCAGCACGTTCGCGAGCCGGTTGGCCTGCGTGAAGAGCTGGGTGTAGGTGCATTCGCCCTCGGGACTGCGCAGGGCGATGCGATGCCCGTGCCCGCGCGTCACCGGCTTGTCGAGGAGCTCGGTGGCGCAGTTCAGCCGTGCGGCGTACTTGAGCTCGGGCAGGTCGAAGCGCAGCTCCGGCCAGAGGCTGCGCGGCGGCAGGTTGTCGCGGGTGAAGGTGTCGGTGTGTGCCGTGTATCTCATGCTTCGCTCTTGAGAAGATCGCGGGCGATGACGAGCTTCTGCACCTCGGTCGCCCCTTCGTAGATGCGCAGCGCCCGCACCTCGCGGTAGAGGCGCTCCACCGGATGGCCGCGCATGACGCCGAGGCCGCCGCAAAGCTGCACCGCGTCGTCGATCACCTGCTGCGCCGCCTCGGTGGCGAACATCTTCGCCATGGCCGCTTCGCGGGTGTTGCGGGCCTTCTTCACGTCCTTCACCCACGCCGCCCTGTAGGCGAGGAGCGCGCCGGCGTCGATCGACGTGGCCATGTCGGCGAGCTTGGCCTGCGTCAGCTGGAAGTCGGACAGGCGCTGGCCGAACATATTCCTGTCCCTGGAACGCGCACTCGCCTCGTCGAGCGCCCGCCTCGAAAAGCCGAGGGCCGCCGCGGCGACCGTGGTACGGAAGATGTCGAGATTGCGCAACGCGAGCCTAAAGCCCTGCCCCGCCTCGCCGAGCAGCTCGGCCGGCGCGTCGGCGAGCTTCAGCATCGCCATGGGATGCGGCGCGACGATGTCGATGCGCTGCGAGGCGTCGACGTCCTTCGCATCGACGACGAAGGCGCTGATGCCTTCCTCGGCACGGGCGAAGACGACGTAGAAATCGGCGATGCCGCCGTTGGAAATCCAGGTCTTGGCCCCTTCCAGGCGCCAGCCGGCGCCCACGCGGCGCGCGGTCGTCTTCAGCGCCTGGGCGTCGGACCCGGCGTCCGGCTCGGACAGCGCGAAGGCGGCGATCGCCTCGCCGGCGGCGGCCTTCGGCAGGTACTTCTTCTTCTGCGCCTCGCTGCCGGCGAGGCCGATCGGCCCGCTGCCCAGGCCCTGCATGACGAAGGCGAAGTCGGCGAGGCCCGCGTGATAAGCGAAGACCTCGCGCAGCAGCGCGATCGAGCGCACGTCCGGAGCGTCGGTGACGCAGCGATGCAGGTAGCCGGCGCAACCGAGGTCGGCGACCAGGCGCCGGCAGATTGCATCGGCGTCTTCGCCATGGGCATACCCGAGGCTCTCCCGCGCATAGCGGTCCGCCTCGGACGCAAGCTGGGCGTGCCGCGGCTCGAAGAACGGCCAGGCGTAATGCGCGAATCGATCCATCCCGGTCCTCAGTCGCCCTCGAACGACGGCTTTTCCTTGCGCGCGAAAGCCTCGTAGGCGCGCCGGAAGTCCTTCGTCTGCATGCAGATGGCTTGCGCCTGCGCTTCCATCTCAATCGCCTCGTCCACGCCCGCGTTCCACTCCTGGTGCAGCATTTTCTTGGTCATCGCGTGCGCGAACGTCGGGCCGTCGGCGAGCTCCCTTGCCCTCTCGAGGGCGACCTTCACCGGCGATTCGGCAATCGCGTTGTAGAAACCCCAGGCGAGCCCCTCCTCCGCGCTCATCGAGCGCCCCGTATAGAGCAGCTCCGCCGCGCGGCCCTGGCCGATTACGCGCGGCAGAAGGGTGCAGGCCCCCATGTCGGCGCCGGCGAGCCCCACGCGGACGAAGAGGAACGCGGCCTTCGCCGAAGGCGCCGCGTAGCGCAAGTCGGAAGCCAAGGCGATGAGGGCGCCGGCGCCCGCGCACACCCCGTCGATGGCGGCGACGATCGGCTGCGGACAATGGCGCATCGCCTTCACCAGGTCGCCGGTCATGCGCGTGAAGGCCAGGAGCTCCGGCATGGCCATCTTCGTCAGCGGGCCGATGATCTCGTGCACGTCCCCGCCTGAGCAGAAATTGCCGCCGGCGCCCGTGACGACGACGACCTTCACTTCCTTCTCGCCTTTCAGGCGGAAGAACAAGTCCCGCAATTCGGCATAGGACTCGAACGTGAGCGGATTCTTCTTCTCGGGCCGGTTGAGCGTGATCACGCCCACCTTTCCCTCGACCCGCCACAGCACGTGCTTCGCTTCGATCATGGGACGGCCTCCACGGCGCTCGACTTCACCTTGGCGAGCAGGCTGAAAAGCTCTTCGTGCTCCCGGCGCGACAGGCCGCCGAGCAGCTCAATGATCCACGCCTCGTGCGCCGCCGCCATCTCGGCGAATGCCTTGCGTCCGGCGCGCGTGAGCCGGATGCGGAAGGCGCGGCGGTCGTCGGGCTCGTCCAGGCGCTCGACCTGGCGCTCCTTCTCGAGCTGGTCGACGATGGCCGTGACGTTGCCGCCGGTCACCATGAGCAGGCGCGAGAGCTCGCCCATCTTCAGCCCCTCGGGGTGCCGCTCGAGCTGCGCCATCAGGTCGAAGCGCGGCAGGGTGGTGTCGAAGCGCTCGCGCAGGCGGCTGCGCACCTCGCGCTCGATCAGCTGCGTGCACGTGAGCAGGCGCAGCCAGAGGCGCAGGGCGCGGTGATCGTCCGAGCGGGCGATGGTCTCGCGATCGGCGCGGGGCGGGGCCATTGGCCGGTACTATAAGCCTAAATACATTAAACCTAAACTATTTCCCGCGGCGCGGCGGACGGACGAGCAGGGTATGGCCCAGGCGGCGGGCGCGCGGGTAGTCGCGCTGCACCGAGGCGAAGATGCGGCGCAGGTTGCGCCAGGGCGACGGATCGGAATAGAAGCGGTGGAGGAAGAGGAGATCCGCCACGAGGCTTCCCATCCAGTCCACGGTGGTCGTATAGCCGACGACCGCCCGCACGCGCGTCTCCTCCAGGAAGCGCCGCGCGAAATGCATGCCGCGGCGCCCGCGCAGCACGTTGCAGGCCGCGAAGTAGACGAGGTTGCGGTAGCCGCCGCTGCCGTAGCCGGAGAACGCCTCGCACAGCCGGTCGGCGCCGATGAATCCGCCGAGCGACTTGACGCCCGCCGGCTCGCCGTGGAACGCGAGGTAGAAGACCGGCGCGTCGAAGAGCTCCGGGCGTCGCCACATCACGCCGCCGCGCGCCAGGTAGTGGGAGAAGGCCGCTTCCGAGTCGACGAAGCGATGCGCCACCGTGAGCGGCGGGTGCACGAGCGGCGCCATCGCCTCGAAGAAGCCCTTGACGGAAAACGTCTGGAACAGCCTTTCGTTCCAGTAGCCCTCGAGGCAGACCAGCTTCGGCGGCGCCTTCATGAGAAAATTCTCGCATGCGATATTTCCTTTGCGCCGTCCTCGCGGCCGCGCCCTTCGTCGCGCAGGCACAACAGGCGTCCGAGCAGGAGACCGAGGCGCTGGGCAAGATCGCCCAATGCCTCGCCGCCGGCCTGCCAAGCGACTGGGCACAGGCCGAGATGAGCATCGAGCTGCGCGCGCCGAACGCCCAGGAGGGCGAGGCGCGCTATCTGGTGCGCCGCAAGCTCTCCGGCGGCGCATACGAGCCCTTCAAGCCGTGCGACTACAAGCTGCCGGCCCAGGCTATGACGGACTTGCGCAAGCTGCAGCCTCCGGAGCGAGCCGGCTGGACGAGCGCACGGCTGGTCATGCACCCGGACGGGAAGTTCGAGGTGACCTACGACTACCCGAAGAAGTAGGCCTAAGCCTTCCTGAGGAAGTCGAAGTCGCAGCCGTCCTCCGCCTGGAGGACGTGGTCCATGTAGAGCTTCTTGTAGCCGCGCGTCGCCGGCTCGACCGGCGGCTTCCAGGCGGTTTTTCTCTTTGCCAGCTCTTTCTCGTCCACCAGCAGGTCGATGCGCCTTTCCTTGACGGAGAGACGGATGCGGTCGCCGTTACGCACGAGCGCGAGCGGGCCACCCACCGCCGCCTCGGGTGAGACGTGCAGGACGATCGTGCCGTAGGCAGTGCCGCTCATGCGCGCGTCCGAGATGCGCACCATGTCCTTCAAGCCGGCGCGCGCGAGCTTCTGCGGGATCGGCAGGTAACCCGCCTCGGGCATCGCGTAGCCGGACTTGGGGCCGGCGTTCTGCAGCACCATGAAATCGTCCTTCGTCACGTCGAGGCCCGGGTCGTCGACGCGCTTCGCCAGGTCGTCGAGCGAGGTGAAGACTACTGCGCGCCCCTCCTTCTCGAAGAGCGTCGGGTCGGCGGCGGAGCGCTTGAGGATCGCGCCCTTCGGCGCCAGCGAGCCGAAGAGCGCTACCAGCCCGCCCTGAGCGTAGATGGGCTTCGCGCGCTCGCGCACCACTGCGCGGTCGACCCAGGCGCCCTCCTCCGCGTCGAGGCGCTCGCCGAGCGTCTCCCCCGTGACGGTCATGCAGTCGAGATGCAGCAGGTCGCGGACCTCGCGCAGGATCGCGCCCACCCCGCCGGCCGCGTACAGGTCCGACATGTAGTACTGGCCGGTGGGCTTGAGGTCGACGAGCACCGGCGTCGAATCCGACAACTCGTTCAGGCGGTTCAGGTCGATCTTCAGCCCAGCCCGCCCGGCGATCGCCGTCAGATGCACGATGGCATTGGTGGATCCGCCGATGGCGAGCAGCACGCGCAAGGCATTCTCGACCGACTTTTCCGTGATGATCTGGCTCGGACGGATGGGCGAGCGCGCGAGCTCGACGGCGCGCTTGCCGGAGGCCTCCGCGGCCCTCAGCCGGTCCGCGTGCACCGCCGGGATCGCCGCCGTGCCGGGGAGCGCCATGCCGAGGCCTTCCGTAATGGCGGCCATCGTGGACGCGGTTCCCATGACGGCGCAGGTGCCGGCCGTAGTGGCGAGGTTGCCCTCGATGACCTGGATCCCCTCGGCGCTCACCTCGCCCGCCCTGTGCTTTGCCCAGAAGCGCCTGCAGTCGGTGCAGGCCCCGAGCCTCTCGCCGTGGAACGAGGTCGGCATCATCGGCCCGGCCAGGAGCTGGACCGCCGGCACGTCGGCCGAGAGCGCGCCCATGAGCTGCGCGGGGACGGTCTTGTCGCAGCCGCCGACGAGGACCACCGCGTCCATCGGCTGCGCGCGGACCATTTCCTCGACGTCGATCGACATGAGGTTGCGGAACATCATCGACGTCGGATTGAGGAAGACCTCGCCGAGCGACACCGTCGGAAACTCGATCGGCAGGCCGCCGGCGGCGAGCACGCCGCGCTTCACCGCCTCGATCAGCTCCGGAAAGTGCCGGTGGCAATTGTTGAAGCCGCTGCGCGAGTCGGCGATGCAGACCACCGGGCGGGAAAGCATCTCGCCCGAATAGCCCATGCTCTTGGCGAAGGAGCGGCGCAGGTAGAGCGAGAAACCTGCGTCGCCATAGTTGGTGAGGCCCCGCGCGAGGCCGTGCTTCTGGGAATCTGGCATGCCTCTATTCTAGGAACAAATCCAGCAGCTGATCGCGCAGCCAGCGATTGCCGGGGTCCGCGTCGTAGCGCTCGTGCCAGTGCAGGCCGACATCGGCCGGCGGAATGGGTACCGGCGGCTTGAGCGCCTTCAGCCGCCCGCGTCGCTCGAAGACCTTCGCGACCCTCCAGGGAAGGATGAGCACCAGGTCGGAGCGCTCGAGGACCATCGGCACGACGGTGAAATGCGCGACGCGCAGCGCGATGCGGCGCGCCACGCCCGCGCGCTCGAGCGCCTCCTCGATGACGCGGTGTCCGCCGCCACGGTAAGGCACGAGCACGTGCGAGGCCTCGAGGAACTGGCGGCGCGTCATGGTCTTGCCGATCGTCGGATGGTCGGCGCGCATCAGGCAGGCATAGGCGTCGCGGAAGAGATGGCGCCGGCGCACCGGCGGGCCGAGCCCGGGAAGGAATCCCATGGCGAGATCGAGGGCGCCGGAGCCGAGCGCATCGCCGATCTCCTCGACCTCGGTGGAAAGCGCCTCGAGGCGAACGCCCGGCGCCGCTCGCTGCACCCGCTCGACGAGCGGCGGCAGGAACTCCACCTGGCCGATGTCGGACATGTAGAACCGGAAGGTGCGGGTCGAGGTTCCCGGCTCGAAGCCCGGGCCGTGCGCGAGCGCGGCCTCGAGGAGGCCGAGCGCCTGGCGGACCGGCTCGCCAAGCGCGCGCGCGGCCGGCGTCGCGTCCATTCCCGAAGGCGTGCGCACGAAGAGCGGGTCCTCCAGGAGGGACCGAAGCCGAGCGAGGGCGTTCGACACGGCGGGCTGCGTGAGGCCGAGCCGCCTCGCCGCGCCGGTCACGCTGCGCTCCTGCAGCACCGCGTCGAAGGCGCGCAGCAGGTTGAGGTCGATGTCGTCGATATTCATGGCGGTGATTCATATCATCCGGCGCATTGATTTGACAAATATGCCGCCCGACGCCTACGCTCGGCCTGCACTTTCCTGAGGAGGAAACCATGAGAATGAAGCACTCGATCGCGCTCGCCGCGGCGCTCGCATTGCCCACGCTTGCTGCAGCGCAGGAGACGACCCTGCGACTGGTCAGCGCATTTCCGGAAAACGTGTTCTACGTGAAGCGCACCACCGACTGGATCGCCAAGGTGAACAAGGACGGCAAGGGGGTCCTGCAGATCAACTTCATCGGCGGGCCGAAGGCCATCCCGACCTTCGAGGTGGGCAATGCGGTGAAGACCGGCGTGGTGGACATCGCCATGACGACGGGCGCGTACTACACGAACGTGATGCCCGAGGCCGACAACCTCAAGCTCGCCGAAGTGACCGCGGCCGAGCAGCGCAAGAACGGCGCCTACGAGCTCATCAACAAGATCTGGGCGGAGAAGGGCAACATGCGCTACCTCGCGCGCGTGGTGGAGTTCACGCCCTTCCACCTCTACCTCAACAAGAAGATCGACAAGCCCGACCTGACGGGCCTCAAGATCCGCATCACGCCGGTGTACCGCGATTTCTTCCAGGCGCTCGGCGCCCAGGTGATGACCACCGCGCCCGGCGAGGTCTATACCGCCCTCGAGCGCGGGGTGATCGACGGCTACGGCTGGCCGATCCACCTTCTCTTCGACCTGAACTGGCAGGAGAAGACGAAGTACCGCGTCGACCCGGGCTTCTACAACGCCGAGGTGTCGCTCATCATGAACCTCGACAAGTACAAGGCCCTGCCCGCCAAGGCGCGCGAGCTCCTCGACCGCGAGGCGCTCGCCTACGAGGCCGACAACGGCTTCTGGAAGTCGTATAACGAGAACGAGGCGAAGCGCCAGGCGCAGGCCGGCATCCAGGTCATCACCTTCGACGCGGCGGCGAACCGCGCGTTCGTCGAAAAAGCCAACGAGGTGGGCTGGGCGGCGGCCATCAAGGCGAGCCCGCAATATGGGGCGCAGATGAAGAAGGTGCTCGCCCGCTAGTGGCTCGCGAGGCGCAGGCGACGGCGATGGCACGGCTCGAGGCGGCCTACGCGCGGCTCCTCGAGCTCCTCGCGCTGGGCGGGGCGCTCCTCATCCTGGCGATGACGCTCATGATCTGCGCCGACGTCCTGCTGCGGAACGTGCGGCTGATACCGGGTCTCGCCGGCCTCGAGTGGAGCGGCGAGATCTCCGAGGCCATGCTCTACGCCGTGACCATGCTCACCGCGCCGTGGCTTCTCCATCGCGGCCAGCACATTCGCGTGGACATCGTGCTCCGCGCCGTGCCGCCGCGGCTCGGCTGGGCGTTCGAATGGACGGCGGATGTGCTCGGCTTTGCCTGCTGCCTCGCCATAGCGTACTTCGGCGCGCGCGCGGCCTATGCGAGCTACGCGTCCGGCGCCCTTTCCATCAAGACGCTCGTGACGCCGGAATGGTGGCTGATTTCGCTGCTGCCGGCAGCCTTCCTGGCGCTGACGCTGGAAATGGCGTTCCGCATGCGGCGCCTGTATCTCTCGCCCCGCGCGCCGCGCGACGACGCGGTCTCGACCGGGTAAGACCGCCATGGACTGGCAAAGCGCAGCCTGGCTGATGCTCGGCGGATCCACCGTCCTCCTTTTCCTCGGCCTGCCGGTCGCCTTTTCCTTCATGGTCATCAACCTGCTGGGGGCCGTGCTCTTCCTGGGCGGCCAGGCCGGGCTCATCCAGCTCGCGCGCAATTCCGTGGGATCGGTGGCGACGTTCTCGCTCACGCCGATCCCGCTCTTCATCCTCATGGGGGAAGTGCTCTTCCATACCGGGCTTGCCGTGAAGGTGATCGACGGCGTCGAGCGCCTGATCCGCCAGGTGCCGGGGCGGCTCGCCGTCGTCGCCGTCGTCGCCGGCACGGTGTTCTCCGCGATTTCCGGGTCCACCATCGCGACGACGGCCATGCTCGGAAGCCTCATGCTCCCGGTGATGCTCTCCCGCGGCTACCACCCGACCATGGCCACCGGGCCGCTGATGGCCATCGGTGCCGTCGACATGCTGATCCCGCCGTCCGCGCTCACGGTCCTTCTCGGCAGCCTGTCCGGCATCTCCATCTCCAAGCTCCTCATCGGCGGCGTGCTGCCCGGGCTCATCCTGAGCGTGGCCTTCGTGACCTACATCATCGTCCGCGTGCGCCTCAACCCCTCGCTCGCCCCGGCGAGCCAGTTCGTCGAATACCGCGGCTGGGCGAAGCTCAAGCCCTTCTTCCAGTACGTCCTGCCGCTCGTTTCGATCTTCGTCGTCGTCGTCGCCTCCATGTCCGCCGGCTGGGCGACCCCGACCGAATCCGCGGCGATCGGCGCGCTGTTCACCATCTTCCTCGCCGTCGCCTATGGAGCCCTCACGCGCTCGAACCTGATGGCCGCCCTGCGCGGCACGGCCGCGATCTCGGGAATGATCCTGTTCATCATCGTCGGCGCAACGACGTTCTCCCAGATCCTCTCCTTCTCCGGCGCGAGCGACGGGCTCGTCTCCGAGATCTCCGGCATCGGCCTCTCCCCGCTCGCCGTCGTCGCCGCGATGATGGTTCTGCTCGTCTTCCTCGGCCTCTTCGTCGAGCAGGTGAGCATGATGATGATCACGCTGCCGATCTACATGCCGCTCGTGCAGAAGTACGGCATCGATCCCGTCTGGTTCGGCGTCATGTTCCTCATCTGCATGCAGCTCGGCCTGCTCCTGCCGCCGCATGGGCTGCTTCTCATGACCATGAAAGGCGTCTCGCCGCCGCAAGTGCGCATGGGCCATATCTTCCAGGGCGTGCTGCCCTACATCGCGATGAGCGTGCTCCTCCTCGCGCTCGTCTTCCTGGTTCCGGCGGTCGCCGTCTGGCTGCCGAAGGTCCTGGTGTAGCCATGGAACGATCCTTCAGCGTCGAAGTCGAGAAGCTCAAGCTCGCCGCCGGCGAGACCTTCCACGGCGAGGGCATCCTCGCGGTGACGAAGGCGCTGCTGCAGTCCGGCGTCGGCTACGTCGGCGGCTACCAGGGCGCGCCGGTCTCGCACATGATGGACGTGCTGAACGACGCGCGCGAGATCCTCGACGAGCTCGGCGTCCACGTGGAGGCCAACGCCAACGAAGCCGGCGCGGCGGCCATGCTCGGGGCGTCGATCAACTATCCGCTGCGCGGCGCCGTGACCTTCAAGTCGACGGTGGGCACGAACGTCGCCGCGGACGCGCTGTCGAACGTCGCGTCGGCCGGCGTGAAGGGCGGCGCGCTCGTCATCCTCGGCGAGGACTATGGCGAAGGCTCGTCCATCATCCAGGAGCGCAGCCACGCCTTCGCGATGAAGTCGCAGATGTGGCTCCTCGATCCCCGCCCGAGCCTGCCCAAGCTCGTCGAGATGGTGGAAAAGGCCTTCGAGCTCTCGGAAGCCTCGAGCACCCCGGTGATGCTCGAGATGCGCATCCGCGCCTGCCACGTGCAGGGCTCGTTCTCGGCGAAGGAAAACCGCCCGTCGACGATCTCGAAGAAGAACCTCATTTCGGGTCCCGACTTCGACTTCGGCCGCATCTGCCTGCCGCCGGCTACCTACGCGCAGGAAAAGCACAAGATCGACGTGCGGTGGCCGGCCGCCGTCTCGTTCATCAAGAACAATCGCTTGAATGAAATTTTTCCCGGCGAGCGCGAGGACGTAGGCATCGTCTGCCAGGGAGGGCTCTACAACGCCGTCCTGCGCGCCCTGCAGCTGATCGGGCTCGCCGACCCGTTCGGCAAGAGCGCGATCCCCATTTATTGCCTGAACGTCACCTACCCGCTCGTTCCAGACGAGGTCCTGTCTTTCTGCTCGTCGAAGAAATCCGTCCTCATGGTCGAGGAAGGGCAACCCGCCTATCTGGAAGAGGCCCTGCTCGCCATCCTCGCCCGCGGCGGCGTGAGCGGCGTGCAGGTGCACGGCAAGGACGTGCTGCCGCTCGCCGGCGAGTACACCGGCGAGGTCGTTCTAAGCGGCCTTGCGAAATTTCTCTCCCGGGAGACGGTCTCGGCTCAAGTCGCTTCGCTGAAGAGGAAAGCGGCGGAGCTGCTCGGTCCCGGACTGCCCGTCCGCCCGCCGGGCTTCTGCGTCGGCTGCCCGGAGCGGCCCGTCTTCGCGGCGATGAAGGTCCTCGAGAAGCAGACCGGCGCGTTCCACGTCTCGGCCGACATCGGCTGCCACACCTTCGCGACGCTGCCGCCCTTCAACATCGGGCACACCGTGCTCGGCTACGGCCTGGGCCTCGCGTCCAACTCCGCAGTCGGGCCGATGTTCGGCAAGCGCACGCTCACGATCATGGGGGACGGCGGCTTCTGGCACAACGGACTCACCTCGGGCGTGGCGAACGCGGTCTTCAACAAGGACGACGGCATCCTCGTCATCATGAAGAACGGCTACAGCTCGGCGACCGGCACGCAGGAGCTGCCCTCGTCGCCGCAGCACAGCGAGCACAAGGCCGACGTCGCCATCGAGCGGGTCCTCGAGGGCATGGGCGTGGGCTGGATGAAGACCGTGGCGAACTACCAAGTCGGCGACGTCGCCCGGACCCTCAAGGAAGCGATGGAAAGCGACTACCAGGGGCTGAAGGTCATCGTTGCCGACGCCGAATGCCAGCTCGAGCGGCAACGCAAGCTGCGCCCCCAGGTCGCCGAGAAATTGAGGAAGGGCGAAAGGCACGTTCGCGTCAAATACGGCGTGGACGAGGACACGTGCACGGGCGACCACTCGTGCATCCGGCT
>JBLNDP010000054.1:0-18372 GCA_050261755.1 Clostridia bacterium
TGCTGCGCAACTGCGACGGCAAGAAGGTCACCGAAGCGCACGTCAGGCAGCTCGCCGCCTGGAAGCCCAACGCGTCGCGGACCGAGGAGATCCCCTTCGTCGTGGCCCGCGTGCTGCTGCAGGACTTCACGGGCGTGCCGCTCCTCTGCGATCTCGCCGCCATGCGCGGCGTGGTGCAGAAGCAGGGCAAGGACCCGAAGGTCGTCGAGCCGCTCGTGCCGGTCGACCTCGTCGTCGACCACTCGGTGCAGATCGACCACTTCGGCGGCAAGAACGCGCTCGACCTCAACATGAAGCTGGAGTTCAAGAGGAACGAGGAGCGCTACCAGTTCATGAAGTGGGGCATGCAGGCCTTCGACACGTTCAAGGTCGTGCCGCCGGGGATCGGGATCTGCCACCAGGTCAACCTCGAGTACCTGGCGCCGGGCGTGCACAAGTCCAAGGACGGCATTTGCTACCCGGACACGGTCGTCGGCACCGACAGCCACACGACCATGATCAACGGCATCGGCGTCGTCGGCTGGGGCGTGGGCGGCATCGAGGCGGAAGCCGGGATGCTCGGCCAGCCGGTGTACTTCCTCACCCCGGACGTGGTCGGCGTGCACCTCACCGGCAAGCTCCATCCGGCCTGCACGGCCACCGACCTCGTCCTGACGGTCACCGAGATGCTGCGCAAGGCCAAGGTGGTCGGCAAGTTCGTCGAGTACTTCGGCCCCGGCACCGAGTCGCTCACCGTGACGGATCGGGCGACGCTCGCCAACTTGGCGCCGGAATACGGCGCCACCATGGGCTTCTGCCCGGTCGATGCGCGCACCATCGAGTACTTCCGCGGCACCGGCCGCAGCGACCAGCAGGTCGCCGCCCTCGAGGCGTACTTCAAGGCCCAGGGCATGTTCGGCATCCCCAAGAAGGGCCAGATCGATTACTCGCAGGTCCTCGAGCTCGACTTGTCGGCGGTCTACCCGTCGCTCGCCGGCCCGAAGCGCCCGCAGGACCGCATCGACCTCGACAAGGTGAAGGCCAAGTTCGGCGAGCTCTTCACCAAGCCCGTGCCCGAGAACGGCTTCGCCAAGAAATCCGAGGACCTGCAGAAGCCCTACAGGACCTACGACGGCATCGAGATCAGGAACGGCGACGTGCTGATCGCCGCGATCACCTCGTGCACCAACACCTCGAACCCCGGCGTGCTCCTCGCCGCGGGCCTGCTTGCGAAGAAGGCGGTCGAGCTGGGCATGACGGTGAAGCCGCACATCAAGACCTCGCTTGCGCCGGGATCGCGCGTGGTCACCGAGTACCTCACCAAGGCGGGGCTCCTCCCCTACCTGGAGAAGCTCGGCTTCTCCGTCGCGGCCTACGGCTGCACGACCTGCATCGGCAACGCGGGCCCGCTCGCGCCGTCGATCGACGAGGCGGTCTCCAAGAACGACATGGTGTGCGCCGCCGTGCTGAGCGGGAACCGCAACTTCGAAGCGCGCATCCATCCGAACATCCGCGCCAACTTCCTCGCCTCACCCCCGCTCGTCGTCGCTTATGCGCTGGCCGGGACGGTGCTTAAGGACTTCAAGAACGAGCCGATCGGCAAGGCTAAGGACGGCCGGGACGTGTACATCGGCCACATCTGGCCCACCGCCGAGGAAGTGGCCGCGCTCATGCCCATGGCGATGGACGCGCCGACGTTCCGCAAGCTCTACTCGAACCTCGGCGAGTCGAGCGCGCTCTGGAAGAAGATCTCCGCGCCGACCGGGCAGGTGTACAACTGGCCGAAGTCCACCTACATCGCCGAGCCGCCGTTCTTCAAGGACTTCTCGATGTCGCCCGGCACGCCCGGCAACGTCGCCGGCGCGCGCATCCTCGGGATCTTCGGCGATTCCGTGACGACGGACCACATCTCCCCGGCCGGCTCCATCAAGCCCACCTCGCCCGCCGGCATCTACCTGCAGGAGCACGACGTCGCGGTGGCCGACTTCAACAGCTACGGCGCGCGCCGCGGCAACCACGAGGTCATGATGCGCGGCACCTTTGCCAATGTGCGCATCAAGAACCTCATGCTGCCGGGAACGGAGGGCGGCGTGACCCTGATCAACAAGGAAAAGCAGCCGATCTACGACGCGGCCATGCGCTACATCGCCGCCGGCACGCCGACGGTCGTCTTCGGCGGCGAGGAATACGGCACCGGCTCGTCGCGGGACTGGGCCGCCAAGGGCACGCAGCTCCTCGGCGTGAAGGCGGTGATCGCGCGCAGCTTCGAGCGCATCCACCGCTCCAACCTCGTCGGCATGGGGGTACTGCCGCTGCAGTTCCTCGGCAACGACTCGGCCGCGTCGCTCGGCTTGAAGGGCGACGAGACGATCGACATCGCGGGGCTCGAGGACATCAAGCCGCAGCAGGAGCTCACGCTGGTGGTGAACCGCGCGGATGGCACGCGCACCCGCGTGGTCGTGAAGTCACGGATCGATACGGCGATCGAGGTCGACTACTACAAGCACGGCGGGATCCTCCCCTACGTGCTGCGCGAGATCATCTCCAAGGCCGGCCCGGCCAAGTCGAAGGCGGCCTAGCTTTCACGAGACAAAGGGCGTGCCGCGTCATGCGCGGCGCGCCCGGTCTCGATCATCGCCTTCATGCGCATCAGGTCGGCGTCCATCTCGCTCTTGGGATCGGCGCCGAAGAGCACCGCGACCGCATGCCCGAACGCGCCGGCCGGCGGCGTATAGCGCAGCTGCACCGAGACGCGCGTGCCGTTGTTTTCCGGCACGAAGCGCACGCTGCCCTCATGGCGCACGACGGAATCCTGCGTGGCGCGCCAGGCGATGAGCGCGCGCGGCTCGATGGCGGTCACTTCCGCCGTCCAGTGCACCGGCACGCCGGCAGGCCCGGCGACCACCCAGCGCGAGGCGCCTTCGCCCAGCTCGCGCACCTCCCGCACGTTGCTCATGAAGCGGGGGAAGCTCTGGTAGTCGGTCCAGAAGGAAAACACCTCCTCGATCGGCGCGGCGACGTGGATGACCTTCTGCACCGCGATCCAAGGGCCGCCGAGCCCGAGGATGTCGGCGATGGCGCGGTTCGAGACCGCCCTCGCCAGCAGCGCCCCGCCGGCGAATCCGAGCGCCGCGCCGCGCATCCGGCCGGCCGGCCCCGTCTCCGCGAGGCTTCGCACCATGAGCCCGGCGCCCAGCGCCCCGACGAGCAGCCGCGCCGCCGGCGACCAGTTGTCCTGGAAGAGCTCGAACTGCGCGCCGTTGCGCGGCACCCCGCCCTGTAGCGCCGACACGTGCCCTCGCTCGGGATAGACCTCGAGGTGGTCGCTGACCGCGCGGACCCCGGGCACCGCGCGCACGCAGCGAAGCAACGGCCGCACCTCGTCGGCAAGGATCGGGCCGGAAATGTCGACGTGCCCCTGGTCGACGAAGATCTCGATCGCGTGCGGGTGCGACACCACGCGGCCCAGCGCGGCGCGCACGCGCTCGACGAGAACTTCGTCGGTGACCGGGCCCGCCGGCGCGAGCAGCCGCTTCGTCCCGGCGACGAGCCCCTGCGCGCGGTGCACCGCGTCGCGCGCCGTGACCTTGCCGGCTTCGTTCGCCGCCTTCACCGCGTGCGTCATCCGATCGCGCGCCCGGGCGCGTCGCCGCCGCCCGGCGTCGGGATCCAGGAAATACATGCCGAGCGCGCCGAGCGCGCCGCCGAGAAGGAGCCGGTTCATGCCCGCGCGGCGAGCAATTTCCGGGCCGCGGACGCTCCCGGGATTACTGCGGCGTGAGGCCGGAGACGTAGTCGGCGAGCGTCTCGAGCTCCTGCTCGGTCGCCGACTTGGCGGCGGAGGTCATGTTGCCGTCGATGTCCGCGCGCTTGCCGAGCTTGAAGAGGTGGAGCTGGGTGCGCACGTACTCGTACTGCTGTCCGGCAATGCGCGGGATGTGCTGCTGGCCCATGAGCTTCGGCCCGTGGCACTGCACGCAGTTGTACTTCTCGGCCAGTCCCGGCCCGGCCGCCGCCGCCGCCTCGCTCGTCTTGTGCTGCGGCGGCGCCGCCTTCTGCTCGGAGAAATACTTGCCCAGCTCCCGCAGCTCGGCGTTGGAGAGCTTGGCCGCGATGGGCGACATCAGCTCGTTCTTGCGGTTGCCCTCGCGGAACTGGTAGAGCTGCGTCGCTAGCGCCTGCGCCGCATGCTGGGCGATCGACGGCACGACCGGATTCTGGGAGTTCCCATTCGGGCCGTGGCAGGCGAAGCAGACCTGGGGATCAGCGCCCCAGGCGGCGGCAGAAAAGAAAAGCGCGACGGTTGTGGCCGCCGCGCTTCGCGACAAGGACATCTATTTGCTATAGGAAATGCGGTAGAGGATGCCGTTGTAGTCGTCGGAGAACAGCATCGAGCCGTCCTTCATGACCAGCAGGTCCACCGGCCGGCCCCACATCGGCGGATCGGCCTTCTCGTCCTGCAGGAAGCCGGTGACGAACGGCTCGGGCTTGCTGGCATTGCCCTTCGCGTCGATCTTGACCCGCGAGATGTTGTAGCCCTGCTTCGTCGTGCGGTTCCAGGAGCCGTGCATGGCGATGAAGGCGTTGCCCCGGTACTCGGCCGGGAACATCTTGCCGTTGTAGAACTTGATGCCGAGCGGCGCGATGTGCGCGCCAAGGAGTTGCGCCGGCTTGGCGAACTCGGCGCACGAGCGATTCTTGCCGAACTGCGGGTCCTGCAGGGTGCCCTGGTGGCAGAAGGGATAGCCGAAGTTCGGCACCGACTTGTCGCTCAGCGACACGCGGTGCAGGGTGTCGTTCGGTAGGTCATCGCTCACCCAGTCACGGGCATGGTTGGTGAACCAGATCTCCTTGCCCCGGAAATCCATGCCCACCGAATTGCGCACGCCGCGCGCGACCTGCTCGAGCACGCCTTTGTCGGGGTCGACGCGCATGACCGAGGCCTGCATGTAGTTCGGCACGACGATGTTGCCCGGCGAGCCGATGTTGAAGTAAAGCTTGCCGTCCGGCCCCATGGCCAGGTACTTCCAGAAGTGCCCGGGCTGGCGGTCCGGATCGAGGTTGTCGACGACGACCTTCGGCTCGCCGGGGCTGTCCAGCTTGCCCTCGATGCCGTCGTAGCGCGTGATGCGGCCGCGCTCGGCGACGAACAGCGTGCCCTTGTGGAAGACGATGCCGTTCGGCGAGTCGAGTCCCTTCAGGATCTCCTTCACCTCGCGCTTGCCGCCCTTGTCGATGACGGCGTAGATGCTCTTTGCGTTGCGGTTGCTGACGAATACGGTGCCGTTGTCGCCGAGGGCGAGCGAGCGCGCCTCGGGAACGCCGTCGGCCCACACCTCGACCTTGAAGCCGGCGGGGACCTTGAGCGAGCTCACCGGCAGCTCCTTCGCGTCGCGTCCCGTCATGTGGGGCGCGAACGGATGCAGCGTCGACTTCTGCTGCTCCGCGCTTATGCCCTGCTTCCAGGGCGGATCGTCTGCCTTCTGCTGTGCAAGCGCGCTGCCGGCGAACGCCGCAGCGACCATCAGCGCAAGCGTTGTCTTCATGGTTGTCCTCTCCTCAGTGGGAAGCGGCATGCTACTCCACGCGCGGCCGGCCTAGAACCGCAAGTTCGCTTGCAGGCCGAGCGTCATGTTGCGGCGCGGCGAAGGCTCGTAGTAGCGGGCGTTGCCTTCATTCACGATGACCGAGCCGACGTAGGTCTTGTCCGCAAGGTTGTCCACGCGGAAGAACTCGGTGAGCCGCCACTGGGAGCCGAGCTGCGTGAAGCCGGTCACGAAGTTCGAGACCAGGTAGGCATCGGCGAACTCGGTGTTCGGGTCGTTGGCGGCGACGTTCGATCGGTAGTAGCTCTCCAGCCGGGCGAAGAACGGCTCTCGCCGGTAGGCGAGCTCCCCGTACAGAGTCGTGCGAGGCACGCCCGCGATGGTGCTGCCGGCCTGCACCGTGACCTGCGGGCCGGTAGTCAATACCTGCGTGGAGAAGGTATCGCGGTACTCGGCGCGCATGCGGGTATAGGCGATCCGGCCCTCGAATGGACCGCCGGTCAGCGTCTCCGCGGCCAGCTCGAGCCCCGCGCGGTCGGTGTGACCGACGTTCTTGAAGGAGGCCTTCCCGCCGACGTTCTGGTCGACGACGATTTCGTTCTGAGTCGCCACGCTGAACAACGCGGCGTTCAGCCGGCCCCATCCGGGCCTGACGGTCTTGATGCCCACCTCGTAGTGCGTGCTCTTGGACGCATCGAGCGCGAAGTTGAGGCCCTGCCCGACCCGCGGGTTCGCGAGCTCCGTGAAGGTGGGCGTCTCGAAGCCGCGGCCCGTATTCGCGTAAGCGGACGTCAGCGAAGTCAGCTTATAGACGACGCCGAGCACCGGCGTGGTTGCGTTGTACGTTCGGTCGCCGCTGCCGTCGCCGTCCGTCAGGAAGAGGTCGTGGTTGCGGAATCGCACATTGGTATAGCGCGCGCCGCCATTCACGATCCAGCGCTCGGAAAGCTTCCACTCCGCCTGGGCGTAGATACCAGTGCTCCACGCCTCGTTGTCCTCGTTGCGGGAGAGCGGGCCCTGCACGCCGTTGAGGTTCGTCCAGTTCTTGCGCCGGTCGTGCATGAAGTCCAGCTCGGCGCCGACATAGAAACGCAGCGCATTCGCGGGGCTGCTCGCATAGCGCAGCGCGCCGCCGCCGAAGCCGCGATCGATGCTCGTGACCCCATTCGCCGAAATGCCGAGGTACTGCTCCTGCCACCGCTCGCCGTAGTAGGCCGTCGCGTGCAGCGCGGCGCCGCCGTCGAGGCGATGCGTGAAGGTGCCGCCGAGCTGGTCGTGGTAGACGGTCTTGCGCGTGTTGAACTGCAGCGTCGGCGCGACGACCTGCCGCGGATTCTGCTCGTAGAGGGTGCGCGTCAGGCCCTGCGGGTCCTGCGTCTGCGGCTGGCGCAGGCTGTTCGCCACGAGGGTGACCGTGTCGTCCTCGCCCAGCGAGTAGCGCAGCTTGCCGTTCACCAGGTCGCGGTTCGCCGCGCTGTGATCGCGATAGCCGTCGGTGTGGAAGTGCGACACGTCGCCGATCGCGTTGACCGGGCCCCAGGTGCCGCCCGCCTTGAACGCCTCGCGATGCATCCCGTAGCTGCCGAGGTAGAGGCTCGGCTCGACCGTGAACTCCTCCGGGCCATTCTCCGTCTCGACCAGGATGACGCCGCCCGACGATGCGCCATAGAGCGTGGAAAACGGGCCGCGCAGGACCTCGATGCTCCGGGCGGAGCCCAGGTCGAAGTTGCCCGCCTGCCCCTGGCCGTCGGGCATGGTCGCCGGAATGCCGTCCGAGTACATGCGGATGCCGCGCACGCCGAAGGTCGAGCGCGCGCCGAAGCCGCGCGACTGGATCTGCAGGTCCTGCGCGTAGTTCTGCCGATTCTGCACCGTGATGCCGGGCACGCGGGCGAGGCTCTCGGACAGGTTCACCTGCGGCCGCCCGTCGCGGATGTCCTCCCCATAGACGCGGTCGACCGACGCCGGCACGTCGAGCGCCGGCCGCGGCGCCCGCGTGGCCGAGACGACCACGCCTTCGTCCTGCGCAAACGCAGCAGTGCACGCCACCGTCGCGCAAACGGCGACCGATGCCTTGACCATCCCCGTGCCTCCTCCAGTCCCCTGCAAACAGGAGGCTACCGTGAATGCTTCCGCGACGAAACGCCGCCTAGTCTTGGGACGGGTCCCCGCCGGCGGAAAGCGCCTCGATGAGCCGCCGGTCCCGCTTCGTGGGACGGCCCTTTCGCGCCGCCCCGGGCTCGGGGCTCAACCGCCGCAGGTCCTGGCGGCGCTGGCGCTCGGCGAGGCTTTCGGGCGTTTCCTCGTAGAGCTTGCGCGCGACCTCGGCCGAGCCGCGCTTGTCGGAAAGCGCCCGGACGACGATTTGCCACTCGAGCTCTTCCTTTCGCACCGACACTCGATCGCCGGCCCTGAGTTCCTGCGCCGGCTTGATGCGCTCGCCGCCGAGCTTGACCTTGCCGGCGGCAATTGCCTGCTGCGCGAGGCTTCGGGTCTTGTAGAACCGCGCCGCCCAAAGCCACTTGTCGATGCGCATGTATGGAGCGCCAGAAGCCGCGCTGAATTCAGGCCTTCGCCAGCACTCCAACTGGGCACGAGACACCGGTGCCACCGAGGCCGCAGTAGCCGCCGGGATTCTTGGCGAGGTACTGCTGGTGGTAGTCCTCGGCGTAGTAGAACTCCGGCGCCTCACGGATCTCGGTCGTGATCTCGCCGTAGCCCTTCTCCTTCAATTTCTCCTGGAAGAGATCTCGCGATGCAAGCGCAGCGTCCGCCTGTCCTTGGCCATATGTATAGATCGCCGAGCGATACTGCGTGCCCGCGTCATTGCCCTGCCGCATGCCCTGCGTCGGATCGTGGCTCTCCCAGAATTTCTTGAGGAGCGTCTCGTAGCTCACCTTCTTCGGGTCGAAGACGACCAGCACGGCTTCCGTGTGGTTCGTATGGCCGCTGCAGACTTCCTCGTACGTCGGGTTCTTCGTCTCGCCGCCCGCGTAGCCGACCGCGGTGGAATAGACGCCCGGGATTTCCCAGAAGGCGCGCTCCGCGCCCCAGAAGCAGCCCATGCCGAACTGCGCGAGCTGCATTCCCTCGGGGAACGGCGCCTGCAGGCGGTGGCCGTTCACGAAGTGCTTGTCGGGAACCGGCATGCGCTGCGAGCGCCCGGGAAGCGTGCGCTCGGAAGGCAGCAAGGTCTTGAGCTTCTTGGCAAAAGCGAACATGTAGCCTCCTGGGTTGCCTAGAATATCACCATGAAAATCTGCATTTACGGCGCCGGCGCGGTCGGTGGTTTGATCGCCGGCCGGCTGGCGCGTTCCGGCCACGAAGTGTCGGTCGTCGCGCGCGGCGCGCACCTCGCCGCCATCCGCAAGGACGGCTTGCGCATCCGCGACCGCGAGAGCGGCAAGGAAGAGCGTTTCTCCATCCGCGCCGCCGAGTCGCCCTCGGGCTTCGGCCCGCAGGACTACGTCATAGTCGCGGTGAAGGCGCAAAACCTGACAGAGGTCGCCGGCGGCATCGAGGCGCTGCTCGACGGGAAGACCTCCATCGTCACGGCGATGAATGGCGTGCCGTGGTGGTTCTTCGACCGCCTGCCCTTTGCGAAGGGCCGCCAGCGCGTCGAGGTGCTCGACCCGAGAGGCACGCTCGGACGCGCGATGCCGACCGAGCGCATCGTCGGCTGCGTCGTGCACCTCGCCGCCTCCACCCCCGAGGCGGGCGTGATCAGCCACAACATGGGCAAGCGCCTCATCCTCGGCGAGCCCGGCGGCAAGAACACCGGGCGCACCACGCGCCTCGTCGATGCGCTGGTCGAAGCGGGCTTCGAGGCCGTCGCGAGCCCCTTCATCGAGAAGGACTTCTGGGTCAAGCTCCTGGGCAACGTGAGCTTCAACCCCGTCTCGGCGCTCACGGGCAACACCGCCGACCGCTTGATCGCGGACGCCGAGGTGAAGGCCTTCATGGTGTCGATCATGCGCGAAGTGCTCGCCGTCGGCCGCGCGGTCGGCGTGGATGCGGATATCGACCCCGAGGCGCGCATCGACATGGCGCGCGCGCTGGGCAAGTTCAAGACCTCGATGCTGCAGGACATGGAGGCCGGCAAGCCGCTCGAGATCGACGGGCTGCTCGCCGGCACGCTCGAGATCGCCCGCAAGGCGGGCGTGGCCGCGCCGCACACGGAAGCGCTGTTCGGCCTCATCCGCGCCCGCGCGTCGCTCACCCACCAATACAAGCCGATGGCCTGAGGCGCCTCGATGTCCGTCGAAACCTACCTCGCCTATGTGCTCGCGTGCTTGCTGATCACGCTCGTCCCCGGGCCGACGGTCACGCTGATCGTGGCGAACGGCCTGCGCCATGGCACGCGCGCCGGGCTGCTCAACGTCGCCGGCACGCAGGCCGGCCTCGCGATCATGCTCGGCGTGCTCATCGTAGGCCTCGCGTCCGTCATCGAGGTGATGGGCTGGCTCTTCGACTGGCTGCGCCTCGCCGGCGCCGCGTACCTGGTCTGGCTGGGATGGAAGCTCATCCGCAGCCCGGACTTCAGCCTCGACGTGAAGGGCGCGAAGCCGCCCCGCGGCGGCTTCTTCCTCCAGGGCTTCCTGGTCATCCTGTCGAACCCCAAGGTCTTCTTCTGGTTCGGCGCGTTCATTCCGCAGTTCGTCGACCCGAAGGGCGACTATGTCGGCCAGGTCCTCCTCCTCGGGCTCACCGCCATGGCCGTCGCCGCGATCACCGACGGCGGCTATGCCCTGCTGACGGGCCGCGCCGGCTCCCTGCTCTCGCGCCGCCGCGTGCGGCTCGTCTCGCGCACGAGCGGCGCGTTCCTGATCGGCGGCGGCGTCTGGCTCGCGCTCACGCGAGGGCGTTGATGGCGGAGGTCAAGCGCCTCGACGCGGGCGGCGACATCCTGATCAGCGGCGAAACGCGCGAAGAAGTCGATGCGGCGCTAAAGGACCTCGTCTCGCGCGGAGCGGACGTCGTCACGCCCCTCAGCCTTGTCGGCCGCACCTGGGTCGCGGCCTGCTCGCAGCCGACCAACGCGAGCGAGCTCGACCGCACGTCGACCCTCGACCTGCGCGACATCCAGGCAGCGATGCGCGAGCGCCGCCCCGAGGCAGCGCTGTGCCAGGTGGAGGAAGCAGGCCTCAAGCGCATCGTCACGGGCCCGACGTTCGACGCCGTGCACGCCCGCCTCTCGGAGCTCATCGAGCAAGGCGCGACGCTCGTCAGCGAGCCCGAGGAGTCCTTCGGCTCCTGGATCGCGGTCTGCGACACCGGCCAGCAGATCGACAAGGACACGCCGTGACCGCGCACCGCCTGTGCGTGGCGCCCATGATGGACTGGTCGGACCGCCACTACCGATATTTCATGCGGCAGGTGAACGCCTCCGCGTTCCTCTACACGGAAATGATCACCACGGGGGCGCTCATCCACGGCGACGTGCCGCGCCACCTGGATTATTCACACGAAGAGCATCCGGTGGCGCTCCAGCTCGGCGGCAGCGAGCCCGAAGATTTGGCCCATTGCGCGAAGCTGGGGGAGCAGTACGGCTACGACGAGATCAACCTGAACATCGGCTGCCCGAGCGAGCGCGTGCAGAAAGGCGCGTTCGGGGCCTGCCTGATGGCCGAGCCGAAGCTCGTGGCCGAATGCGTGCGCGCCATCCGCGGGACGGTGAGGATTCCCGTGACCGTGAAGCATCGCATCGGCCTGGACAAGGGCGAGGACTACGGCTTCGTGGCGGAGTTCGTGCGCATCGTCTCGGAGGCCGGCTGCCGGACCTTCATCGCCCACGCGCGCAACGCGGTCCTCAAGGGCCTTTCCCCGAAGGAGAACCGCGAGATCCCCCCGCTGAAATACGACTACGTCTACCGGCTCAAGCAGGATTTCCCGGCCCTCGAGATCGTGATCAATGGCGGCATCACGACCCCCGGGCAGATTGCCCTCCAGCAGCAGAAGGTCGACGGCGTCATGGTCGGCCGCGCCGCCTACCACGACCCCTGGGTTCTGTCCGACGGCACCAGGAGCCGCGCGGAGGTCGTGCAGGCGATGGTGAACTATTGCACGGCGTTCCCCCGTGAAACTTTTTCAATGAGGAGCGTCGCCAGGCACGTGCTGGGTCTCTACCACGGCACCCGGAGGGCGAAGCTCTGGCGCCGCATGCTGTCGGACCCCGCCCTTCTGAAGCGAAACGACCCGGCGCTTCTCCTGGAAGCGATGGAAGCCGTCGAGGTCGGCGGTATCATGGCTGCAGCCTAGGACCTACCGGAGAAAGCGCGCATGGCCGCCAACCTGAAGCCCGTCAAGAAGTCCTCCGTCCGCGACCGCGTCAGCCATGAGGAGTGGCAGGTCCGCGTCGACCTCGCCGCCGCCTACCAGCTCGCGCACCTCTTCAAGTGGACCGACCTCATCTACACCCATTTCTCCGCGCGGGTGCCGGGGTCCCCGGACTTCCTCATCAACCCGTACGGGCTGATGTTCGACGAGATCACCGCCTCGAACCTCGTGAAGATCGACCACCACGGCAAGGTCCTCGACGACCCGCTCGACCTCGGCTACAACGAGGCCGGCTTCGTCATCCACGGCTGCATCCATGAGGCGCGCCCCGAGGTGAACTGCGTGATCCACACGCACACGCGCGCCGGCGTCGCGCTTTCGGCCATGAAATGCGGCCTGCTGCCGATCAGCCAGCACGCCCAATACGTGCAGCCCATGGTCACCTACCACGACTACGAGGGCATCGCGCTCGAGATGGACGAGCGCGCGCGCATGGCCAAGGACCTCGGCAAGACCTCGAAGGCGATGATCCTGCGCAACCACGGCCTGCTCACCATGGGCCAGACCGTGCATGAGGCGTGGGAAATGATGTACTACCTCGACTGCTCCTGCCAGATCCAGATCGATGCCATGGCCGGCGGGTCGGAGAACGTCCTGCAGATGTCGCAGCTGGCCGCGAAGACGGCGTTCGAGCAATTCAACCGCCCCAATCGCCCCGCGCTGAGCAAGAGCTGGCCCGCGCTCCTGCGCATGCTCGAGCGCCGGAACATCGACTACATCGGCGCGTAGCCGAGATCGGGGTACACCTCCGAAATCAGGGACGCGCTCCGATTCTTTTCGGATGTCCGCTTTCGATCACACGCGGACTGGCGGTTAGAAGAGGGAGTCGCATGGTGGCCGACCCGAAAAAATAATCGGAGCACGTCCCCGATTTTCGTCGCTCAATCGGAGATGAGGTTGAGGTCGCGCGCCGACTTTTTCCAGACCTCGAGCTGCACCTTGTGGAATTCGAGGAGCTGCTCGGGCGTCGAGCTTTGCGCCTCGAAGGCGAACTTGGCGACGCCTTCCTTCACTTCCGGGCGCGCCATGGTGGCCTGCACCGCGGCGGCCACCTTGTCGACGATGTCGCGCGGCAGGCCGGCCGGACCGTAGAGGCCGGCATAGGGCTGCACGGCGACGGGCCTGAGCCCCGCCTCCGTCATGGTCGGCGCATCGGGAAGGAGCGGACTCCGGGAAGGAAGCAGCGTCGCGAGCGCGTGCGCCTTGCCTTCCTTCACGTGGCCGAGCATCGTTCCGGGCGTGCCGATGAGCATCTGGATGCGATTGGCGAGCAGGTCCGCGGTTGCCGGCGCATCGCCTTTATAGGGGACATGCAGCATGTCGAGGCCTTCGGCCTGCGCGAGCGCAGCGCTGGCGAAGATGCTCGTGCTGTTGCCCGACCCGTAGTTCAGCTTGCCGGGGTTCTGCCGGACGTAGGCGATGAGCTCGGCCATATTCCTCGCCGGCACGGCAGCGTTGGTGAAGACGAAGAAGCCGAACTTTCCGACCATGGCGATCGGCGTGAAGTCGGCGATCGGGTCGTAGGCGGGATTGCGGTGCATGGCCGGCGCGGCGCACATGCCGGTGTTGGTGCCGAAGAGCAGCGTGTAGCCGTCCGGCGCGCTCTTGCGCACCTCGTTGCCGGCGATGACGCCGTCGCCGCCGGCCTTGTTGTCCAGCACCACGGCTTGTCCGAGCAGCTGCGACAGCGGATTCGCCACGACGCGCGCCGTAAGGTCCGCCGCGCCCGACGGGGGAAACGGCACGACGAGGCGAATCGGCTTGGCGGGGTATTGCGCTTCGGCGACGGAGAGAAAAAGCGAAAGGGAGACAAGAACGACGGTGCCGAACAGCTTTTTCATTGGGGCCCTCCTCCTCGGCCCCTAGTCTACGTCGCCGCCGCTCGCCTTGTCCGCCCCGGCAGGCGCAGCACGGTCAGCATGGCGAGGGCCGTCAGCCCTGCCACCACGAAGAAGACGCCCTGCGGCAGGCGGTGATCCATGAGCCAGCCGTACAGCACCGGCGTCGAGAGCGAGCCGACGTCGAGTCCCGAATAGACGAAGCCGTACACCCGGCCGGTCGAACCCGCCGGCGTCGAGGCGCGCACGATCATGTCGCGCGAAGGCCCCGTCGAGCCGACGAAGAAGCCGCAGAGGGCGAGCATCGCCGGAAGCGCCGTGCCGGGCACGGCACCGAGCGCGACGAGCGATACGGTGGAAGCGCTCGCCGCGAGGCCGAGCGCGGCGACGATGTCGTGCCGCGGCGCCCGCGAAGCAATGAAGCCTCCTGCCAGGATGCCGGCCGTCGAGCCCACCATATATGAAGTGAGCGCGGCCGACGCGAGGGTCGCCGAAACCCCATACTGGACCGTCATGGCGGCGACGCTGAAGCTCTGCACGCCGGCGAGACCGGCGGCGTAGATGGCGAAGTACAGGAAGCAGAGGACGACCGGCGCGGCGAGCAGGACGTCGACCTGGCTGCGCAGTCCGCCGCCCGTGCCGGCATGCCGCTGCACGTCCACGCGCAGACGGTTGCGCATCGCGAGCAGCGCGGCCAGTACGACCGCCCCGAGAGCAGCGGCCACGAGGAGCGCGGTGTGCCAGCCGAAGAGCGCGCCCATCGCGCCGCTGAACACCGGCGCCGATGCATAGCCGAGCGAGCCGCCCATGCCGTGTGCGCTGTACGCGTAGCCAAGGCGGGAAGCTCCCACGCGGGAATTGATGATCGAGAAGTCGCACGGGTGGAAGACGGAGTTGCCCAGCCCGGCGAGCGCCGAGCCGACGACGAGGAGCGGGTATGACGAAGCGAGCCCGGCGAGCGCGATGCCGCCCACCATGCAGCCGAGCCCGCCGAGCAGCACGCCGCGCGGGCCGAAGCGATCCACGACGAAGCCCGCGATCGGCTGGCCGATCGCCGAGAAGGCGAAGAAGAGCGCGACGACGAAGCCGAGCGCCGCATAGGACACCCCGAACTCTTCCTTGATGAACGGGAAGAGCGGCGCGATGACGATCTGGAAGAAATGGCTCGTCCCGTGGGCGACGGAAACCAGGGCGATCACCACTGCGTCGCTGCGCTTGTCTTTCATCGAGTGGCTTCCTGGATAAAAGCAGAGAGAGCGGCGAGCGTCTCCTCGGGCTTGTCGCGGAACGGACTGTGCCCGCAACCCTCGAGCTTCAGGAGCTCGCACGGCCCCTTCACGCGCGCCGCGATCTCGTCGAGCTGCGCCATCGTGCCATATTCGTCGTCGTAGCCCTGAATGGCGAGCACCGGGCACGCGACGCGGGGCAGGTATTCGTCGCGGATGTCCCAACGCTCGAAATCGCCGTCGCGCCACACGTCGGCCCATCCGTAGAAGGTCTTGCGCGGGTCGCGGTGGTACTTCCCGAGGCGCTCCGGCAGGTCGGTGGACTCGAACTTGCGCGCCGCCTCCCGGATGGACGTGATGCAGATGGGCTCGATGAAGACATGCGGCGCCATGACCGCCACCGCGCGCACGGCGTGCCCCGCGCCGGCGTGGATGAGCGCGATCGATGCGCCATCCGAGTGGCCGACCAGGATGGGCCGTTCGATCCCCAACGAAGAGAGCATTTCAGGGAAAGAAACCAGGGCTTCGTCGTGCATGAACCGTACCGTGCGCCGCGGCTCCTGCAGCACGTCCGACTGCCCGTACCCGTAGCGTTCGTAGACGAGCGCGCGGCAACCGGTCGCCCCGGCCACGCGCGCCGGGAAGTCGCGCCACTGCCCGATCGAGCCGAGACCTTCGTGCAGGAAGACGAGGACAGGAGCGCCGGCCCTGCCCTCGCCTACCCACTGGTAGTTGAGCGAGTGCCCGGCCGCTTGAACCAGGGGCATGCCGCGATTCTAGCGAGCCGCATAATGCGGGGCCGATGCGTTTCGCCGCCTGGCTGGTCCTCTTCGCCACCCTGCTCCTCTGGTCGGGGAACTGGATCGTCGCGCGCGCCGTGCGCGCCGACATCGCCCCCGGCGTCGCCACGATGGGACGCCTGCTCATCGTGCTGGCGATTCTCCTGCCGTTCACATGGGCTCCTTTGAAGAGTCATTTGAAGAAGTTGACGGCGCGAGACTGGAAGATCCTGGCGGGCCTCGGGTTCGCGGGCGGCGGCATCCACCTCGCGCTGCAGTGGCTCGGGCTGCACTACACCACGGCGACGAGCGCGATGCTGTATCTGTCCACCTCCCCCATCTTCATCCTCTTCGCGGCGCCGATCTTCGGCGAGCGCATCTCGGCGCGCCGGTGGGCGGGCGTCCTCGTTTCGTTCGCCGGCATCGCCACCATCGCCGCGCAAGGCCAGCTCGAGCGCCTCGCCACGCTTTCCTTCAATCGCGGCGACCTCATGGCGCTCGCCTCGATGATGCTCTGGGCCGCGTATACCGTGCTGCTGCGGCTGCGGCGCGATCCGCTCACGACGCTCGAGCTCATCGTCACGGTCTGCGCCTTCGGCGTGCTGTTCATGGCGCCCTGGGTCGCGGTCGAGCTTTTCCTCGGCACTGCGACGCGGCTCTCGCCGGCCGGGGCGGCGGCGGTCGCCTACTCCGCCGTCGGGTCGCTTCTTCTCGCCTATGCGGGATGGAGCTACGTCGTGACGCGCCTGGGCGCCGCACGCGCCGGCGTGACGATGCATCTCATGCCGGCGCTCGGCATCATCCTTTCCGCGCTCTTCCTCGGGGAATTCCCCGAGTGGTACCACTTCGCCGGCATCGGGCTTATCCTTGCCGGCGTCGCACTCTCGACCTGGAGACGTTGATGCAAAGACCCGCCTGCCTCGTGCTCGCGCTCGCGTTTTCCGCCCTCGCCTGGGCCGACGATTACCCGAACAAGCCGATCCGGCTGCTCACGCCGGCCGCGCAGGGCGGCACGACCGACCTGCTCGCTCGCCTCTTCGGCGCGAAGCTGACCGAGATCTACAAGCAGCAGGTGCTGGTCGACAACCGCGCGAGCGCCTCGGGCGTCGTCGCCGCGCAGGCGACCGCCACGGCCGCGCCGGACGGGTACACGCTGATCCTTGCCTATCACCAGCACACGGTGAATGCGGCGCTCAACCCGAACCTGCCTTATCACCCGGTCGACAGCTTCACCCCGATCACCCAGCTCACTGCCGCCGGCCTGCTGCTCGTGGTCAACCCGAGCTCGCCGCCGAAGAACCTCGCCGAGTTCATCGACTGGACGAAGAACTCGAAGGTGCCGCTCAACTTCGGCTCCGCCGGCGTCGGCAGCGGCGGCCACCTCGCTGGCGAGCTCTACAAGCTGATGACCGGCGTGAAGGCGGAGCACGTGCCGTACAAGGGCTCGGGACCGGCCATGGCGGACCTGATCGCCGGCCAGTACCACTACAACTTCGCGGGGCTGGAAGGCGCCATGAACCAGGTGCGCAACGGGCGCCTGAGGGCCATCGCCATCACCACGCCGAAGCGCGTGGCATCGTTGCCCGACGTTCCAGCCGTCGCCGAGGCCCTGCCCGGCTTCTCGGTGGTGGGCTGGTACGGCGTGCTCGGCCCGGCCAACATGCCGGCGCCGCTGGTGAACAAGCTGCATGACGACTTCGTGCGCGTCCTTAACATGCCCGACGTCAAGGAGCGGATCACGCGCGACGGCGCCGAACCGGTCGGCAGCTCGCCCGAGGAGTTCCGCGAGTTCATGCGCGCGGACATGCAGAAGTGGCAGAAGGTGGTGAAGGAAAGCGGCGCGAAGCTGAACTAGAGCTTCATCGCCGTCCCGTAGCCGGTCAGCTCCAGGTAACCGCGTCCCACTTCGCGGCTTCCCTGGAAGGCTTGCACCGCGCCTTCCCAGTAGATGATGCCGGTGCTCGCCCGGGCATCGAACTCCTGGTCGTCCATCAGGGGCTCCAACAAGAACTCGCCCTTGGGGCTCTTCACGAGCATCTCCACCGGATATTCGATCCCGGTCCTGGGTGATCGCCAGGTTCTCTTTTCCGTAAAAATCACTCCTGGATCGGCGTAGTGCACGCCGCCTGCCTTCGCGCGCATCCGGAAGGCCATGAGCGAGCTTCCATCGTCGAGGTTGATGCCGCACCAGTCCCAACCGGCCGCTTCCGGCGCGAGGTAGGCGTTCGACCATTCGTGGTCCAGCCACGCCTCGCCCGATACCGTCGCTCCGTTGACGCTGCCCTTCGCCTGGAGATGCGTCCGGCTGTAGTAGTGGCTGTTCTCCTCGGGCCGGTATCCCTTGCGGCTGATTCCTCCCTCGCCCTGCAGCACGAGGCTTCCGCCACTGAGGTCAAGCCTCAGGTCGAGTTGCCGTCCGGGAATCGCGATGCGGTAGCCGTCGGCGTCCTGCTCCATGCGCCAGTCGTCGATCCAGACGGCCATGCGGCCGGTCTGCGCCACGGCGAGCGAGAGTCCCTCGCGCGCGGCGCGCTCCTCGTGGAGCAAGCGGCCCCGCTTCGGTTCGGCGATCGCGGCATGCGCGAGCAGGATCTGGCGCGGCGCAAAGGCGCTCGGGTTGTCCGGCGCGCTCTCGTGCCGGACGCGAAAGAAAGTGACCTGGAATCCG